>DAOUEM010000211.1:0-4299 GCA_034430555.1 Anaerolineae bacterium | reverse complement strand
GCCTGGCAGGGCGGCAACTCGCCGATGGTGATCTCGACCTCCCGCCCCTCTTGGTCGGCGCTCAAATCGGCCAGCGCGTTTGGCACGAGATCGCCGGGCGCGACACGCTCCTTCGTGAGTGGCTGGCGGCCCAGGCGTGCAAAGGCAAGCAGGTGATCGATCAGGTTGCCCATCTGCAGCGCACTGTCGCACACCAGACCCAGGTAACGTTGGGCTTCACCCGGCAGATCGGGTGCGTAGTCTTCGAGCAGTATGCGTGAAAAGCCATCCATCGCGCGGAGCGGCGCGCGCAGGTCGTGCGAAATGGAGTAGGAAAAAGCCTCGAGTTCTTTGTTGGAGACTTCCAATTGCGCGGTACGCTCGACCACGCGCTGTTCCAGGTCGGCAGCATGGCGCTGCACTTGCCCATACAGACGTGAGTTCTGAATGGCAATGCTGAGTTGGTCGGCGATGGCCGTCAGAGCACTCTGATCGTCTTCGGAGATGGCATCCGGCTGGCTGCTGGCAGCCGTCAGCACACCCATGACCTTTTCCTGAATGATCAGGGGCAAGAGCAGGCGTGACCGGATTCCCTCGCGTTGCAGCAGCGCCGTTTCTGGCCACTCCCCCTGCTCGCCGATTTCGCGTTCCAGGAACGGAACACGATTAGTGACCAGCCATTCGATCACCGATCCTTGCACCGGTTGCCATCCACTGGGCGTGAGCGCCGGTTCATGCTGGGTCCACTGCCGGGTTATCTGCCACTGGTCTCCCGCTTCGTCCAGCAGCACGATCGAGGTTCGATCAAGCGGTATCAGCGCCAGTAGCTCTTTCACAAAGTTGTCGTAGACCTGGGTGATCTCGAGGCCAGAGGAGATGGTGCGGCCAAGGCGGTTGATGGCCGCCAGGCGTTTGGCGTAACGGCGCAGAGTCTCCTCGGCCCGTGTGCGCTGTTGCTCTTGCCTTTCTGCTTGCAACCTGGCCTGTAGAACAGGGGCTATGTTATTGCCCAGGGTTTCCAACAACTCGATATCACGTTCTGTATAAGCCGTCGCCTTATTCGCGACTTGAACCAGCCCAATTGAATCCCCTCCATAAACGATCGGCATAGATACATGCCTGTCAACGCGAACATGTCCCTCGGGCGTAAGTGTAGAAGGCTCATTTGAGTAGTTCGTTTTTCCTTCTTGTACCGCTCGAGGCCATGCACTGTTTCCCCACGTCTCACGAGGAAACACGATGTCTTTTTGTGCTACTTCGCACTGATCCCAGATCGTTCTGGTCATGGTGGGCACTACTAAAGCGCCATCCTCGCCGATATACCCAAAAACGCCGTATTCGCTTTCCATAACGTCGAGGATAATCTTCAGTACCTCTGCATACATCTCATCGTCGGGGATAGTAAGGAAGATGGAGAGGAGTTGGTTTCTGGTGTCAATCTCGCGGTGCGATCTACGCAATGCGCTCGTGCGCTCGGCGACCAACTCCTCCAGATGGTCGCGGTGTTTTCTCAATTCCTCCTCGGCTTCCACCTGCTCAGTGATGTCTATCCAGTAGCCGATGGTCTCCAGCGGCTCGCCGCCGGCGTCCCTCACCAGCTTCAACTCGTCGCGCATCCACCGATACGTTCCATCCCGGAGCCGGAAGCGGTATTCGTGCACATGGTGTCCGTGTTCGAATAGGGCGGGCATCTCATCGAGAACGCGCGTTCCATCGTCAGGGTGGATATGGCTGGCCCAGAACCCGGCATCCTCGATGAACTCCCGAGGTTCGTAGCCAATCAGTTGGGTTACGTTCTCGCTGATGAAAGTGGCGCCATAATCGCCGTACGGCTTACTGGTATAGATCACCGTCGGGCTGGAGGAAACCAGGTATTGCAGCCGGTCCTTAGTCGCGCGCAGCGCCTCCTCAACTCCTTTGCGTCGGGCGGCCATGTCATTGAAAGCACCCGCCAGCTGGCTGATCTCGTCCCTGCCCCGCACGGCGATCTGGTAATTTAGGTTGCCCTGGCCGATCTCTTCGATTCCCTCAACTAACCGGCGCATAGGGACGGTGATCGAACGTGCAAAGAACACCCCCAATGCCATCGCGCCCAGGCCAATGATGACACCGATCAATAGAACCGAGTTGCGCAGATCGACAATCGGCGCCAGGGCTTCACGCTCATCCATTTCGGTCACAATGCACAGTTCGCGTTCCGGCATCCACCGGTAGGCGCCCATAACTGGGACACCCCGGTAATCATCATAGAAGCCGCTGCCGCTTTGTTGTGCCAGGCAATCATTAATCCCATCGGAATACACAGCTTTTGTCAGACTGAAATCAGACACCAACAAGCTTTCGGTGACCATGAAATTAAACGAATTGACCAGGTAAGTCTCTTCGCTCGCGCTCAGACTGCTGCGCCGTGCCATGATGTTGGCTATATCGACCAGATTTAAATGGCCGACTAGCACCGCGATCACGGTGCCGGCGTCGTCCCTCACCGGCGTGCTGATGTGCATCAACTGTTCGCCCATAGGCACAGAATAAGTGATATTGCCAACAAAGGTATCTTGCTGTCCCTCGATGAAAAAAACCTCACTTTCCCGGTATATGCCCTCCAATCCCTCATGTGTCGAGGCCACGATTAAGCCATCAGTGGCGCGAATGAGTGAAAAATCCAGGAAATTGTCATTAATTTCCAGCAGGGGCACGAAGTGATCCTGGCGAATACGGTCGTAGGCGGCTAGATATTCCGGACTGGTCGGGTCCTGGGAGACTAGCACGGCGGCATACTGCTGGATACCGGGCCGGGCCGCCAGCGCCTGAATATCGACTTTGTTGTCATCCAACCAGCCCATGAATTCGGCTTCTTTGAGCAGCGTGGCGGTCAGCAGGCGGTTGATTGTGCCCTGTTCGATCGCCTGGCGGCCGTCCACATAAGCCAGATAGCCTACCAGTGACAGCGGCACGATCGACAACAGCAGGAAGATCAGTGTGAGTTTAGCGCTCAGTTTCATAGTTACTACTCGTATACCTTCTCCAGGAACTGCATGGTATAGACGGTGCTCAGGTCTATGGGCCGTTCCAACACTCCCTGCTCCAACAGCGTATCGTGCATGCCTTGCCAGATCTCGGCGCGCATCCAGCCAATCTGGTCCTCGCCCGTGTGGATCAGCGGCAGGCTGGCCTCCATCTGCGCCACCTGTACCGCTGCATTCAGTGTCGGGTCGTACTCCAGGGCCAGCCGTCCGGCCTCATCCGCATTCTCGACCGCCCAGCGCCAGCCCCGCAGCGTAGCCCGCACGAAGCGCAGCACCAGATCGGGGTTTTCGGCGATGAAGTCGTCGGTGGCGAAGATAGTGTCGTTGTAAAAATGAACGCCATAATTATCCGGATAGATAATGTTAAGGTTGTATCCGGCCTGCCGCACTATGTCTATGCTCCCCGTCAGGTAAACATCCCACACTGGAATTTCACCAGAAGCGAACAGCTCGATGTCGTAGGGAACGGTTACCACAGTGTACTGGTCGGAGCCAATGCCAACACGGGCCATCATCGCGTGAAGCGTCGGGATATGACTGAGTGATACAAGGATGTTTTGCCCAACGAAATCATCGGGCCGGCTGATGCCCGAATCAGCCGCAGCAACAAAGACTGCCGGGCTGCGGCGGTAGATGACAGCGATGGCATGCACAGGATTACCGGCAGCCCGACCCATAATCAACTCATCCGCGCCGGCGACGCCAAATTGAGCTGTACCCTCGAGCACCGTGGCCTGAATATCGACCGTCGGCCCGCCCGTTATGAAATGGACGGCGATATTCTCCTCGGCATAGTAGCCGTTCTGATCGGCGGCATAAAAGCCAGCAAACTGGGCCTGGTGCAGCCACTTTAGCTGGACGGTGACCTCGTCCGGTGGAGGCTTTTTTTCCTGCGAATCGCAGGCCGTGAACATTACACTTATTATCAACAACGCCACTGCAATCCGGGCTGTCTTTTTCATCGCCCTCTCCTAACTCGTTCGGAGTCCCTGACCCGCACCCCATTTACCGCGGTAATGTGATCTGTCCGTCTCTTGTCAAGGTACAACCTCTGCTTCGTTTGTGTTGGCCAGAAATGCCGCCAGCAGGGGCAGGAGTTCGGTCTGCATCATCCGTTTGGGCACAAAGGCGCTCGCCCCGGCGGCTATGGCGTCGGCGCGATAGGCTTCTTCTTCCTGGATGGTCAAGATCACGATGTACACACCTGGGGTGCTGGCTTTGATGCGCCGGGTGGCTTCGATGCCGCTCATTCCCGGCAGCGCGATGTCCATAATGATGACGTCCGGCAACTGGT
>DAOUEM010000210.1:0-31511 GCA_034430555.1 Anaerolineae bacterium | reverse complement strand
TGGACGGCGTGATCGTGCAGCCGGTCAGGCTGCCCGCGCCCACCGCTGCCGTCTACGCCTTCATCCTGGCCGCGGGCGACAAACGCGTCCTCATCGCACCGGACGAACTGGTGGGCTGGTCGCCGCCCGCCGATTTAGGCCGCTTCGACCTGGCGATTCTGCCGACCGGCGTCTTCGAATTCGACCCGTTTAGCGGCGAGCGCCGCGTCCCCGCCGATCACCCGGTGCTGGGTACCGAAGCCACCTTCCGCCAGACGCTGGATATGGTCCGGGCTTTGGAAGCCGAACGCGTGCTGTTCGCCCACATCGAGGAATACGACGGCCACAGCTACGACGATCTGCTGCGCTTGCAGCGGGCCTTGATGCGCGAGGGGCCGGACCTGGGCAGCGTGATGTTCGCCTTTGATCGTCTGACCCTCAGTCTGTGAAGCGGGAAGGGGCCGTTACCGCATGGTTCGACTGTTGGAGGAGCTGTCGTTTAACGCCTGGCCGGCCTTGCAGACCGTTTTCTACGACGGCTGGGTGCTGCGCTTCGCCGAGGGTTATACGCGCCGCGCCAACTCGGTCAGCCCGGTGTACCCGTCGCGGCTGCCGGCCGCCGACAAGATAACCCACTGCGAAAGCGTCTACTGGGGGCTGGGGCAGAAGACCGTCTTCAAGATCACATCCGACCCGGCGCTGGAGCCGCTCGATTCGCGGCTGGCGGCGCGTGGTTATGCCCACGACGCCCTGACCAGCGTCCAGGTGCTGGACGACCTGGCGGCGCTGCCGGCCCCGTCCGGGGGAACGGTCACCGCGGTGGACCAACTCACCGTGGCGGAAGCGCTGACCGACGACTGGCTGGCGACTTTCTGCACCCTTAACGGGGTAGATGCGGGCCGCGTGCCCACCATGTCCCGGATGCTGAGGCACATCGTCCCGGCGCGCGCCTTCATCACCCTGTGGCAGGAGGAGCAGCCGGCGGCAGTGGCGCTGGGCGTGCTGGAACGGGGCTACCTGGCCGCGCTGGACGTGGTGACCGCGCCTTCCTGGCGGAATCGGGGTCTGGGCACCCGGCTGATGCTGAACCTGCTGCATTGGGGCCGCGACCGGGGGGCGACACGCGCTTATCTCCAGGTAATGCTGGACAACCCGCCGGCGCTGCGCCTCTATGAGAAACTCGGCTACCACGAAGTCTATCGCTACTGGTACCGGGTCAAGCTGCCGCCAGCCTGACCGGAATCGTGCCAGCAGCCCTGTTACGAAGGTGCCAATCCCGGTGGCATATTACACCATAAATGGTTATGCTAGATGTCAGGGTGCAGGTTTTTAGCCTGTAAGATGTTTTGCCCCGGGATGGATAACGATACCGCCATGAGCCTCCATTACTTCGATTCCCTGCCATCGACCGGCAGCGTGTCCCACGACGTCAGCGCTTTTCTGACTGCGTCGGAAAAGATGGGCACGCTGGCCCACACGCGGGCGGTGGTTGGGCAGGCGCGGCTGCTGGCCGCCCGCTACTGCGCCAATATGAAGCAGGCCATGAAGCGCGCGGCGGTTGCGGCCTGGTGCCACGATATGGCCGCCGCCGTGCCCCCTGGCGACCTCGTCCGGGTGGCTGAAGACTGGGGCGTGCCGCTGACTGACTCCGACCGCGCAGTCGTATCAGTGATCCACGGGCCGCTGGCGGCGGCGGTGGCGCGGCAGCGGCTGGGCATCGTCGACGAGGATATCCTCAATGCCATCCGCTATCATTCTACCTGCCGGGCCGGGGCCAGTATGCTGGAGAAGGTTGTTTTTGTGGCGGATAAGTTGGCGCTGGACCCCACCGCGCCGCGCAACGACTTCCTGCCCGATCTCAAGGCCAGCCTGAGCAAGGGCATCGACGCGGCGGCCCTGGTATACCTGGACTGGGTGATGACCAATGAGTACGCTTTGGGCTGGACGATCCACGCCCACGTCCGTGCGGCCCAGGCGGAGCTGTCCGGCCAGACCATGGCGGTAGGTGGGTAATTCTCCCGCTGATGCCTGTTCCCGCTGCAAACTGAAACCATATCGGGACTTACCAAAAGGCTAAACGCTGAACGCTGATGGCTGACCGATCCCTCGATTACCTCATCCACGATCACACGATTCACAGTGCAGCAACCGGCAAACCGATGCGAATCCGGGTGGTGTTACCGCCCGGTTATGCTGAATCGACCCGGCACCCCGTGGTCTACCTGCTGCACCTGTGGGGCCGCAACGAACGCTATTGGACGGAGCGGCTGGCCGTCCACGAACGGCTGGCAGCAGGCATTGAAGCCGGCACGCTGCCGCCCATGATCCTGGCCATGCCGGAAGGCGACAAGAGCTTCTACCTCAACGCTGCTAATTCGTCGGGCATCGACTGGACGCCGCACATCGGCGAGGGCGAATTTTTCCACAAGGCGCTGGAATTGTACGGCAGCTACGGCGACTACCTGCTGGACGAAGCGATCCCATTTGTGGAGGCGCACTATCCGGTCCGCGGGGATCGCGCCGGCCGGGCCATCGGCGGGCTGAGCATGGGCGGGGCGGGGGCCGCCGTGCACGGCTTCACCGACCCGGCCCGGTTTTGCGCGGTGGGCATCCATACGCCGGCCATCTTCCCGGCGCAGGACCAGGGTCCGCCCTGGATATTCGGCCTGGACGACCCGGCGGCCTTTGACGCGCGTGATCCGGCCCGGGTGGCGGCGCGCTGCCTCACGCCGGAGAACCAGCCGCGCATCTGGCTGGACTGCGGCTGGGACGACCCCATGTGGGCCACGGTGGAAGCGCTGCACGACGTTTTGCTGGCGAATCGGCTGGCGCACGATTATCATTTATGGTCGGGCGGACACAACGGCGCGTACTGGGGGCGGCACGTGGACGACTACCTGGCCTTTTACGCCCGGGATTGGGTGGAACGGGATTAGGGCCGCCGGGGAGATTGGCCGGGGGTATCGGTGGGGGGCTGGGATTCACGCGGGTAGCTTATGGCTCACGAAACGTTATACCAGATAAAAAGCAGCATCAGGCTGGCAGCGATCTTGCTGGCGGTGATAGGCGGCGCGATGATCCTGGCGCTGCTGATCCTGCCGGAGTGGGGCGCGGCGGCCCAGGGCGACGGTCCTCCGTCGGGCGACGATCCGCCGGAGCCGACCCCCACGCTGCCAGCCCCGGTCGACCTGCCGGCCTACGGGACGCTGGTCCAGCAGTGCGGGCAGGGTGTGCGTCCGCGCGCGGAATTTGAGGGCAGCGGCCTGATCGTCACGACTTTCACCCGGCGGGAAATGTGGCTGGTCGACCTCGACCGCAACATGCGTTATCCCCTGCCGGAAACGCTGGCCTGCGGTCCCAACTGCCGTCCCTCGCCCGACCGTCGGCGGCTGCTTTACGTCTCGCCGGAGACGGCCACCTTCTGGCTGATGAACGTGGACGGCACCGGGCGGCAGCAGGTCTTCCCTTATTTCGTCAGCGCCCTGGAATGGTGGGACGACAGCCACTGGCTGGTCTGGCCGGCGGCCGGCGGCCCGGCCATCTTTGCGATGGACACGGTCTTCAGCGGCGGCGAGCCGGTGCGCCTGGCCGATTTCGGCCTGTTTTCCGTGCAGCCGGGTGGAACCTTTGGGCTGCGCTATGCGATCGGCCCGGGCGAATGGCCGATCCTGGAGCTGGTTGATACCGGCAGTGGCAACGCCTGGCCGCTGGCCGAAGCGCGCCCCTACCTGGACGGCGCGTACTGGTCGCCGGATGGATCGCGGCTGGCTTATCTCGGTGCCGGTGAGCGTGACGCCGCGCTGGGCGTTTTCGGCGCGGAACTGTACCTGATCACGCCGGGCGAGGCCGCCGCGTTACGCGCCACCGATCTGACGGCGGCTTACGGCGCGGTGCGGGTCGCGGGGGCGCTGGAAGCGAAGGCGGTGAGCTGGTCGCCGGACGGGCGTTCCCTGGCCTTCTGGGTGATGGAGATCATCGGCCCGGACATCACCGCCAACGTTGGGCACGCCGTGATTCACGTGCTGGATACCGAGTCCGGGCAGGTGACTGCCTACTGTGGTTTTGCCACCAACCAGCACGCGCCCGATCCACCGGGACTGGTGTGGTCGCCGGCGGGGCAATACGTCGCCTTCGGGGTGGATGTGCCCGGCGATGAACGGCCCGCCCTCATGCTGGCGCTCGACACCGAAACCGGCACCTATTACGAGATTACGGACGGCATGTACGCCGCCTACGGCACCTACGACCCGGTGATGTGGGGCACGCGCTAGGCGACCGGGGCTGGTGGCTAAACACGCGAGCGCCGGAGGTCGGCGTACCCCCGGCGCTCATATCCTCTTCTCCTCCAGGAGACAGAGGATTACGTCTCTTTTGTGTCCGTGTCGGCCTTGTCGGCGACCTTCTTTGCCGGTTCTGTCTCGTCGCCGCTGGTGTGGGATTTGTTGATGGTTTCCTTTAGCGTGTCGAGGGTGTCAAAGGGGCCGTCGCTGTCGCGCAGCATACCGATTTCCAGCGAGAGGCTGTTGGACTCCATCGCCTCGCGGGCTTTTTCGCGGTCTTTCAGCGGGTAAAAGTACTCCATCGACTGGCGGATGCGGACCTCGATCCGTTCCCGAATGTTGTCGATCTTATCTTTGGCGGAGATGATGATGAAGTCCTGCTGGTCCATGTGGCCGATGAAGTCCTGGTCGCTGCCGACTTCCCGCACGGCGTTGTTCATCATCAGGCTGACGGCGCGCAGCACGTCGTCCGAGGCGACAAACCCGTAATGCTCGCGGAAGCCGTCCAGGCCCCTGATGGCAATGGACAGCAGTCCCCAGTCATCTTCGAACATCAGCTTGTTCAGCCGCTCGTCCACCAGCGGGCCTTCAGCCATGTTGGTCACCGGGTTGATGAGTGGCTGCTGCACCACGCGCTGCAAGGCGTTGCGCACGCGCAGCCGCAGCTCCTGGATGTCAAAGGGTTTGGTAATGT
Organism: Anaerolineae bacterium; assembly: GCA_034430555.1. Classification (GTDB taxonomy): domain Bacteria; phylum Chloroflexota; class Anaerolineae; order Aggregatilineales; family Ch27; genus DAOTXK01. The sequence goes on along the minus strand of DAOUEM010000210.1, from coordinate 26,558 downwards.
AATCGACCACGCCCAACTCCAGGCCCTGGAGCTTGTCGACGCGGTCGCGTTTTTCCGTCAGGAAAATGATGGGGATATCCTGCGTGCGGCGGTTGGTGCGCAGGCGGCGGCAGACTTCGTAGCCGTCAATATCTGGCAGCCGGATGTCGAGCACGACCAGGTCCGGCGTTTGTTCGCTGCCCAGGCGGACGGCGTCTTCGCCCCAGGCCGCCGTAAGAACCTCGTAGCCCTGGACGCGGAAGTAGGCATTCAGCATTTCAGAGAGGTCAAGATCATCCTCAACGATGAGGATTTGCTGTTTGTCAGCCAAAATCGCCCCCTTGCGGCCAGATGACGCAAGCTTGGTAGCCGGACGCGGCGCTAGACACCGGTAGACCCCAGGCTGCGGCGCGTGAGCAGGACAGAGTTGGGTCTGCGGCCCCCAGGGTAGGGGAAGCCCCGTCTTTAACCGATGGGCTCTTTGTAGATGGTGAAGATGCAGTGATCGGCACCCACCGCGAGACATTCGCTCTCAAAGACGCGGAATTCGTGCCCACCACTCACCCAGCGCAGCCCCTCCTGCAGCAGGCCGACCGCGGCGTGACATACCGGCTTGTCGGTCGTGCGACCGTAGCAGACCGGGCAGGTATCGCGAATGTAATAGATGAAGTGGTCGTCAAATTCTTCGACATCACTTTTCTGGTCGCTAAACTGGCTGAAAATCGCGGCCATTGCCGGCAGGCCCATTTTTAGCTTGGCTTGCAGGGGGAGAACCTTAAAGGCCATGTCGCCGACGCCCGCCAGAGCGCCGAAGTTCTTCAGACCCTGGCTGAAGCAGGCACGCCCGGCGCGCAGGGCCAGGCCGCGCCCCCCGCGCGGGCCATACATTTCCTCCAAACCGGCATTGAGCGCAGTAAACTCGGCAAAGTCAAACTCTTTGTTGAGGTTATCTGCCGGGTAGTTGCCAATGTACTGACTCAGGCCGGCTAGGTTCAGCACGGCATTTAACCCGTTGGCGCCCATCACGTCTTCCATCGCCTCGATGTAGATACGGGCAATCTTGTTTGGGTAGAAAAGGCCGCTCATATTCTCAATCGGCACGCCAGCCTCCTTCGCTCCACTGTCGCAAAGATGACAAAGATAAAATCTTAGACAAGCTTTTCCAATTCGGTAACGGTGCGGTTCATATCGAGGAAGATCAAGCCGAGCTTGGCTTGCTCACGGGCGAGCACGGTCAGCACCGCTTCTTCACCCACCGATTGCAGAAGAACGTAACCGTTTTCCCCTTTGACGTAGACCTGCTCCAGTCGGCCCCGGCCCAGTTCGCTGGCAATCCGCTCGCCCAGTGAAATCATGGCGGCGGACATGGCGGACACGCGGTCTTCCTCGATATTGGAGGGAAGCGAGGACGCCATACTCAGTCCATCCACGCTGACCACGGCCGCCGCTTCGACATCCGCCGAGCTGGCCTGCAAGTCTCGTAGACGTTCACCCAGTTGTTCCGTGCGTGTTTTGCCCAAGGTTGGTCTCCTCAAACTAGCGCTGTGAGTACCGGGCACAAACCCCCATCACCGACGCAGAGATGGGCACCCAGGCACACCGGTGCATCGATCCTGCCTGCTCTGCAACCTCACCTGTCAGGGCAGGGTGAGGACGGGCAATCGGTCTGAGCGATAGTGCCGCGCAAAACAATTAGCACCAACGTATGATTTGGTTAGCTGGCGGTACTGTAGCACAGCGCCAGATGCTTGTCAAGCGGGCTGAAATCCGCGTGATAGTATTGACTCTGGCTTGCGGTTGGGGCCTATATTCAGGTATGCTCAAGGCCATGAGCAAGCGACAAACCCTCTCTTTTTGCCTGTTAGGCGGCCTGTTTTTGGCGGCCTGTAGTGGGGTGGTTGACCCCGTGATTCGCGCGCCCGGCACGCCGACCACCGCCGCCCCGCGCCCCTCCGCCACGCCGGTCGTGACCGCCACCGATGAGCCCAGCCCGACCCCGCCGCGCCCCACGGCTCCTGGCGGTCCCACGGCGACCTCCATCCTCGGCCCGACGCGCACGCTGCTCCCAGAAGCCGGCACACCCACGCCGCGCCCCAATCCCAACGCGCCGCGCATCGAGGTATTTACCGCCGATCCGGCCTATGTCTACCCCGGCGATTCCCTGACGTTGTTCTGGTCGATCCGGGGGGCGGACACGGCGGCCATCTATCGCCTGGACGACCTGGGCCAGCGCAACCAGCTCTGGAACGTTGGCCCGGACGGCTCTCTGGTGGTGCGGACCGCACGCAACGACCGGGGTATGGCCGAGTTCCTGCTGACGGTGACCAGCGGCCAGTTTTACGTGGAGCAGTTGCTGGCCGTGCCGCTCTTGTGCGCGTACCAGTGGTTTTTCGTGCCGGAGCCGGAAACCTGCGCCGCGACGGGCGTCGTCGAGAGCCGGCAGATCGAGCAGGTATTCGAGGGCGGGCGCATGATCTTCGTTGAGGAAGCGGACCTGGTTTACGTGTTGTTTGCCGACGGCCTCAACCCGGCCTGGACGTCCTTCCAGAACCGTTACGTGCCCGGCCAATCGCCGGAGCAGGATGACAACTTCGTGCCGCCCCCGGACCGCTACCAACCGGCCCGGCAGTTGGGCATGATCTGGCGGGCCAGCGACCCGGTCCGCAATCGGCTGGCGCTGGGTATCGCCCCGGAGACGATCTACGAGGGCGCTTTCCAGGCGGACGCCGAGCCGCGCGGCGAGACGATCTTCCTGCGCAGCGCCGACGGCAGCGTGTTGCAGCTTGATCCCGACGGCGAGAGTTGGGGCATTATCGCGCCGCCCTAGCGCACGGTCCGCGGGACAACCCATTGACTCTAGAGAGGGGGGCGGGCCTGCGCGGTCGAGGTATCGACCGTTGGCAGACCTGGCTCCTCCGTTTTTTATGATCGGGTGGTTATGAACGGGACTGATATTCCGGCGGGCGTTGTCTCACGGCTCTGGCAGCGGTCCTGGGCGCGCGGCTTGACCGTGGCGCTGGTGCTGCTCCTGCTCTCGCTGACGGCAGTGCAGCCCTTCACCCGCGGCGTGCTGCCGCTTACGGCGGACGGTACGCTTCATATGTATCGGGCGCTGGTGCTGGACCACTCGCTGCGCCACGATGGGTCGCCCTGGCCGCGTTATTCCTCCGCCCTGGCCTACGGGTATGGCGCGCCGCTCTTCAATTATTTCTCGCCGCTGACCTATCACGTGGTGCGCTTGCTGCACCTGGCTGGCCTGGGATTCGTCGATGCCTTCCTGTGGAGTATGGTGAGCTTCGTCTGGCTGGCGGCGGGCGGCGCATATTTGCTGGGGCGCGCCTGGTCGGACGAATTTGGCGGGCTGGCGGCGGCGGTGGCCTACGTCTACGCGCCGTACCTGCTGTTCGATACGGTGACGCGCGGCACCAACACCGAAGTGCTGGCGCTGGCCGTCCTGCCGTGGGTGATGTGGGCCTTGCGGCGGCTGGCCTACCGCCGCCGGCGGGCCGACTTCCTGCTGGCGGTGACCGTGTTCGCGGTCTTTATCCCGCTGCACAATGTCGTGACGCTGCATGCCGGGCTGCTGCTGGTGCCTTACTGCGCTTTTCTGTGGCTGACCAGTCCAGTCCGCGCCCGGACCTTTGTCCTGCTGATGCTGGCCGCGCTGCTGGCCGTCGCCCTGACGGCTTTCTTCTGGTGGCCGGCGTTGGCGGAAGTGGGCAGCGTGCGCATCGACCGGGTTGCCGACAACCTGGAACTGCTCGACGTCGTCGCCAACCTGCTCACGCCGGGCGACCTGTTCGGCCTGCCGCGCACCGCCGACCCGGCCCAATTGCAGGCCCCGACCCCGATCACCGTTGGCTGGCCGGCGCTGCTCCTGGGGCTGGTGGGGGTGATGCTGGCCTGGCGAGGCGGGAGGCGTGAGCGCACTTTTGCCGGGTGGGCGGCGCTGATGGTCGCCTTGCTGTTGTTCCTGAATACGCGGGCGGCAGCCGGGGTCTGGCAGACGGTGCCGCTGCTGGGCTACAGCCAGTTCCCCTGGCGTCTCCTGGGGCCGACCAGCCTGCTGCTGGCGGTCCTGGCCGGGACCGGTGTGGCGCAGGTGGCGGCGCTGATCGCGAAGCGGATCGCCCATCCGGCGGGCCGGATCGGCTGGATCGGGCTGGCGCTGGCCGCCCTGATGATCTACGGCATCCCCTGGCTGTACCGCGTTGATTTGCCCGAGCAGCCCGCCGAATCCATCACCGACTGGCTGGATTACGAGGCGGCCAGCGGGCAGGTGGCGGCTGGCTCCTACGGCGAATACCTGCCCATCTGGAACGAGGCTCCGCTCGATCCGGGAGCGCTGCGGGCGCGGTTTGCAGAAAGGGAGGTCATCCCGCGCCTGGAGCCTCCACCCGGCGTGACCGTGCAGAGCGCCGAGTGGCAAGGCACCGGGGTGGGCCTGGTGATCAGCGCCGCGCAGCCCGCCACGCTGGTCTTCGACTGGCTCTACATGCCCGGTTGGCGCGCCGATATGGACGGTCAGCCGCTAACGGTCGAACCGCAGCCGCCGCTGGGACGGGTCGGCGTCGAAGTGCCGGCGGGCGAACATCGGCTGTCGCTGTGGCTGGGGCCGACGCCGCTCCAGTCGGCCGCCGTCCTGGTCAGCCTGGGTGCGCTCCTGGCCATGATCGTCCTGGTGACGGTCGGCTGGCGGTGGCTGGGCAGTTCCTCGACGCCTGTAGGGAAGGCAGACCGCGGCGTCAGTCCTCGACTGCTGCTGGCGGCGGGATTGGTCGGGCTGGCCGTCTTCCTGGGCAAGACGCTGATCGTGGACCATGTCGATTCGCCGCTGCGGCGCGAGCGTTTCCCGGCGGGTGGGGCAACCCTGGTTGACGTGGGTATGCACGCCAACTTCGGGCAGATTATCGACCTGCTGGGCGCAGACCTGCCCGAAGCCGTGCCATCTGGCGGCAGCCTGCCAGTGGACCTGTTCTGGCGGTTGGTCGGCGAGCCGGTAGCGGTCGATTATTCCAGCACGGTGACCCTGCGCGATCCGGCGGGCAGCGTGGTGACGACCGGCGGGTCCTTCATGCCGGGGAACGTGGCAACGCGCCACTGGCTGCCCGGCGCTTACGTGCAGGAGCGGCTCGACCTGCTGATTCCGGCGGGCACGCCGCCCGGTGTTTACACCCTGGAAGCCGGACTCTACGACCCGCAGACCTTGCAGGCCCTCAGCCGGATCAACGAGGCCGGTAATCCCGCCGACGTGAAGGCCATCATCGGCCCGATCACGGTTACGCGCCCGGATACGCCCGCGCTGCCGGCCATCGAGCACCCGGTCGAGCCATCCACCGCCGCCGGCCTGACGCTGCTGGGCTTCGACCTGCTGCCGGACTCCGCCGACGCCGGGCAGGAGATCGGCGTGGTGTGGCATTGGCGGGCCGAATCCGCGCCAACTCAAGAGGTGCGCGGGCAGGTCGTGTGGTTGGATGGCGGCGGCGACCTCGCGGCGGCCACGCCGGCTGTTCCCCTGACGCCGGGTTTCCCCGTCGTCGAGTGGCGGGCGGGCGAGTCCTGGACGGGGCGGGCAGGGCTTTACGTGCCGGGGCGATTGGATTCCGGGGTGTACACGGTCGGCGTGATCCTGGTGGAAAACTCCGGGACGCCGCTGGGCGAACCGGTCGAAGTAGGGCGCATGACGGTGCGCACGCCCGATCGCGTTTTCGACCGGCCCGATCCGGGGGTGCCGGTGGATATCGCCTGGGCCAACGGTATCAGCCTGCTGGGGTATGACCGGGTCGACGACGACCAGGCCGTAAACGTGACGCTGTACTGGCAGGCCGACGACGACCTGACGACCAGCCTGCGCCTGTTCGTGCACCTGCTCGATTCGGCAGACCGCATCGCCGCCCAATCGGATGGCGTGCCGGTCGATTGGACGCGCCCGACCACCGGCTGGGCGCCCGGCGAGATCGTGACCACGCGGCACAACCTGGCGGCAGCGCCGGGGGATTATACCGTCCGGGTCGGCTGGTACGATCCGGTGACCGGGGCGCGCGTGCCCCTGGAAGCGGGGCAGGACTACTTCTTGCTGCCGGCCCTCGAAGGATAAAAAGAGCACGGCCATAACTGACCGTGCTCCAAATGCGGCGGTCGGGGAAGGGGGAGTTCCCCGGTTATTTCTTGTTGCCGCGCCCGGGATTGTTGCCGGTATGACCGGGGGCGTTGGCGCTGTTGCCGGGACCATCACCGCTGTGACCGGGCGCATTGCCGCTGTTGCCGGGGCCCTCGCCGCTGTGACCGGGCGCATTGCCGCTGTTGCCGGGGCCCTCGCGTTCTTCAGTGCGCACGAGCGCGCCGTTCTGGGCGCCGTAGCGACCGGTGATCACGCGGCCCAGCGCGAACTGGCTGGGGCTGAGACCGGTCTCGCGTATGATGACGCCCCAACCGCCATCCCTGGCCAGGGCCAGCAGTTCTTCCACGGACAGGTCGCCTTCCGCCTGGTCGGCGATCATCAAGGCCCGCGCGATCTCGCCCAGACCATAGCCGTCACAGTGCCAGGCCGCCACCACGGCATAATCCAATCCGAAGGCATCTGCCAGCGTCGTCACCACGGGGTGACCTTCCGGCAGGCATGGCTCGCCGGAGTCCTGGCAGGCATCGCCCACGCCATCGCCGTCGCTGTCGGCCTGATCCGGGTTGGCGGTATCCGGGCAGTTGTCCAGTTCGTCGACCACCTCGTCGCCGTCGCTGTCCAGGTTGGAGGGATCGCAGGCGTCGCCCAGGCCATCACCGTCGCTGTCGACCTGATCCGGGTTGACGATGGCCGGACAGTTATCTTCTTCATTGGGGATGCCGTCCTGGTCGGTATCGCCGGTGACCACTACCAGCGAGATAACCTGCACCGTGTCGTCGTTGAGCAGCAGGCCGGTCACCATCACTTCGTCACCAACTTCCAGGTCCGCTGGGCGGAACGCGCCCGCCGGGGCAATCGTATAGCCGTCGATCACGATCGTGTCCTCGCCGATGACCTCGACTGTCCCGGTGAACTCGATGGTAACCGGGATTTCTTCGCCGCCATCCTGGGCCATCACGGAGCCTGCCAGAAGCAGGCTGCCGGCCAGCAGGGCGACAAAAACGAGCCGCCGCATGTTTCGGAGCATAACCATTATTCTCTCCTTTTATCCTGAAGTATCCGATTTGTCGGTTTCACTATGAGCCGCGGCTGCCGCTTTGGCCCGCAGCCGGCAGCCCGGTCTGATCGGTGTCCTGACACCTGCTATACCGACTCGTCAGGCCCAATGTTACACGGTAATTGGACGGGAAAAATGACATGTGACATTCGCATCGCTAGAGCGGTTTAGTGGTCGAGGGCTGCGGTACCTGCGGCGCTATTTCGGTATGAGTTGGCCGGGCAGAATTCGGGGCACGTTCGCGTTGGTCAGCTTCGGTAAGGTGGGCGATAATTGGTGTCATGACTCCTACCGAAGCTGACCCGGCCCCCGATATCGAGTCCCTGATCCGGCGCGCCCAGCAGGGCGACGCGGAGGCGGTGGCGATCCTCTACCGGACTTATGCGCCGGCGATGTATCGTTATGTGATGTACCGCGTGGCCAATCCGGCTGATGGGGAGGACCTGACGGCAGAAGTGTTCTTGAAGATGGTGGAAGGACTGCCCGGTTATCGGATTACCGGCGCGCCGTTTGAAGCCTGGCTGTACCGGATCGCCGCCGCGCGCGTGATCGATTATCGCCGCCGCGTATCTCGCCACCCTGAGGAGGCGCTGGCTGAGACGGTCACCAATGGCCAGCCGCTGCCGGAGGAGCAGGTGCAGCAGCGTGACGAGTTCCGGGTGTTGGGCCGGGCGCTGCGCCAGCTTTCCGACGAGCACCAGACGATCTTGCTGCTGCGCTTCATTGAAGGCAAAACTCACCAGGAAGTCGCGGCTATTCTTGGTAAGAGCATGACGGCCGTCAAGACGGCGCAGTACCGGGCCTTGATCCGCCTGGCCGCGTTGTTGGGGTCGGAGGACAAGGTGAGGCATTACCTGCGAGGGCGCGATGACTGAGCGCAGACACGATCCTGAATCGCTGGCCGATCATCTGGATGCGCTGCTGTCGGGCGGCGATCATGGGCCTGCCGCCGCAGCCGATCCCCTGGTCGACGCGGCGCAACGGCTCGCGCGCGCGCCGTGGCCGGCTATGCCCGCCGATAGGGCAGCCCACCTTGAGGCCCAGATCGTGCATGCCTATCGCCAGCAGGCGACAGCCGGGCCAACGCCGTCGCCGGCGCGCGTATGGCTGCGCTGGATGGCCGCGGCGGTGGTGCTGGTGTTGGCCCTGGTCGCCGGCCTGACGCCCGCCGTGGCGGATAGCCTGCCCGGCGATCTGCTGTACCCGGTCAAGCAGGCCGTGGAACAGGTCGAACTGGCGCTGGCGTTTTCCCCGCAGTCGACGGCCGAGGTGCACCTCACCCACGCGGAGCGTCGCGCTGAGGAAGCGGTGGCGCTGCTGGCGCGGGATCAGTTCCGGCCGGAGCTGGTCGCGGACGCTTTGCAGGAGATAACCGGAGCGGCTGACGCGGTGCAGGCGATGGGTACAATTCCGCTTGTCGTGCTGCAAACGATGCGGGAACGCACCGGGCGCACCGTTTCGCGGCTGGATGACGTGGTGCAGCAGGCAGCCGGGACCGGTCGACCGGACCCACCTGCCTTGCTGGCGGCGCAGACGGCGCTGCAGCAGGCTCGCAGCCAGGGAATATTGTTGCTGCTGCCGCCGGCGGTGCCTCCCCCGGCTACCGTCACGCCCTCGCCCACGCCGACGATGACGGCCCGGCCCTCGGCTTCCGTGACGCCCACGCCGAGCCCGACGCCTGCGGCGACTGTAACATCCTCTCCCACCCCGACCGGTACGCCTTTGGAGACGCCGGATGTCACGCCCACGGTTGACGGTGCCACGGCAGGCCCGCGCGCCGGGGGCCAGACGGCAGCGCCTGCCGCCACCGGCCAGACAGTGGGGGGCGAACCCGATGACACGACGGCCTACGATTGCAGCAGCCCGCTGCCGGACAACGCCCCGGCCCTGGGCTGGCGCGAGCACTGCGAAGACGGCCTATCCCCGCAGGATGTCCGGCCAGGGCAGGAGGAACGACCGGGCAACAGCGGCAATGCGCCCGGCCATTCCGGCGATCGGCCCGGACGCGGTGGTCGTTAGGGGCTGGCAGCCAGCGTTCGCTTCATATCGCTAACAGCAACAAGGGGAGCCGCGCGGCTCCCCTCGTTTATTATCGGTCGTTGAGTGCCCGCCGTCTAGGGGCTGGTCACGCCGCGCAGGGTCGGGTCGCTGATCCACACCTCGTTGGCGTAGAAGCTCTCGCTTTGCAGCGTGAAGGTGTTGCTGTAGCCGTAGGGCAGGTCGAACACCGGGTAGGGGCCGATCACGTTGATCACTTGCAGCGGCGCGCCGGCGGCATTGTACACCTGCTGCACCGGTTCGCAGCCGAAGTCCACTGCCGCGCACAATTCCAGCCGTACCAGCACGGTGCCGGTTTCCGGCTTGTCCTGGTCGTAGAAGACGCGCACCTGGTTCCAGGGGACCAGCACCAGGTCACCGCCGCCAGGAGGTGGCAGGCCGGGTGCAGCGCCGGGGGTCGGGGTCGGGGCCTGGCCGGTCGGGGTTGGAGTCGGGCCAGGGCCGGCGCACCACTCCGCGAAGCAGTAGGTCTCCGGGATGACGCCTTGCAGCGTGGGCAGCCGGTAGAAGCGATCCTGCGGCATGGTGGTCCATTCTTGCCCGACGTAAACGGCGAAATTATCCCCCACAATATACATCATCGTGCTTTCGCCAAAGTTGCGGTACCACGCCTCGAACGGCACGCCGCGCGGGATGGTGCCCATGTATTGCAGCGCGCCCACGTCCAGGTAGGCGAAGGCCAGGTCGGACTGGGCCACCGGCCGGCCCGATGTGCCGACCACGCCGGCCAGTTCCTCCTCGGAAACCCGTTCCGGGTCGGATTCGGCATAGTGGTTCACGTCGGCGTCGAGCGTGTGGCACAGGACTGTGACGTCCGGCGCGCTGATCTCCGGGACTTCGTAGCGGTAGTAAGTGGACAGCACCAGCGTCAGCGTCTGGGTCGCGCCGGCGCAGAAGCTCGTTTCGTCGCCGAAGCCTTCCGTGCCCAGCCAGCCAAAAGGACGCCCGCCCAGGTCATCCAGGTAATCGCGGCCTTGCAGGATAAGGTCGGCCAGCAGTTCCAGGTCGTGGCGCAGGTTCCGCACGAAAATGCCCGGACTGAGGCCGATGGTGCCGATCCATTCCGCCGGTCGATCTTCGGTATTAAACTGCTGCGTCGCCAGCAGCTCCAGGTCGTGGCTCAGGTCGCGGGCCATCTGGTTGGCTTCAATGGTAATGGTGCCCAGCCAGCCGGACGGGTGAGGATCGTCCAGGCCGTTGACCTCGATGGCCAGTCGTTCCAGGTCGCCCCGGATGTTTTCCAGCAGCTGCGGGATGTCGCCTTCGACCAGGGTCACGCCCTGCCCGGCCAGCGCGTCCTGCGCTTCGCCGGTCACCGCGCCGCAGTAGTTGATCACCGAATCGGGGGTGATGGATTGGATCTCGAAGGTGCGCCGCATGTAGTCCATCAGGTTCTGGACGGTCTGGCTGCAGGAGAACAGGCGGGGCGCGCCGATCCAGTCGTCGGGACGCTCGCCTTCACCGAAGGCGTAATCGGCCAGCAGTTCCAGGTCATGGCGCAGGTTGCGGGCGATTCGATTGGGCGTTGGGCTGGACGCGCCGATCCAGCCGGGCGGGCGGGGGACATCGTCTCCCAAAACCCGGTCGGCCTGTAGTTCGAGGTCCAGCCAGATGTCGCCCAGGATGGAGACGCTGGTGGGGTCGGTGTTGAAGTTCCAGCCTTCCGGGCGGATGCCGGGGCCGTTGACCTCATTGGCGAGCAGCTCCAGGTCCAGCCGGATGTTCACCACAAAGGCGGCGAAATCGCTCTCCGGGGTGACCGGTTCTTCTTCACCCTGGGGCAGCGGCCCGGCGTGGACGGCTGTCAGGGTCGCCGTGACCAGCGGCGCGGCTATCAGGATCACGAGGACTAGATATGGCAACAGACGACGCACGGCGCTGGCTCCTTACTCATCCATCACGCCACGTAGGGTTGGCGGGAAGGCCTTTCCTGGGGAAAGGCCACACGCTGATAGATCCATTATACTCAGGTGCCCGCAAAGAGCCATTCCACCAGGCGGCGGCTGTGGTGGGTTGGCCCGGTATTAGCGCCTGCAACCATGCAGCCGTGGCCATGCTGCGGCTCCAGTCAGTGCACCGGCTCGTCGGAGAGGCCGAACTGCACGGCCCATTCCGGCGGTTCGACAGCCTCCGGCCCGGCCTCGAGTAGTTCGCCCAGGGCATCGCGCAGGCCGTCGATCTCTTCCTCGGTGTTGTAGAACCCACAGGAGACGCGGGTGCAGAACGGTTCATGGGGGATGCTGCGGATGATGAAGCCCCGCTCCTCCAACGCCGCGACCAGGCCCGCCATGCGCGCCGCCGACCAGCCCACCGGCAGAAAGTTGACCAGTGACGCCTGCCGCTGCTCCGGGGTGACCAGGCGCACGCCGTCCAGCCCGCCGATGACCTTGCGCGTGTAGGCCGAAATCGCGGCGATACGGTGGTAGGCCCAGGCCGGTTCGACCGTTTCCCGGAACCATTGCAGGCTGGTATCCAGCCCGGCGACGGTGGCCGGATATAACATGCCGGTCTCGAAGCGCTTAGCGCCCGGATTGAGCGTGAAGTTGCCCTGCCAGTCCTGGTCCTGGAAGGACATGTAGCCCACGAAGGTCGGGTGCAGGTCGTCCAGCCGCTCCGGGTTGACGTAGAGCGCGCCGGTGCCTTCCGGGCCTAACAGCCACTTCTGACCCGGCATGGCGTAAAAGTCCACCCCCAGCGCTTTCATGTCGAGGTCGAAGACCCCCGCCGACTGCGCGCCGTCGACCAGGACCGGGATGTTTTTGGCGTGGGCCAGAGCCACCACCTCGGCCAGCGGGAAGCGCGTCCCGCTGCTGTAGGACACGTGGCTGATCGAGAGCAGGCGGGTTTGCGGCGTCAGGGCGGCGTCGATGGCGTCCAGCGGGTCCGCGCCCAGGCCGACGTCGGCAAAATTGATCTTGACGCCAAAGCGGGACCGGATCACGTACAGCGGGTACAGGCCGGCCTCGTGTTCGATGGTGGTGGTCGCCACCTCGTCGCCCGGCCCCCAGTTGAAGCCGAAGGTGGCGATGTTCATGCCGTCGGTGGTGTGGTGGGTGAGGGCGATGTCTGCCGGGTCGGCGTTGAACAGGGCCGCAAAATGACCCCGGATCGATTCCTTGTCCTGCATCATCTTCATGAAGCGGGACGTGGAGGCGCGACCGCTGCGGTGCTCTTCCGCAGTGACGGCGGCGATAACCTCGGCGGTGGGCGTGGGTAGGGGGCCGCAGGTGCCGGTATTGAGGAAGGCGGCCTGCTGGACGGCGGGAAGCAACGCGCGCAGCGATTGGAGTTTATCGGTCATGGGTATCGTTTCATCCTTTGGGGTGGGGAGGTCGCGGCAGCAGCCGTAGCGACTACCGGTCCGGTCAAACGACGGCGCTTACAGCCAGGTAGCCAACGCGCCGTTGGCCTGCAGCAGTTGGGCGAACCAATCGTCCGGCCCGCCGCCGTTCACGGACGGCCATTCGCGGTGGTAGGGCTCGGTCAGGCGGACGGCTTCGCGCACGGTTTTGAGCTTGCGGCGGCGCTTGAACAGAGCGTGCTGCGTGACGTGGCATTCCATGGCCGCGATCTTGGCCTCCTGCCAGGGGGTGATGTCCAGTACCAGGTGCGCGCGGCGGCTCTCGTTCCACAGGCGATCTTCTATGCCGGGCACGGCTGCGGCCACCGTATAATGGGCGACCTGCGGCGCGTGCCTGGTAACGGCGGCCGCCGTCGCCCGGTAGATCAGCTTGTGCGCCGGGTGACCGTATTCCCCGTCCGGCCCGTGCGAGATCACGGCTTCCGCGCCGGTCTCGCCGATGGTCTGCGCGATCTGGCCGACCAGCGTGTCGAAGTCGGCGGCAAAGGCACCCAGTTCCTCGTCAGGCCCGATGTCCGGGTCGATATAGCCCAGCAGCGACACCGACGCCGCGCCCAACGCCTCTGCCGCGCAGCGCAGTTCGGCTTCACGGACCGCGCCCAACTCGCGCCGGTCGTCGATCACCGGCGGTTCCCCAGCCTCGCCGCCTTCGCCGCGCGTGGCGATCAGGAGGTGCACGCGCACGGCCTGCTGCCGGAGCAGGGCGATCGTGCCGCCGGCCATGATGGTCTCGTCGTCAGGGTGGGCGAAAACGCCCAGTACATGGTGAGTGGTCATGAGTATTTTACATCTTCCAGGTCCAGAGCCGGGCCGTCGATGCAGATCAGCTTGTCGTCCCCGCTCTTGCTGCCGATGCCGCAGCCGTAGCAGGCCCCGACCCCACACGGCATCGGGTGGTTGAAGATGCCCAGCATATAGCGCTTGGGGACCTCGGCGCGCAGTTCGTGGATGCGCTGCACCAGGGTCGTATAGATCGCGCTGGCATAGGTGGGGTTGGCGACTGCGATCACCTGGTCGGCCCAGCCGACGGTCGTGACCTGGTTGGGCCAGCCCGACTCCAGGTCGCCTTCCAGGATTTCGATTTCCGCCGGCAGGGCATCCAGCGGATACTCGGTGGCCGCGCCGCTGCGCACCATCGTCACCTGGATTTTGCTGCGGATCGCCAGGGTCGCCAGCAGCACCAGGGGAGTGGGCGGGGTATCCAGGGCCAGCAGCAGCAGGTTGCGCAGGTTGTAACGCATGGGGTAGGGCGCGCCCACCGGGCCGAGCAGCGTGACGACCTGGCCGGGCGTGTAGTGGTTGTTGGCCGGGCGTTCGATGGTGACCGTGCGGCCGTTCAGGCCAACCGGAATCCACGACTCGGCCAGGTAGGGGTCCCAGCTATCTTCCGTCAGGCGGGCCAGCAGCGACTCGCCGGGCTTGAGCTTGGCGAGTCTTTCTTCCACGCCCAGGTCGAGGCGCTGTAAGCGCGCCGACAGCCGGCGCACACGTTCGATGGTTGCGCGGGTTTCTTTGGCAGTCATGCCGTGAGATTAGCCCGTCTTGCCGGGTTGTGCAAGCCTTTTCAGCGGCGGGCATCCGTCACACGCGCCGGCGTGACAAATCGGCGCTAAACACTTCCCGAATCTTTCACGCGGTTTGGGTGATTTTTGTGTTGGCTGGAAGGCGGATTACGCATACAATAAAGCCCTGTCTCCGGAGTGATTTGATAAAGGAAACCGGTATGACGGCTTCTTCCACCTTGCAACCCGACATGCAGCAGGAGCTGGAAACCGGCAAGCGACGCCGTCGACGGAACGAAACGATGATGGCGCTGTTGTTTGTGGCGCCCGCCACCATCGTGACGTTTATCTTCGGCATCTGGCCGGTGATTTTTGGGTTCTTCGTCAGCCTGCATCAGTGGCGCGCCAGGAGCCACACCTTTTTGGGCCTGAACCAGTACGTGCGTACCCTGGGCAATGCGGCTTACGTGCTGACCTTCTTTTTGTGCCTGTTGTTTTTATACAGCGGCTACCGCGCACTGAAGGCGCTGATGGCACGCGCCGACCAGGGTGAGGTCTTCTGGCCCTACCTGCTGCCGGGCTTTGCGCTGGCGGTGGGCAGCATCACCTTCGCCGCGGGTTTCGCCGCCCAGGATGGCGGGTTCATGCTGGCGGGCCTGGCCTTACTGGCCGCCGGCGGTGCGATCACGTGGGCCATTTCCTATGTCTGGCACCTGCCCGTGAACAGCAAGCTGGGCCTGGGCGTCTGGCAGTTGAATACGCTGTGGCTGCTGGCAGTGGGCCTGTTCGTGTTTACCGTGTCGGAAATCCTCAACGATACGGCTATTGCCTTTATGGTGGCCCGCGGCGTCGCCCCGGACATCTACCTGCCGCCGCTCTCCGAGCAGATGCTGGTCTGCGGCGTTGTGGTGCTGGCGCTGATCACGATTTACGTGCTGCGCTGGTGGCAAGGCCGCCTGGTGGATGACCTCAACCGGACCATGCTGCGTAATGTCTTGCAAGCGGTTGTGGTCCTGCTGGCGGTGGTGATCTTTTTCCTGGTGGTGTACCTGATCGGCGCCATGCAGTTCGACCAGGCGGCGGCCAGCGCCGTGGGTGACATGGAGCGCGATGCCGTCGAAGTGATCGGGCAGCAGGTCACCGGGCTGGAACGCAGCGATTTCCGGTCCGCCTACGGCAGCCTGGGCGGCGGCGATCTGGTCAATATGCTGCTGAGCTGGCCGCAGATCATGTCCGTTTCGCTGGGCTTCTTGCTGATGTTTACCGCTTACCGCGTCTGGCAGCAGGCATCGCGGCGGGAGACGGGCATCGGCACAATCACCTTCATGCTGTTGACCATCCTGCTGGCGGTGGGCGGCTGGCTGCTGATCGACGAGCTGCCGCAGGCCATGGCGGTGGGCGATACCGATTACTTAAATTCGCTGTTGATCACCGTGTCGTACGCGGTGGGCACGGTGCCGGTACAACTGGCCCTGGGGTTGTTCCTGGCCTACATCATGTTTTACGAGATCGGCCTCGGCAAGTCGTTGTTCCGCATGGTCTACTTCCTGCCCTACGTCGCGCCGACGGTGGCCACGGCCACGGTTTTTGGCATCATTTTTTCCTCGCGCTCCTACAGCCTGGCCAACAGGGGACTCGCGTTTTTGGGCGTCGAGCCGCAGGGCTGGCTTTATGAGGCGAAGGGCGTCTTCCAGATCATCGCGGAGATGATCGGCGGGCCGGAGACGCAGCTCCCGGCGATCCTGGTGGGGCCGAGCCTGGCGCTGGTCTCCATCATCCTCTACAGCATCTGGGTGTTCAGCGGGTATAACTCGGTGATCTTCCTGGCCGGTCTGGGGGCGATTCCCTTTGACCTGTACGAGGCGGCCAAGGTCGACGGGGCCGGGCGCTGGGCGGCTTTCCGCAAGATCACGCTGCCGCTGCTCTCCCCCACGACGTTTTTCCTGATTATCCTCAGCGTGACCGGGACCTTCCGCGCCTTCAGCCACATCTACGTGATGCGGGAGCGCGCCGCGCGCGGCACGGCCGATACCGCCAGCGTGCATATTTTCGTGCAGTTCTGGCAGTTTAACCAGTGGGGGTATGCTTCAGCGATGGCCTTCGTGCTGTTCGGCATCATCCTGATCCTGACCCTGGTGCAGAATGAGCTTTCCAAGGAGCGAGTGTTCTATGGCTGAGGTCGCACAACCCCCCACCAGGCGCAAGCTGCCGCCCGAACAAACCGCCGTTCGTACGATCTCCGAAGGGCCGGGCATCCAGGTAGACCCCTTCCGCATCTTTGCCTACATTGTCATGACTATCGGCGCGATCGCCTGCGTGCTGCCCTTCTTGTGGATGTTTAGCGTGTCGCTGATGACGCTGGGCGAGACTCAGTCCGGCCAATTCGTGACCAACCAGGCGCTGCTGCAGACATTTACCTACAGCGAAGTCGAGATGGAACAGGTCATGGGGTCGGACCCGGCGGCCTGGCCCAGCTTTCTGCGGACGGCTACCGAGGTCGGCGCCAGCGAAGAAGCGCTGACCTGGCGCGAATACGCCGAAGCCCGCGACGTGTACTGGGTCGTCGGCAATACGGTGATTCGCGGCGGTGTGGTTAATTACCTCACCGCCTGGAACCGGGCGCAGTTCGGTCTCTTCTTCCGCAACAGCGTGATCATGACGGGGCTGCAGGTGCTCGGCCAGACGCTCTTTTCCATCCTGGCGGCCTATGCCTTTGCCCGGATGGAGTTCCCTGGCCGCGATCTGCTGTTTAGCATGTTCCTGGCGACGCTGTTCATTCCGTCGACCATCATCCTGATCCCCAACTTTTTGACGGTGACCGGCCTCAACGAAGTTTTTAACGCGTTTTGGGAGCAGGTGGGCTTGCTGGATTTCGCCAGTGCGGTGGGCCTGCGTTGGATCGACGGGTGGTTCGGGCTGGTGGTGCCCTTCCTGGCCAGCACCTTCGGCATCTTCCTGCTGCGCCAGTTCTTCCGCCAGATTCCGGGCGAGTTGTACGATGCGGCCCAGATCGACGGGGCGGGGCACCTGCGTTTCCTGTTCCAGGTGGCGGTCCCGATCTCGCGCGCCGCCATCGTGACCATCGCCCTGTTCACCTTCCTGGGGGCCTGGAACGCGCTCGACTGGCCGATCCTGGTGACGTATGCTGCGGAGTGGCGGCCTATCTCGTATGGCTTGTATGCCTTCCAGCAGGACGTCAACGTGGAGTTGAACTTCATGATGGCCGGCGCCGTGATCGCGCTGGTGCCGGTGCTGATCGTCTACTTCTTCACGCAGAAGCAGTTTACCGAAGGCATCGCCACCACCGGTTTGAAGGGCTGAAGCTGGCCGTTTGACCTGCGCTTCCCTCTTACCAAAAAGAACTACCAGGCCCGGTTCTCGCCGTAGAGACCGGGCTTTTTTGATCGCAGGGTGGCCGACTAATTCGGAGTATAAATGTAAGGAAGGAGCAAACACGGCAATCACTTGCGCCGTCTGTTAATTTATCGTATATTGTTCTGTGTACGTTTGTGGATTGTTTGTTCAGTGGGGCTATTCTCTGTAAGGGGGAAAGTGTGAAGCACACACAATTACTCGGTAAGCGATTTGTGATCATCGTCGTGGTGGCGCTGATTTGCCTGGGGTCTTTGCCAGCCCTGGCACAAGGGGGTGTCATCGTTGTTGCCAATAACAACCTAAGCCTGCGGGCTGGGCCGTCCTCGAGTCATGAGCGTTTTGCCACCGTGCCTTACCAGACTCAGTTGGATGCCTTGATGATCAGCACGGACCGGAACTGGGTCGCCGTGACCTATAACGGCCAGCGCGGTTGGCTTTCCCTGGCTTACACTGGCGTGGTAAGCGGCAGCCTGGGCGCATTGAACGCCTCCGACCAGGTCTTCGCGCGCGGCGGGGGTGAGGTGACCAGCAGCGTCATGATCTCGCCGACCGTCAACCTGCGCTACCGCACCGAGCCAACCCTGGACGTCCGCCCGTCGGGCGCGATTCCCTATACGGAGACGGTGCCGGCCCTCGGCCTGAGCGAAGACGGATTGTTCGTAATGGTCAGTTACCTCGGCCAGAACGTCTGGGTGTACCGCGAGTACGTGGTCGAAGTCAGCGGTTCGCTGGACAGCCTGGTGCCCGGCGCGGCTGCCGGAGAGGCTGGCCCTTCGCTGGGTGAGTTGAACGCGGCTGTACAGGCGGGCCTGGCCGGCGTATGCGGCGGCGTGGGCATCGCGGAAGCTGCCGAGTATACCGGCGGCCCTGGCATTCACCCCACCGTGCTGCTGAACGATGCCGGCACCCGGCACTCCTGGTCTGGCCAGATGGGCGGTTGGGGGCCGACCAACCTGGCCGAGACGCAGCTCGTATTGTGCGTCTCCGAGCAGCGGGAAGTGCAGATCGAAGAATGCCAGTATAACGGCCCCAACATCTTCCGCTTCCGGTACTTCGTCGAGGTTCGCCTGCACGTGGCGCAGACCGGGCAGGTGCTGGCCTCGACCCAACTGTGGGGGTCCGAGCCGCGCAACTGCCGCCAATCCGAGCCGTGGTCCCTGGTCCGGCTGGCCGGCGGCGGGGTGTCATTCAGCACGCTTCAGACGTGGATGCAGCCCTACATCGCACCCTAACACCGGTTAATCCCGGCGATGCCGTTATAAGGTCAAGGCTGGCAGGCGGTGGGGATGCGCTCCCTGCCGCCTGCTTTTGTGTCCGGGTCAGTGCCAGACCGCCGCTCCCCCTACGCCCGGTCACCGGTTGCCCGACGAAACGGCGCCGGATGCTTGTCCGCCGGGGCAATCGCTCCTATAGTGAGGGCAGGCATCCAGTCGATCGATCAGTGAGGGATAGTGCGATGAAACCGCGTTTGTGGGTGATTGGGGCTGCCGTGGTGGTGCTGCTGGCCGGCGGGGTGATGATGGCCGCTGCCCAGGCCGGGGCCCAGGATGGGGTGCGCATCGTCGCCGACGACAATTTGAGCCTGCGGGCCGGGCCGACCCGCGATTCGGACCGGTTGACAACCATTCCCTATCTGGCCGAGTTGGACATCAGCGCCATCAGCCCGGACCGCGTCTGGCTGGCGACCACCTACAACGGCCAGCGCGGCTGGGTCAACCTGGGGTACGTGACCGTCACCCAGGGCAGCCTTCGCCACCTGCCGGTATCCAACGAGACCTTTCTGCCCACCGGCGGCGCGGTGCCCTCCAATGTGATGGTCTCGCCGTTCAGTAATCTCAACTACCGCACCGAGCCGAGCTTTGACCTGGAACCGGCCGGGATCATTTCCTACCGGGAAACGCTGCCCGCGCTGGCCGTCAGCCAGGACCTGCGCTTCGTGTTGGTGCGCTACCACGGGCACGATGTCTGGGTGTACCGCCCCTACCTGGAGGAAACCTTTGGCTCGATCAACGACCTGCCGCGCGGCGGGCCGCCGGTGCCGGTGTCGCTGCCGGCGGGGGCGGATGTCGACGTTCAGGCCGGGCTGCCGGGCATTTGCGCCGGGGTGGGGGTGAGCAGCGCCGCCGGCTTCGACGGTGGTCCCGGCGTGCATCCCATCATCGTGTATCCTAGTGTGCTGCAAAACGCGGCCCGCCAGACCGCTAACTGGAACGAGCGCCTGGGCGAATGGACGCCCGCCAGTCCGGGGCAGGCGCAGTTGGTGCTGTGCGTCGGCGAGCAGATTCGCGACTCCATCGAGCGCTGTCGCTACCAAGGGCCGGACATCTACCGGATGCAGTATGAGCGCCCGGTGCGGCTGGTCGTCGCCCGGACCGGCCAGGTGCTCGGCGACACCAGGCTGTTGGGGTCCGCGCCCCGCGAGTGCCAGGCGCAGGAGCGCTGGTCGCTGACACGGCTGTACGGGGATGAAGTCAACTTCGAGCAGGTGTGGGGCTGGGCCATGTCCGTGCTCGGTGGATAGACCGGGCGGGCACGCTGGAACCGGCGGCGCGCGCTGTCTGTGCCTGGAAAATCGGGTTACACTACCGGCGGTGGGAGGGCGTTCCTGCCGCCGTTTGTATGCGGATATCCGCCACCACCCATGGTAACGAGGTTCCTATGACCGACCCGCTGCTGCTGCCCGCGATAGAAGCCGCCCGCCGGGGCGGAGAAGCCATCCAGGCCGTCCAGGCCCGCCCGCGCCAGGTCGCGCGCAAAGGCTTCCGCGACGAGGTGACCGACGCCGATTACGCCGCCGAAGAAGCCGTCGTGTCCGCTATCAGAGCCTGCTACCCCGATCATCCCATCGTCAGCGAGGAAAACGACCTCGGCCAGGACATGCGTCATTGGCAGCCGCCAACGGGTACCTGGTGGCTGATCGATCCGTTGGACGGTACCACCAACTACAGCCGCGGTATTCCGCAGTACTGCGTCTCGGTGGCGGTGGTGCAGGGTCTGACGGTGCAGGCTGGGGCGATTTACGACCCGGTGCGCGACCAGATGTTTGCCGCCGCCCTGGGTGAAGGGGCGACTCTCAACGGCGCGCCGCTGCATGTTTCCACCCGCGATGACCTGACCCAGGCCGTGATCCAGTTGGGCCTGACCCGCCAGCCCGACCTGCGCCGCCGCAGCCTGGCCGTTTTGACCGCCATCGCGCCGCGCTGCCGTTCCGTGCGGACCTTTGGCACGTCCGCGCTGGGCCAGGCTTACGTGGCCGCCGGCTGGGTGGAAGCCTTCGTCATGCTGCGGCTCCAACCCTGGGATGTGGCCGCCGGCTCGCTGCTGGTCACGGAGGCGGGGGGACGGCTGTGCCTGCCGGGCGGTGATCCCTGGCACCTGCTGGCCGGGCAAATCACCGCCACCAATGCCGCCCTGCACGAGGTGGTGAAAGGCGTGGTTGGGGATGCCCTGGCCGCCGCTGAATAGACCATAGACCGGTTCTTATCGCTTTCTAATAAACAAGCGCCCTTTATATGTGATAGAATTCACAAAGGAAACAATATAACAATGGCCGTATTTGACTGTAATTGGGGGCGCCATGACAACCTCACATTCCCCACGGGTCGTGATCATCGGGGCCGGGTCTGGCGGTCTCTTCGCCCGCGCAGACTCTGGCCGGCCAACCCGTCGAAGTCCTGCTGATCGACCGCCAGAATTACCACACCTTCACGCCGCTGCTCTACCAGGTGGCCACGGCCGGCCTTGACCTTAGCGAGATCGCGTACCCGGTGCGCGGCATCTTCCGGCGCAGGCGCACCGTGCGGTTCATTCTGGAGCACGAGGCCTTGAACGCGAAGCCGGACGCTGACGAGGTCGAATCGCTGCCGGGCGAGGCCTCGAAGGGCGAGGTTCCGGTGGTCCTACCTTGACGACTAATCCGTCATTTTGGCGCAGCAAGCAGCGCCCTACCAATCAACCAGGGGGACGATCATGCTTATCGCGGTGATCGGCGTGGCCGAGGCAATACCGCAGGAAGCCGCTTATGCTGAAGCTGTGGGCCGCCTGATTGCCGAGGGTGGACATACGCTGATCTGCGGGGGGCGGGGCGGGGTGATGGCCGCCGCCTGCCGCGGCGCGGTCGAGGGTGGGGGGATCACGGTGGGCATCCTGCCGGGCGACTCGCCGGACGGGGCCAATCCCTGGGTCACGGTGCCCATCGCCACCGGCCTGGGCGAAGCACGCAACGCCATCATCACGCGGGCCGCGGGGGCGTTGATCGCTATCGGCACGGGGTGGGGTACGCTCTCCGAGATCGCGCTGGCGGTCAAGATGGGCAAGCCGGTGGTGGCGCTCGGCTCGGCTCCCTTTCTGGCGGATTTCGCCGCCGGGGCCGTGATATGGGCGGAGTCCCCCGACGACGCCGTGCGGCAGGCGATAGCCGCCGGTGGCTGAATTCCCGGCGGAGAGAGGGCGCGAGTTGTGTCTTGTACGGTGGCCGTTTTATGACGCCATTATGGTAGTTGCATGTTACAATTCAGGTGAACCGTCGCTTAACTTTTCCAGGGAGGGAATCCATGCCTGTCGAGACACCCAATCCGGAAGAACTGGAGGCGCGCGCGGCCGAGTCTATCCTGGGCGATGCCGGGCTGCGTGACGAGCTAACCGACGACGAAGCCAGGCCGCTCATCGAGTGGGGGCTGCGGCAGGCGTCGGCCATGGCCCGGCGCGTCGTGGCCGAAGCCGCCCTGCAATCCAGCATGGAAACGCTCGACGACTCTTTGACGAGCCTGCGCCGCCTGATGAAGCGGATCAACCGCTTGGTTGGCCGCCGCGGCGAAGGCGACCCGGAGCGTTTGCGCAAAGACTTTGCCCGGCTGGCCTCGCTCAGCGAAAAGCTCTACGGCGACGCGGTGTCCCGCCCGGAGACCGCCCAGGTCGAGGCGTTTTTGGTGAAGCAGGCCGCACTCAGCAACGAGCAGGTGGTGACGACGTTGCTGGCGATGTTTGCCCCACCGCCGGAGCCGCTCGATCAGTTGGATGCGCCACTCACGCCCGACCGACTGGCGGCCCCGCCCAAGCCTGAAGCATTGTCCGCGCCGCCGCAGCCGGAAAAACTAACTGCACCACCCGACCGCCAGAAACTGACCGGCCCTGAGCCGCCTGATTTACTGTCACAGGGAGGAAACCGTCCGAAATGACCAAAAAGAAACAGGAGTCATCGTCAAGTAAAATTACCCCCGGTCAGGCTGCCGGAGGCGGGCTGGCTGCCGTACTGCTGATCATCGTGATCACTGTCATCTCCCAGTTGACCGGTATCGATATCCTGGCGCTGCTCTCCGGCCAGCCGACTCCGACGATCGTCAGTACCCCGGTCGTCCAGACGCCGGTTGGCACTCCCGTCAGCATGGCCGGATCGCCGTTTCTGGTGTACTTCACCGCGCCGACGGGCAGTTCCGATCCGGCGACTTACGTCAACGGCACGGAAACTATCGTGGCGGCGGCCCTCGGCCAGGCGCAGCAGACGATCGATTTGGCTGTTTTCGAGCTGAACTCGAGACCTATCGCCGACGCGCTGATCGCCGCCCATGACCGTGGGGTGACGATTCGCCTGGTGACCGACGATGATCATGGTCTTGACGTCTCGCTGTACGAGGCATACCTGGCCGCCGGTGAAGATGACCGGGAAGACATCCTCGACCAGATGGAAGAAGAGCCAGACGACACGCTGCTGGACGAGCTATACGATGCCGGCATCCCCATCGTGGACGACGACCGCAGCGCGCTGATGCACAACAAGTTCATCATCATCGATGGCATCGATGTGTGGACCGGCAGCATGAACCTGACGGTCAACGGCTCCTACCGTAACAACAACAATTTCCTGCGGCTGCGTAACCGCCTCGTGGCGGATGATTACCAGGCCGAATTTGACGAGATGTTCGTGGACAGGCTGTTCGGGCCGCGCTCGCCGGCCAATACGCCCAATCCCCAGGTGACCGTCAATGGCATCCCGATCGAGGTGTACTTCGCGCCGGAAGATGAGGTAATTTCCCAGGTCGTCGCGGAAGTGAATGATGCCGAGTCGACGATCCGCTTTATGGCCTTCTCCTTTACGGAAAACGAACTGGGTGATGCCGTTCTGGCCCGGGCCGCCGATGGTATCACCGTGCAGGGTGTCTTCGAGACGGTCGGCAGCGAGACCGTGTACAGCGAGATGACCAGGTTCTACTGCGCCGGCCTGGAGGTCCGCCAGGATGGCAATCCGTACGTCCTGCACCACAAGGTGATGATCATGGATGATGATACGGTGGTGCTTGGCTCGTTTAACTTTTCGGACAGCGCTGCCGAGTCGAATGACGAGAACCTGATGATCGTCCACGATCCGGCTGTGACCGCGCTGTACATCGCCGAGTACGAGTTGCGCTTCGCCCAGGGATCGCCGCCCGAGGACCTCTCCTGCAACTGAGGGCGTGCCTGACCCACCGGCGCCCGGCGACAGTCGGGCGCTTTTGATTCCGGCGGGCGCATTCGTTTATGTGCTTGACGACGCCTATACTTCATGCTAGAATATACAAGATAGAATATATAAGGTTGAACCATGTCTACCCGTCTGGTGATCCTGGGTATGCTGCGGCAACAGCCGCTGCACGGTTACGAACTCAAACAAATTATCGAAGACCGCATGGGCGATTGGACCAGCATTGCCTTTGGCTCGATCTACTTCGCGCTGGGCAAGCTGGCCGAGGAAGGATTGATCGAAAAGATCGCCACCGAGCAGGCGGGCGGGCGGCCTTCACGCAGCATCTACCAGATCACGGGTGCCGGGCAGGGCGAGTTTATGCGGCTGCTGCGGGCAGTGTGGGAGCAGCCGGAGCGTCAGTTCTTCGCGCTGGACATCGGGCTGTTTTTTGCGCGTTCACTGTCTCATGATGATCTGGTGGCTTACCTCGAAAAGCAGATCGCGGCGGTGGAAAAAAACTTGGCCTACCTGAGCGAACACCGCGATCATCAGCTAACCCAGCCGTATGTCCCGGCGCGGGCCAATGCCATTTTTGATCATTCTTACGTGCATTTTGAAGCGGAACTCACCTGGCTAAAAGACGTGCTGGGGAAGGTTGTCTCCGGGGAATACGATTGATTCCCCTCTTTTTTTCTTTCTTATTCTGGCTTGAATATTCTTGCTTGAGGAACTGTGGGGTGCTGTGAACATCAGAAGTAATGTTGGTTTTATAACCGGCGGCAGTGCCGGAATCGGGCGGGTCACCAGACTGACCCATAACCAGGGAGGTTAATCATGCATCTGGATACCGTGGGCGGCAATGTCCACAATCTGAATAGTGTCCTGGCCGATCTGCAGTCCATGACCGGCCTGAAACCGTTCATCCGTTTTGAGCTGACACTGCCGCATGGCCCGGTGCGGGTGGCGTTGGTGCAGTGCGCGGATGTATCGCTGGAGTTCTTCGAACATGCCGACGGTGCTCGTCCCGCCAACCTGGCCTATGTCCACCGCGTGGTGTTGGAACTCCCGGACCGGGAGCCAGCAGAATGCGTGCTTGAACCCGGCCTGTCAGTGGCCGTGCGGCCCGGATCGCGGCGGCGGGTGGCCGAGGTCGAGTTGTATTCGGGTCGCGTTCAGGAGGACATCACCGTGCTTCAGAATTGCTGTGGCGCTGAACCGGGAGACGACGCGGGCAGCGTGCGCTTTGGAGGCGTGGTACTGCGCTTCCGGCCGCTCGACGTGAGCGGCGGCATTCCCGACTCCGGCGCGATCGATCCCGGATTGCGGCTGCCCGGCTGGCACCGCCTGATGCTGGCCGGCGAGCCGGTCCTGGCGGCGGCCCCGCGCCTGGCGTCCCACCTGGACGTGCTGCTGCCGCCGTTCCTGGTGATGCCGGGCTTGCGCGAAGCCATGTTCACCATGCCGTCGGGCCTCGTGCTCCAGATCACGGAGCAGCAGTTGTGGAAGATGCTGCCCGTCTTCCTGGCGCACAAGGTGATCGGGGCGCTGCGGGACCGCCCGGTCCGCCTGAAGGATCGGCCGCTGTAAAGCGCGTGAGGTGATTTCGGGGGTGGTCCGGCGGCTGTTAGATGGCCGCCAGCCTGGGGGAGGAGCTTCGACTGGTCAAATGCGCGACCTTGTACTATCATAGCCATTAGTCTAGAAAATCTGTGCGAAACGTGTTGGTCATGAGTTTAACAAGGTAAGTGTGCTATGCCCTTTATTGAAGCCCCTACCACCTTTTACATGGGCCGTCGCTACGACCCGATTACCCAGCGGTTGATGGACGACGTGGTGTACTACGACTCCCGTGATCTCACCACCCATGCCGTCGTTGTCGGTATGACCGGTTCCGGCAAAACCGGCCTGTGCATCTCGCTGCTGGAAGAAGCCGTGCTGGACAATATCCCGGCCATCGTGATCGATCCCAAGGGCGACATCACCAACCTGCTGCTGACGTTCCCCGAGCTGCGGCAGCAGGACTTCGAGCCGTGGGTGAACGTGGACGATGCGCGCCGCGCCGGGCTGGACGTGCCGGAATACGCCGCCGACGTGGCCGAACGCTGGCGGGAAGGCCTCCAGGCCTGGGGAATCGTGCCGGACCGCGTTAAGTGGCTCAAGTACGCCGCCGATTACAACATTTACACCCCCGGCTCCGATTCCGGCCTGCCCATCAGCATCCTGGACGCCATGCAGGCCCCGGCGGAAGGCTGGGTCGGCCACGAAGAATCGCACCGCGAGCGTATCTCCGGCATGGTAACGGCGCTGCTGGCCTTGATCGGCAGGCAGGTGGAGCCGGTGAAGGACCGCGAGCATGTGCTGATCTCGAACATCTTCGAGAATGCCTGGCGGCAGGGCCAGGGCCTGACGATGGAAGACGTGATCATCCAGGTGCAGCAGCCACCGTTTGCCAAGCTGGGTGTGTTTGACGTGGACACCTTCTTCCCGGAGAAGGACCGTTTTAAGCTGGCGATGGAACTGAACAACATCATCGCTTCGCCCTCGTTCCAGTCATGGATCAACGGCGAGCCGCTCGATGTGCGCCGCCTGCTTTACACGTCCGATGGCAGGCCGCGCGTCAGCGTGTTTTACATCGCCCATCTCAACGATGCCGAGCGCCAGTTCAT
>DAOUEM010000209.1:0-6585 GCA_034430555.1 Anaerolineae bacterium | reverse complement strand
TCCAGCTCCTGGAAGGCCCACTCGTCGCGGTACAGCTCGCGGGCCACCGCCGCCTTCAGCACCGGGATCGGCACGTCGGGATAGTTCTTCTGCGGCGACAGACTCAGCAGTTTCTGGGCCACTTCCTGGCGCAGGTACGGCAGGTAATCAGGATGGCTCTCGACATCCATCTGGGCCAGCTCGTAGCGCTCCACCGCCTCCAGGTAGCGCGCCGTGATGGCCTTTTGCCGCTCCAGCTGGGCGGCCAGCTTGCCCTCCAGCCAGAAGCCCAGCCCGATCGTCACCGCCGGCGGCAAGATTGATTCCAACTCGCCTACGCCGCTCTGCCAGTTGGCGACGACAACGAACAGCGCGCTGCCCAGCGCCAGCCCCAACGGGATCAGCTTGCGCGCGTAGAAGGCCGCTGAGCCTTCGCCGGCGCGGCGGTGCATGGCGGCGAACATCGTCATGAACAGGATCATGGCGCTCTCGGCCAGGATGATGTAGCCGATCTGGTGGGCGTAGCCGTACCACTGCGAGTCCCACAGCCAGCCGGCGAACTGCCCGCCGTTGACCGCCTGGTAGCTGTTGAACGACGCCTGCCCGACGTGCGTCAGGATGTGGGCGCTCGACACCAGCCAGGCGGAGAGCAGCACCAGCAGCGCGGCGATATCGAGGATACCCCACAGCGGTTCCAGCTCACGGACAAAGGCTTTGCGGCGGGGCTTCTCGCCGGCGCGCTCGCGGATGCGCAACTCGGCGGCGGCTTTGCAGCGGTCGTACTGCGCCGTGTTCAGCCCCCGGATGTGTTCCAGCGTCACGGTTTCCGGTATCTTGCTCCTGGTGCGCGTGGCCATACTACGTTTCTCCTCAACTAAGTGCGGCGGGCGGGACTCGGCCCTATGGGTAAACGGGCGGATGCGGGGCGAAGCGGTTGGGGAGGGACTAAACCGCCCACAACCGGGTAGACGGCGGGCGCTGGTGGTTCACTGTGCGTAGGCGGTAAAATATGATAGACTGGCGCCATCACAGTCGCACCCACTGGTACTGTGATCGCCGCCGAGGGTGTTGGTCGCACTGCTCGGCGTTTTGCGTATATACTGTATATGGGCATTGTAGCGTATTGGCACGGGCGGAGCAAGCATTCTACACGACTCTACCCGTGTTATAACCTGGCAAACAAGATATAAACGGGTAGCAAACGTTTACCAAATAAATCTAAACGGGTTATCTCGTTTACGTTCATACCAAACCGTCACTACCCGTTTCACCAGACCCGTATTCAAAGTGTTGAGGGCGCACCATGCAATCAAAAGACATGGCCCGACGGCTCGGCGTGGATACCTCCACCATTCGCCGCTGGGCCAGGGACTACGAACAGTATCTTTCGCCCACCGCCCAGAAAGCCGAGGATGACGATCAGCGCCGCCGCCGGGCCTTCACTGAAAACGACCTGCGGGTGTTCTGGACCATCCGCGAGGCGCAGCGCGAAGGACTAACCCACGAGGAAATTGCCGTGCAGGTTGCCGCCGGGCAGCTTGAGGATGGCCCGCTGCCGGAGCACCCGATCACGGAAGTGGGCGACCAGATCGAACTGATGCCGGTCTCCACCGCCGAAGCGCGCATCCAGACGCTGGCGGTGCGGGTCAGCGAACTGACCGAGCAGCTGGTCGAGGCCCGCGAGAAGCTGGACGAACGCAACGAGCAGGTGATCCAACTAGAGCGTGAGCTGGGGACGGCCAAAGCCGAGATCGCCAACCTGACCGCCAAGGTCGAGACGGTGCGGCTGGAATCGGCCGTCCAGGCACAGTCGGAGGCAGCGGAACTCCGCGGCCGGCTGGCCACCATCGAAGCCACAGAAGACCGGATGCGGCGGCTGCTGTTCGTGGGCATCACGGTGGTGGCGGTGGCGGCGGCCATCCTGCTGGCAGTTGTGATCCTGCTGGCCTTGAGCGGCGCGCCAGGCCTCGGGGGGTAGGGGGGTCAAAAATGTACACGCCAGAAGTCCGTGAGTTTTTGCAGCGGCCGGACATCCCCCCGGATAAACCAGACCCGGCCCACGCCGGGTTGTGCTTCCCCCGCACCTGATACACAGTCAGTCGAACTTGCCTGCGCCCAAGGAGTGAACCCGATGCGTGGCTTCTTCCGAGGAATCTCCAACTTCATCACCGATCTGCTAGAACTCGCCGGCGTCTTTCTGGGGGTGGCCGCGCTGGTGTTTCATATCTTTGCCCCAGGTTACCCGCCCCTGCAGCACATTGACCTGGCCACAACCGCCGGGGCATTCTTCCTGTTTGCCATCTGGATCCGGCTGCAGCGCCGCGGCTAATGGGCACCGTCGAGCAGCCTGAGGTTATCCGGTTTGATGCCGGATTGTGCTTTCCCCGCACCTGATGCAGAGTCAGGCCTACTCGCCTGCACCCAAGGAACGAACGCCGATGGTATCCTGTGTCTTCTGTGACATCGTCACCACTCAAGCGCCGGCCAGCATCGTCTACCAGGACGAGCGCGTCATGGCCCTGATGGACATCAACCCGGTCACCGTGGGGCACACGCTGGTGATCCCCAGGCAGCACTATGCCTTCCTGGCCGACATGGACGAGCCGACCGGCATGCACCTGTTCAAAATCGCGCAGCGACTCGCCGCCGCCATCCGCATGTCGGGCGTCACCTGCGAGGGCATCAACCTGTTCCTGGCTGATGGTGAAGCGGCCTTCCAGGACGTGTTTCACGTGCACCTGCACGTCATCCCGCGCTATAAGGGTGATTCGTTCCAGGTCGCCGCGGACTGGGACATCAAGCCGCCGCGCGCCGAACTCGACCTCGTGGCCGGCCAGATACGCGCTGCCTACGAGCGATTACAGGGGGCAGGGGGGTAAGGCTGCTACTCGTCGCAACCGCCGGAAGCGCCGCCCGTGACCGGCGGGCCGGGCTCGTCGCGCGGGGTAACCGGGCCCGGCAGGGACGAGCAGCACGGCGAGGTCAGCAGGGACAGCGGGGGATCGATCGCGGGCAAATGATCGCAGTCGCCGGCAGCCCGAACCGCTTCCGGCAGGACCCAGACCCGGTCAATATTGGGCACCTCGACCAGCCACCACAGCGCGCCGTCCGCCAGGACCGCCTGGCCGACCACGGTCAATGTCCGGCCCACCGGCAGGTCAAATATCACGGTATCTTCATCGCCGGGGATGGCGCAGCCGGGCACGTCGTCCCGCTCCACGTACACGGTGCAGAGGCCGGTCGCTGGTTCGTCCGGTCTTTCCACAACCTGTGTATTCCATCCCAACAGCCCCAGCGCACATATCACGGCCAATACCGTCCCCAGAACCCAGCGCGGCCAACAGCCCATGATCATCCCCTCCCTGTGCTGCTGTCTTTAGCTTACCACCCAAACGAGGGTGGGGGGTAGGGCGATCACGGGAAGCGGCCTGCCGGCGGCCCACATACACCGGCAGGCCGAAAACAATCGAAGAGACGGACTTGCTGCGACTTCCTGGCGCCGTTTTAGTCGACCGGGTACAGCCCGCTGTACGAGGTAGGCATCAGCCGGAGACAGGTCGGACCTGGTTCAAGGGTCCCACGGTTATACACCGTGACCCGACCGCGAAAGCCTATCACCGCTGCCGTGCCGTGGAATACCTAATTGGCACTTGAAGAGTGGGAGAAAACTTGCTACACTGATTCTAACGATGCGTGAGCAAGTGTAGCTGCTAAATCTAGTAGCAAATTCTCTTGCCACTCTCTAAAACGAGCGCCCGACTGTTCTAGCAGTCGCGGCGCTCACGGTTTTTGGTAAGGAACTACCTCTATCTTTGCGCATAAACGCAAAAGAGTCAAGAATCTCGTGTGATTGATGCCATTACAGGGGTTCAGTAAGTTCTAGAACTCATTACGAGGCGGCATTTGGTTGCTTTTTCGGCTTGGGTCCAGACTGGCCCGGTGTCCAAACAGCCAGCGAGTTCCGCTCGATCAACCAGGCTCGCCCGATCTTAGCCCCTGCCAATGAACCCATGCGAAGGTGGCGCTGGAGTGTCGTTGTAGCCGCTCCAACTATGTCTGCCGCAAAAGCCACACGAACATATCGATCGCGGATGTTCTCCGGCAGTTGTTCGTCGATGGGAATTTCGCGGGGAAGATCGGTCACCATGAGTACACCTGACAGGGTAGGGGGGTCGATATATCTATTGTACAACATGCCTATTTAAGCGCTATGGCTTAAATTGAGCAGATGTTCGCATCAACCCATCAACCATCGCAGCGGCGCATCGAAATGCGTCGTTTTCTATTGCCAGGGCAAACCGCCGGACCTCAGCCCATTGCCCTTACTGGTAAACTATAGATAGCCGGGTAGAAAGGACCACCCAATGACAGGGCACGAAACCAAGGCCGATCCTTCGGCGCTGCTGGCCGCCTATAACCGCTGGAGCGAACAGATCGACGATCCGGGCATCCCGCTCCAGACGCGCCAGTGCATCCTGGTGGAACTGGACAGCATCGGCGCGGCGCTGGCCGCACTGGGCCATGACTGGGCGCTGGAAGCGGTGGACCTGCTGCGCGAGCAGCTCAACCTGGACCAGATGGAAAACAGCCGTTTCGACCCGGAGCGCTGCCTGCGCAACCCGGCGCTGTATCGTTTTGACGAATGGCCCATCACGCCGGATGGGGAGCTGGTCGAGTTCGAGGACCTGTAAACAGAGGCGGTGGGCACAACCATGAGAGCGGTTCCAGTTGTGAAGAACACCTAAAATACGTATAAAAAACTCATAAAAGTTATGATTATCCCCCTACAATAAAAACGTCGTGATATCCATCACAAGCAACGATGCAGCAGTGGCAATTCCTTCCCACACCTAGAAGCGGGGCAATCATGCCAATCGTAAATCGTCAGGGCCAGAAGGTACGCACGGCGATGGTCCAGTGCGGCAAGCGCCGCCTCATTCACGTTGCTTACTGTGACCTGAACGGCAACGTCTGTACGGCCTGCGGGCGGGCCTACGATCAAAAAAACTGCCAGATCGTGCGCGGCTTCAGCACCGACCAGATCTGCAAAGCCTGTGTCCGGCGCGCCAGCAAAGAACACATCATCGGGCAGGATTTCGAGGAGCCGGTAGTCGCCGCCACCGGCGACTAGGGCAGGGTGGTCCATGATCCGGGCGCCGTCCGCGGTCTTTACCACCGGTAACCGGTGCTGCCGGCAAAAGCCATCACCGCTTGCAGGGCCATCTCGCCGGCCTCGGGACCGTAGCTTTCCGCCAGTTCGCGGATCAGGCGCACCGCGTCCGGGGAGACGGCTTGCAGCTGAGCATACGAGCGCCACTCCAGAAGGGGCTGCCAGTTGGCGGCCTTTTTGCTTGGGGTGCGTTCCCGGTTGCGGCGGATGCGGTTAGCCCTGGAGCGGCAGGCGTTGGAGCAGTAGCGGGCGTCATGCCGCGTCGCCGTGAAGACACTGCCGCACAACTCGCACGGTCTGGCGTAATGTTTGCTCATGCGCCTCCTCCCATCTCGTTACTTACAGGATACACGAAAGAGTCCGAGGGCGGGCGCAGAATCCAGGTGTGATATGCTGAAGGCAAAAGGTATTCACGGGGCAGGGGGATGAACGATCAGCAGCACCGGCCACCGAATGAACCTCCGGCAGCGCCGTCTGACCGGCCCGATCACTTCCCGCAGAAAGTGGGCCGACGCATCGTGCGCGTCGGCTACGGGGTGATCTGGCCCTGGGTGCTGATGCTGCTGGCAGGCCTGCTGCTGTTGATCCTGCGCGAACTGCTGACCGCGACCGGGTGAGGCTTGCTGCCATCCGCCAATCGCGCTATGCTGCATGCAATTTTCAGGGGGAACCGGGGAGCGCATCCATGATCCTATGCCCGACCTGCCAGCACGAAAATCCGGAAGGTACGCTCATCTGCGCACAGTGCGGCAAACCGATCGACAGGGCCATCTTTAAAAGCACACAAAGCACCCGCAAGATGGGCAGCGACGACTTCGGGGGCCAGAAGCTACTGCTGCTGCACCTTGCCACCTCCAACCAATACATCCAGGTGGACCTGTCCGATCCAGATGGTGTGGTCATCGGCCGCTCCGACCCGGAGAGCGACTGGACACCGGCCATCGACCTGTCAGCCTTCGAGGTCAAGGCCACCGGCATCTCCCGGCAGCACGCCCGGCTGACCCGGCAGGATAACGGGCTATTCATCACCGACCTGGGCAGCGCCAACGGCACGCTCATCAACGAGTCGCAGCTGCCGGTCGCGGTCGCCTCGCGGCTGCGCGACGGCGACATCATCCGCCTGGCGACCGTCGTGATCAACGTGATCTTCGCCGATCCTGCCTGAGGCCTGGACGACCCCAGGGTAGGGCGCTCGGCCTCTCAGGTTGAAGAGTCCTATTGATGCCGCCCGTCCGGCTCCCATAGTTCCCAGGTGACGGCATCACGGCAGTTCTTACTGTATGATTTACTCCCCTCATGACCTCGACTGTTTAGGCTAATTCGTAGACCGCATCAGCCGCCGTCTCTTGTGTTGCCATCGCCGCCAATCAGATACCGCTTCCTGGCAAAGCAGGGCCAGATAGTCGGCGAAGCCCAGGACCTCGCCGTACAATCCC
>DAOUEM010000208.1:0-1608 GCA_034430555.1 Anaerolineae bacterium | reverse complement strand
TACCAGGTGTAGGTGGCGGGCTGCAGGTTGGGCAGCGCGACCTGGGTCTGGTACTGGTTCCCTCCAATGCTGCGCATGATATAGGCGACGCGCAGCTCGGGGTTCAGGGCAAAGATCTGGTCCTCGGCCAGGTTGAGCGGGCCCTGTGGATCGGTGGCGGTCACGCGAAAGGTAACGGTGGCGCTGCCCGGGCCGGTAGCAGGCTCGATGGCGGCGTTGGCTACTGCGGGCGTCTGCCCGGCCAGGCTGGGCGAGGGCAGGGCGATGCTGGTATCCGCCGTCGCGCCGGGGGAGACGTTGACGTGCACCTCGTGGTAGACCAGGCCCGCGGCATAGGCCTTGACCTGCAGGGCAGGGACGGCGCCGACGTTGACGATGGTGACGCGGCCACTGCTGTCGGCCTGTACGCCGACGGGCGAGTGTGCCGTCAGCACAGTGACGAACGCGCCAGGGATCGGGCTGCCGGCCTGGTTGGTGACGCGGACGCGCACCGTGCCGACCAGGCCGGCGTCGCGCACGGCCTGCGTGGCCAGGGGGAGTGCGTCGAGGCGCGAGATGGCGACCATCTCTGCGGCCTGGGACCAGGCATTGGCAAAGGAGCCCTGCCCCAAGGCCTGGTTGCCGTGGTCGATCACGGCGTTGACGTGGTCGATCACCTGGCGGATGACGGCCCGGACGGCCTCGTCCGGGACCTCGTTCAGGGCCTGGTTGGCCTGGCCGATCGCTGCCTGACCTTGCTGGACCGCCTGGGTGGCGTACTGCTTGACCACGGCGAGCCGCCCGGCATCGTCGCTCGCCTGCCGCTCGGGCAGGTCCTTGGCAAAGTCACAGGAGACCTTCATGTCGCTGACCTGCTGCCACATGGCCTGGAGTGCGCCGGTCGGGAAGCTGGGCACCGCGATGGGCGTCGGCGTGGGCGGGGCGAGGCTTTCGAGCCAGGCATAGATGTGGCGGACCTCCAGGTCGCCGACCTGGTCGTCGCTAAACGCGGGCATCGGCGGGCCACCGGTGCGCACCTTGAGCAGCACCTGGTCGAAGGTCAGGCCGGTGCCGGCCAGCTTGGGGCCGATGCCGCCCTGGGCCTCTGCGCCGTGGCAGCCCATGCACGGCTTTTCCTGCCACAACTGCATCCCGATCGCCGGGTCGGGCGCGGTGGGGAGAGATGGGGCAGAGGTCGCCGTCGGCGGTGGTGTGTCGGTCGGTTGCGGCGTGCTGGCCGGTGCCGGCGTGTTGGTCGGCGATGGGACGTCCGTCGGCACGAGCGCGCCGGTGGCCGTGGCCTGCGATGCTGCCGTGGCTGTCGCCTCTGTGGTCGCCGTAGCCGTCGACGTCGACGTCGCCGCGTCCGCACCCCCGGCGCTGGTCGTAGCCGTGGGCGTGGCTGGCACGGGGCTGGGAACGGACGTATCTGTGGCAGGCGGAAGTGTAGAGGTGACGGTCGGCCCTGCCATACAGCCGGCGGCCCATAATGCGAGTGCCATCAAGGGCACGGCGATCCGAATCCATTGTGCTGCGTTCGCTTTCATGGTTCCTACCCTCTGGGCCGCTCAGGGCCCCTCGTCACAAGCTCCAATTCGTCCCGCACTGGGCGCAGGGATCGAGCGGGTG
>DAOUEM010000207.1:0-9700 GCA_034430555.1 Anaerolineae bacterium | reverse complement strand
CCGAACCTGTCCGATAACAACGCACGAAACACTGAGGGCTTGTCAAGAATACTATGCTGGAAGAACTGCGTATTCACAACTTCGCCATTATCGAGGACCTGACGCTCAACTTCGCGTCCGGTTTCAACGTGATCACCGGGGAAACCGGGGCCGGCAAGTCGATCATCATCGACGCCATGAGCCTGCTGCTCGGCGACCGGGCCGATCCGATGGCGGTGCGCGCCGGGGCCGACCGCGCCATCGTCGAAGGGGATTTTTCCGTGCCGGCGGCCGTGCAGGAAAGCCTGCTGCCGCTGCTGGCCGAAAACGACCTGCTGGATGGCGACCCCGGCCTGGTCGTGCTGGGCCGCGAGGTGCGCGCTTCCGGGCGCAGCCTGGCCCGCGTCAACGGCGTGACCGTCAACCTGGACGTGCTGCGCGAGGTCGGCGACCTGCTGGTCGACATCCACGGCCAGAGCGAGCACCTGTCCCTGCTCAAGCCGCGCCATCACGTCCACCTGCTGGATCGCTACGCCAACCTGGAAGAGCCGCGCGCTGCCCTGGCCGGGCTGGTGGGACGGCTGCGCGGCATCCGCGAGGAAATCCGGTCCCTGCTGCATGCCGAAGCCGAGCAGGCCCGCCGCGCCGACACGCTCACCTACCAGATCGAGGAAATCCGCGCCGTCGACCCGACCCCCGACGAAGAAGACGAACTGCGCGAGGAGCGCACGCGCCTGGTCAACAGCGAGAAGCTGGCCGCGCTCTCCGAGCAGGCCTATAACCTGCTGCTGGACGGCGAGCCGGAGATGCCTTCCGCCACCGACCTCCTGCAGCAGGCGCTCACCGCCGTGGAAAAGCTGGCCGACATCGACCCGGCGCTGAAGGAGCAGTTCGAGTGGGCCGAGAGCCTGAGCGTCCAGGTGGAAGAGCTGGGCGAGACCATGCGCCACTACCGCGAGTCGATCGAATACAACGCGACCCGCATCGACGAGCTGGAAGAGCGCCTGGAGGCCATCAACCGGCTGAAGCGCAAATACGGCGGCACGATCGCGGCGGCGCTGGACTTCGCGGCGCGGGCCGAGGCCGAGCTGGCTGCCATCGAGCACAGCGAAGAGCGGCTGGCCGAGCTTCAGGTGCAGGAGGAAGACTTGCTGCGCAGCATCGGCGGGCTGGCCGAGAAGCTCTCCAGGGGGCGCGTCCAGGCGGGCGAGCAGCTGGCCCACAGCATCGAACAGGAGCTGGGCGACCTGCGTATGGAAGGCGGGCGTTTCGCGGTCAGCATCGAGCAGGAGGACGACCCGGCGGGCGCTTTCGTCGGCGATCGCCGCCTGGCCTTTGATGCCACCGGTGTGGACAAGGTGGAGTTCATCATGTCCGCCAACCCCGGCGAGCCGCTGCGTCCACTGAGCAAGGTCGCCAGCGGCGGCGAGACGGCGCGCATCATGCTGGCCCTCAAGGGCGTGCTGGGCCGGGTGGACCACACGCCGACCCTGATCTTCGACGAGATCGACCAGGGCATCGGCGGGCGCATCGGGGCGGTGGTGGGCGAGAAGCTGTGGGGCCTGGCCGACTCGCACCAGGTGCTGGTGGTGACTCACCTGGCGCAGTTGGGCGGCTTCGCCGATACCCACTTCCGCATCAGCAAGACCATGCG
Organism: Anaerolineae bacterium; assembly: GCA_034430555.1. Taxonomy (GTDB): domain Bacteria; phylum Chloroflexota; class Anaerolineae; order Aggregatilineales; family Ch27; genus DAOTXK01. The sequence goes on along the minus strand of DAOUEM010000207.1, from coordinate 8,067 downwards.
CGGCGGCCGCACCATCACCCAGGCGGACATCTTGGACGACAAGGCCCGCGTGGACGAGCTGGCCGAGATGCTGGGCGCGCAGACCGACTCCGCCCGCCAGAGCGCCCACGACATCCTGATGCTGGCCCGCCGCGTCAAAGACGGTGAGAGCGTCGTGCGGTAGGTGACGCCGGTTGGCGTCTGGTGGAGGTGGAAACCAGGCGGTTCTTCAAAATCATTGTCGAGAAGCATCCCGACGGTTATGTCGCTTACCCGCTCGGCTTGAACGGCGTCGTTGCCGGCCAGGGCGGCACCTATGAGGCCGGCCTGGCCGACGTGAAGTCCGCGCTCCTGTTTCATATTGAGTCTTTCGACCCGGAGGTATTGTAAGCCAACTCGTCGATACTTGAAGTCTTTGTCGACGAGACCGGACTGATGACGAAACCCCTGCCCGTAGTGCAACCACATCCTGACGATTGCCCGCCGCCGGATCGGCCCGCCGCAGCGGGCTTTTATATCCGATTTATACCTTGACAAAAACCATCGTCGCTTATAGACTAAATAGTAGTTCTAAAACAAACTACTAGAGAGACTCCGAACTACTATTGCAGGAAGTGACTTGATGGATTTACAGGAAGCGCTGGTTGCCGTCGGTTTCACCGAATACGAGGCACGGGTTTATATCGCGCTGCTTCACGAGTACCCGGATACCGGCTACCAGATCAGCAAGCGGGCGGGCGTGCCGCGCTCCATGGTCTACGAAGCACTGGGGCGGCTGCACGCGCGCGGTGCCGTGCTGGAGACGCAGGAAAAGCGCGCCACACTCTACCGCCCATTGCCCCCGGATGTGTTGCTGAATCATCATGAGCAGCGGCAGCGTCAACTGATTGACGGCCTGCGCCAGGGCTTGGGCCAGGTATATACCGAGCGCGACGAGGACCGGGTATGGGCCGCCAACGGGCAGCAGGCTGTGCTGGCTTATGCCGTCCAGATGATCGACCAGGTGGAACGTGAGTTATTCATGGTGCTGGACGATATTGGCCTGGCAGCCCTGCATGACGCCATCGTTGCCGCCTGTGAGCGTGGCGTCGAGGTTGGCACGCTGCTGACCGGCAGCGGTGAACTGGCCCATGGGCAGGTCGCCTACCATCCGCCGCTGGAAAGCGAACTGCACGAATTGACCGGCACCCTGATGGTGGTGGCTGACGGGCAGGAAACCCTGATCGCCAAAGAGGGCCTGGACGTGGTCGCTACTATCACGCGCAATCATAACCTGGTCATGATCGCCCGACAATTCGTCTGGATGGAGCTGTTTACCCAACGCATCTACGCTCAGCTTGGGCCGGACCTGCTGGTCCAACTCTCCCCGGCGGATCGGCGCATCTTCGAAAGTCTTGCTAATCACAGAGGAGGTGAATCAAGATGACGGCTTCATTAACCGAAACATTCATTGCTGCAACCCTGACGGTCCTGGCCAATGGCCTGGGAGGACTGCCGTTTGTCTTTGTAAAAAACTTCCCAGAGATCGTCGCCAGACTGGGCTGGGCGGTTTCCGGTGGTCTGATGCTGTCGGCCTCGGTCTTTAACCTGATCATCCCCGGCGTTACCGACGACGGGATCGCACCGGTCGCGGTGGGGATTTTCGTTGGCGCGGCTTTGATGGCGCTGACCTCGTGGTGGCTGGAAGGCCGCAATTTCGAAGTCAGTGGGATGTCGCAGGCCGGCTCGCGACGCATCATCATGGTGCTGTCGACTTTGTTTATCCACAGCTTCCCGGAAGGCCTGGCGATCGGGGTGGCGTACGGGTCGGGCGAGGTGAATCTTGGTATTTTGATGGCCGTCGCTATCGCCATCCACAATATCCCGGAAGGGGTGGCCGTCTCGCTGCCGCTGCGCGCCGAAGGCGTCGGCGGCTGGAAGTGCGTAGGGTGGGCGATCTTCTCCGGCGTGCCGCAGGTGATCGCCGCCATCCCGGCTTACCTGGCCGTGGTGGCTTTCCGACCGATTCTGCCCTACGCTTTTGGTTTCGCCGCCGGGGCGATGATTTTCCTCGTCATGAGCGAGATGATCCCTGAAAGCCGCGCGAACCAGATGCAGCGCCTGTCCAGCGCCGTGGCCGGTATGACCGGTTTCCTGGCGATGATGCTGCTACAAATCGTGCTGGTATTCTGAACTCATCCCTTACCTGGCGCGGGCTTTGCCGCCGCCATGATAAGATATTGGTGACAGGGCGTATCCGTACGCCCCGTTTTTGTGCCCGATGGACGCCTCTCCTAAATGGGGGGGAAGCAATGGCTGCGCTCCACGGAAGAGGCCGGGGCTACGACGGTTAGCGCCGCATTCGCTGGAGGCCCTGGCCTGTGTGGTAGTGAGATGTTTTTCAAGAAATAGTATGAGCGGGATCAGCCAGCTTTCACAAGGCAAACGCCCCGTTGATGCGGTACAATCGTTGGGCAACGGTTTCCCCTGGCCGCCCGCCTTTCTGGTGCGCGGCCGTCAGTCCGTGTGGATCGTTGCCTGGCGGGTAGAGGTGTGAGTGTAGAGGGGGGAAGCCCCATGACCGGATACCTGGAACTCTACGACGACGTGTATCAGCAGCGTCGTCTTTTTGCCGTCGACCGGCCGCTGGCCGCCGATCCGCTCACCGTGGTGGCGGCGGGCGTGCGCCCCAACAGCATCGCCATCCAGGGCGGGGCCTTCGGCGACGAGGGCAAGGGCCGCGTGGTGGACGAGTTGTGTGTTTTGTTGTGCCGCCGGACCGGCAGCGGCGGCGTGATCTACCGCTGGAACGGCGGCGCCAACGCCGGGCATACCGTGGTGATCAACGGCCAGAAGATCGCGCTGCACCAGTTGCCCGCCGGCGTGCTTATGCCGGGCACCAGCGTTGTGCTGGGCAAGGGCATGGTCATCCACCCCGGCGACGTGCTGGCCGAACTGCGCGACGTGCACAACCTGACCGGTTATATGCCGGATGGCCTGTACGTGGACGAGATGGCCGTCCTGGCGCTGGATACCCATCGGGCGATGGAGGTCACGCTCAAACGCTGGGAATCGGGCGGGCACGGCGCGACCGGGCGCGGCATCTCGCCCGCCTACGCCGACGTGCTGTACCGCCACCCCATCCGCATGCGCGACCTGGCCGCCGACGACTGGCAGGACCGCCTGGGCCATCACTACGACCTCTATACCGCCCAGATCGACGGGCTGGACGGCAACCTGGAAGCACAGCCGGTGCCGCGCCTCAGCGGCGAAGCGGTGCCGGTGGGCAGTAAATTCGTTTTCCTGGACCGGCTGGCCGCCCAGCGCGCCATGCTGCTGCCCTACATCGGCAATGTGTACGATTTCCTGCGGGAACAGTGGGCCGACCCCGACGTGCCCTTCATCTTCGAGGGGGCGCAGGGGGCCGGCCTGGACCCCCGCTTCGGCGTCTACCCGGACGTGACCTCGTCCGACCCGACCTTCGGCGGCATCCTGCACTCGACGGAAGGGCTGGTCAAGCCGGGCCAGATCGCGGTGCGGGCGGCCACCATCAAGGCGACGTATACCTCCAGCGTGGGCACCCGCCGCCTGCCGACCAGGATGGATGATCCGCTGGCGAGCCGCATCCGCGAGGACGCGCACGAATATGGCGCGACCACCAAACGCCCTCGCGACATCGCCTACATCGACCTGCCGTGCCTGGGCTTCCTCTCCCGTGTGACCGACGTGACTCACCTCGTCCTGACGCACCTGGACATCGCCTACCCGGAGGTGCCGATCCAGGTGTGCGCGAGCTACGCGGGCGGCGCATCCTACCGGCCCGACCAGGCCTACCTGGACACGGTCACGCCGGAGTACATCGAGCTGCCCTCCTGGGATGGCGAGGCGCTGGAAGGCGCGACGACGCTGGCCGACCTCCCGGAGGAGGCCATGTTGTACATCGCTTATATCTCGCAGGCGCTGGGCGCGGCCCCGCTCCTCGGCACGACCGGCCCGCAGCGCGACGCCCTGATCCCCTGGCTGCCGGAGTAGGGGGCCGGATAATTGGGTGGTTTCGCGTAGTTGTGGGTATGCGTAGGGACAGGGCGGATTTCACAATCCGTGAGACCTGTCCCTACCACAAAAACCGTTCCGACTCTTGTTTCTCCAACAATTACCCACCGGCCTCGTCCAGCCGCGCCAACGTCTCCGCCAGGCCGGTGTATCCCCACGGCGTGAGCGCGCGCAGTTCCGCCTTGACCGTCTCCGCCACGTCCAGCCCGTCGATGAAGGCCGCGATGTCCTCCCGCTTCAGGGCCGCCCCCCGGCTGAAGTCCTTGAGCCGTTCGTAGGCGTCGGCCCGGCCCTCCCGCCGCAGGATGGTCTGCACCGCCTCGGTGATCACCGCCCAGTTAGCGTCCAGCTCCGCCCGTAGATGGCCCTCGTCCGCCGCGATGCGCCCCAGCCCGGCCCCCACGTTCTGATAGGCCAGCAGGCAGTGGCCCAGCGCCGCGCCTACGTTGCGGATCACCGTGCTGTTGGAGAGGTCGCGCTGCAGCCGCGAGACCGGCAGCCGCCGCGCCAGCAGGCCCAGCAGGGCATTGGCCACTGCCAGGTTGCCCTCGGCGTTCTCGAAGCGGATCGGGTTGACCTTGTGCGGCATGGTCGACGAGCCGACTTCGCCCGCCACCGCCTGCTGCACGAAAATACCGTCGCTGATATAGCGCCAGGCGTCCTGGCACAGGTCGGTCAGGATGGTATTGGCGCGCGCCAGTCCGTCGAACAGCGCCGCCAGCGAGTCGCCCGGCTCCACCTGGGTGGTGATCAGGCTGGGCCGCAGCCCCAGCGAGGCCACGAAGTCCCGGCTGAAGGCGGGCCAGTCCACCTCCGGGCAGGCGGCCACGTGCGCGTTGAAGTTGCCCGTCGCCCCGTTGAGCTTGCCCGGCAGCCCGTCGACCAGCGCCGCCAGCGATTCCCGTTGGCCGGCCAGCCGCGCCCGGAAGACGGCCAGCTCCTTGCCGAGCGTGGTGGGGGAAGCCGCTTGGCCGTGGGTGCGGGCCAGCATCGGCAGGGCAGCGTAGCGATTCGCCATTTCCCGCAGGGCGTCGATCACCGCGTCCAATGCCGGCAGCAGAACCGCGCGCATCCCGTCGCGGATGTTGAGGGCGTAGGCCAGGTTGCTGACGTCCTCGCTGGTCAGCGCGAAGTGGAAGCCCGCCGCCAGCCCTTCCAGCGACGTGCCCGCCACCCGCTCCCGCAAAACCAGCTCGACGGCCTTGGTATCGTGGCGCGTCTCCGCCTCGATCTGCTTGATGCGGGCGGCTGCTGTGTCGTCGAAGCCTTCGACCAGCCCGCGCAGCCGGGCGATCTCGTCGGGCGTCAGGGCGCGTAAAAAGGTGATACCGGGGTGGGCGGCCAGGGCGATGAAGTACGCCACTTCGACGTACAAACGGCCCCGCATCAGGGCGAATTCCGAGAGAAAAGCGCGCAGCGGCGCGACGGTCTCCCGGTAGCGGCCGTCCAGCGGCGATAGGGCGTGCAGGGCGTCGTGAGTCATGGCGGCGACCTCCTGGTCGAAGCAGCGGTTCCGGCGTGATTATAGCGCAGGCAGCGTGGCTGGCTCTGCATGAGAACGGCACAATCAGTATACTAACGAGTGAGATAACCATTATTGGTGAGGTGAGGAATCCTATGAAAATCCATAAACTACTGCTGGTCGTACTGCTGATCGGGCTGACTTTGGGCGCGCCGGCCAAACCCGCCCTGGCCCAGGGGGACTGCTCCGCTCCGCTGGGCTTGGCGGTGGGGGCACTCGCCCAGGTGGGCACTGCCACCAGCCTGCCGAACAACCTCCGCAGCGGGCCGGGCCGGGCCAACCCGGTGATCGAAATCGCGCAGCCGGGGGCGACCTTTACTATCGTCGGCGCGCCGCAGTGCGCGGATGGTTACAACTGGTGGCAAGTGCAGATGTCCGATTCCGGCAACGTCGGGTGGATGGCGGAAGGCACCCCAGCCGATTACTGGATCGAGGCGGCGGGATCGCCAGTAGTCCCGTCGACCGGCGACTGCCCGCTGCCGCTGGCGCTCCTTCCCGGTATGCAGGGGCAGATCGCGGCGGGCTTCAACGTGGACCTGATGCAGCAGCCGCACGAGGTGACGGCCATCCTTCGCACCCTGCCGGGCGGTACGCCCTTCACGCTGCTGAGTGGCCCGGCCTGCCTCAACGGCACGAATATGTGGCAGGTGCGCCTGGACAGCGGTGAGGTCGGTTGGATCGGCGAGGGTGCGCCCGGCGCGTATCACATCGCGATCGTCTCCATGCCGCTGCCGACGCCGCCCGTCGTGGCGGGATTCGCGCCGCTGCCCGGCCCGCCCGCTGCTATCCCCGCCGGGATGCGCCCGCTCTACATCCTGACGCAGGACTCGGACGGTACGCTGGGCCAGTACCGCAGCGGCATGGGCTGGGGGGCGGTGACCGGTTTTTCCGGCGTGGCCCGGCACGCCACCTTCGCCCAGGATGCCGTGCGGCGGCTGGTGCTGCTGGCGGCAGACGACCTGGTGCAGGCCGTCGACGTGGATAACGCCATCACCGTGCTCAGCTTCAACTGGACCTCGATCACCGGGCGGGCCAACGAGTACATTCGGCTGGTCTACCCGGCGGCGGATAACACCTCGATGGTGGCCGAGGTGCGGCAGTTGGCCGAAGCCTACGAGCCGATGGGCCTCTACCGCATCGATCCCTTCGGCCTGGTGACCGAAGAGCTGGTGCCGATGGGTTGGTGGGGGCAGTTCGCCGGGGTCTCCGGGATGCCGCCGCGCTTCCTCGTCACCGCCACGCGGATCACGGCCCTCACGCCGGAGGGGCGTCTGGGTGATGTCGTGCTGACCTACGCGGAAGCGCCCAGCTTCTCGGAAACACCCTTCATCCCGCGCCTGACCTTCGCGCCGAGCGGCATGGTCGCCTACCTGGTGATGCCGCAGAACGTCGACACCACGGCCATGACCGCCGACCTGGTGTACTGGCGCATCTCGGAGGGGGTGGGCGGCTTTTTCGTGGAGGAGATGTTCCGCCTGGCCGGTCAGGACGTGTTTGACGTGGGGCAGGCGGCTGTTTCTCTCAACGGGCGTTACCTGGCCGTGCAGGAGAGCGCCCCTACGGGGGCCGCGCTGCGGGTGGTGGATGTCACGACCGGCACCGTGGTGGCCACCCACCTGGGCGACTTCTTCGCCATCCAGTGGACGCCGGACAGCCTGGGCTTCATCGCGCGGGAGAGCGCGGCGGGCGACGCTTACCGCTACTACGGCCTGGACGGTTCGACGACCTCGCCCTACCTGCCGGGTGTGCCCAACATCCTGCGGGTGACCTACCTGGCCGACGGCACGGTCCTCTTCTGGGAGAAGTCGGCTGCCGACGCCGGGCGCTGGGACGTGCAGCGTCCCGGCCAGCCGCCCTTCGCCCTGCGGGAGGATACCAACATTCAAGACGCGCTGCTGCTGCCTGCCGGACCATAGGGGCTGCGATGGGCGTCAGACGAGTGATTGCCGGATTTATGAGCTGCGCCGTGGTCGGCTGGGCGCTGATCGCGGCGCTGATCCTGGCCGGTCGGGCCGTCGGCCAGGCGCTGCCCGGTCGGCACGTGTTCGCTTTCACCGCCTGGGAATCCGGCACGCGCGACATCTTCCTGCAGGACGTGCGCGGCGGCCTCCCCATCAACCTGACGCGCCACCCCGCCGACGACCAGTACCCGGCCTGGTCCCCGGACGGCCGACACCTGGCCTTCGTCTCCAACCGGGAAAACCTCGATCGCGATGACCTGTACCTGCTGGACGTAGACACGGGCGAGGTCCGGCTGCTGGCCACCGCCGAGGACGGCTTCGGCTTTTCGGCCTGGTCGCCGGATGGGCGGACGCTCGCCTACTGGGCCGGGTGGGGGCCTTCGGGCACCGTATATGCCCTCGATATCCCCACCGGGCAGACCCGGCAGTTGGCCGCGGACGTCGCCGCTTTTTACCCGGTCGTCTGGTCGCCGGATGGGCAATGGCTGGCCTATACCACCGTGCGCGATATCCAGCGTGACATTTTCGCCGTCGAAGTGGCAACCGGGCAGCGCTGGCTGCTGGTCTTTGACG
>DAOUEM010000206.1:0-3430 GCA_034430555.1 Anaerolineae bacterium | reverse complement strand
ACCAGCTGCTCAACCCGCTCACCATGGGCGAAGTCACCGTTGAAGTAATAGGTGTTGTCGTGGAAGCGGTGACAGGACTGTTCCTGCTGCCCTTCGCGCTGCTCTGGGTCATGGCAGCATTCTTGATCTTCTTCCTCGTGGCCACAATTGGACGCTGGATCCGTCTCAAGCAGTGGGCGGACAGAATCGCGTTCCTTGCCGGTTTGATCACGCTCTGGATTTCAAAGCTCCTGTTTATCCCGCAGATGACCAGCTACTTGCCGTTTGCCGATTATTTGCGGGATCTCGATCCGGCGGTGAGATCGTCGATGATGATACTCTTACCCATCCTGATCCTCGGCCTGAGCCTTTACCTAGCACGATTAATTGTCAAACGCCGCGAGATTGAATCGCTGCCCATTCAGTTCGGGATCTATGCGCTTCTTGATATCACGCTTACCGCGCTGCTGTACGGCGCCATGCTGCAAGGGGCGGGAGGGTAGAGATTTCCCGAGCCTGTAGGGCGAGGGATCCCCACTACGCGCACGAGCAATAACCCTCGTTGAATCAAAAGCGCTCTGCGGGATATCCGCAGAGCGCGATTTCGTTTCCTTGGGCCGTCTTGTAGATTACTCGGCCATACGTGGGTCGAATGCATCCCGCAGACCGTCGCCCAGGAAGTTAAAGGCCAGCGTTGTCAGCGAGAGTGCTATGGCCGGTACCAGCGTCTGCAGCGGGTAGCTGCGGATGCCCTGCACAGCCTCCGAAATCATGATCCCCCAGCTCGCCGTCGGCGGGTCGACTCCAAGGCCAATGAAGGAGAGGAAGGCCTCGGTGAAGATATAGCCTGGGATGGCCAGCGTCTCATAGACGATCAAAGGGCCGAGAATGTTCGGGATCAGGTGGCGGCCAATGATGCGCAGGTCGCCGGAGCCCATCGAATGCGCCGCCTCGATGAACTCCTTCTGCTTCAGCGATAGGACCTGGCCGCGCGCGATGCGCGCCATCCCGATCCAGTTCACCAGCCCGATGGCGATGAAGAGTAGAAGCATCCCGCCCATCGAGTCGTTGATTTCGAGGATCTTCGAGGCAAACACGCCTTCGGCGCCGCGCCGGGCGAAGGCTTTTAGATAGGTTTGCAGCAAGATGACGATGATCAGGAACGGGAACCCATACAGGAAGTCGACCACCCGCATCATGACGTTGTCGACCCGCCCGCCGGCGTATCCCGAGATCGTGCCGTAGATCGTACCAATTAACAAGCTTACCGTGGCGGCGAAAAAGGCTACGGATAACGATACCCTCGCCCCGTAGATCGTGCGGCTGAGGACATCGCGCCCAAGGCTGTCGGCTCCCAGCGGGAATTTATCCGTGATGCGGGCATAACCCTCGGCGCCGTCCGGCATCGCCCACATCAGGTACTCCGGCACGGCGTTGTTCAGCAGCAGATCCTGTTCAGCATAGTCGAAGGGTGCGACAACATTGGCGAAGACTGCGATCAGGACCAGGAGAATAATGAAGATCCCTCCAATCACAGCCGCCTTATTTCGCAACAGTCGGCGAAACGATTCACGCCACAGGCTGCGCGGTTTTTGCGTCAGGATGTTCTGCGGTCCAGCAGTAAGATTAACGGATGCCATAAATATGTATGCCCTCAATCGTATCGGATTCGTGGATCAAGCCAGGCATAGGCAACATCAACGAAGAGGTTGGCCACGATCAGGATCAGCGTGTAGACCAGCGTCGCGCCCATGATGAGCGGATAGTCGCGGTTGCCGATGCTGCTGACGAAGTGCTTGCCCATGCCACCGATGCCGAAGATCTGTTCCACGATAAACGAGCCAGTGACAACCGCCGCGAACAATGGGCCAATGATGGTGACGACCGGGATGAGCGAGTTCTTCAGGGCATGGATGGCGATTACCACCCGCTCCTGCAGGCCTTTGGCGCGCGCGGTGCGGATGTAATCCTCACGAATGACCTGCAGCAGGCTGGCGCGCGTCAGGCGCGCGATCGCCGCCGACATCCCGATGCCGAGCGCCATGGCCGGCAGGATGGCATGCGACCAGAAATCCCAGTCGAGGTTGCTGGGGAAAAAGCCCAGCAGGAACGGGGGTTTCGTACCCCAGGTGGCAGCCGGCAGCAAACCCAACTTCACGGAAATTAGCCAGATGAAGAGCGGGCCGAGCACCATGCTCGGAATCGATACCCCCAAGACAGCGATGAAAGTCGCTGAATAGTCAAGCCAGGTGTTCTGCTTCAAGGCGGCGATGATCCCGGCCGGCAGGCCGATCGATATTCCAATCACTAACGCCAGCAGGCCCAACTGGAACGAGATCGGGAATGTGCCGCTGACGATATCATTCACCGATTGGCTTCGGTAGCGCAGCGAGGGACCGAGATCGCCGCGAATCAAGCCGCGCGAGTTGCCGGCTGTCTCGGCGTAGATGCCACCGAAGACCTTGGCGACAACATCATCACCGACCAGATAGGAAAGGAACTGCATGTGAGTTGGCCAATCGAGGTGGTACTTAGCTTGGATGTTGGCCGTGACCTGAGGGGGAAGAGCCCTGTCGCCGGCGAAGTCGAACGGCCCACCGGGGATAGCACGTACGAGCACGAAGGTGAATAAGGCCACCGTAAAAAGTACTGGAATAAAACCAATTACTCTACGGATGATGTAACGTCCCATGGCTGCTGCCCTCGCTGATTTCATCGGGGGAGGCCGGGATTACCCGACCTCCCCCGAACGTTCTGATCGGATCTACTGGGCGGCCTGCTTGGCTGCCCAATCGATCTTCCACTCATACCAGGCAGCGTTGCCTACCGAGGGGTAGGTTCGTTGCAGGTACGGCTTGGTGACGGCGAGTGTCGTGTAGAAGTAGATCGGGATGTATGCTGCTTCTACCTCCGACAGCTGCCGCTCTGCTTCGGTGTACAGTTCCTTGCGGACGGCTGGATCGGACTCAGAGCGTGCTTGCGCTGTAAGATTATCGAACTCCTGCGGCACGACTTCCGTGCAGGTGTCATCTACACAGCCGCGGCGCAGGCGGTTCGCGCCAGCTGAGTTGTTGAAGACTTCGTAGACCCAGTTGTTCTCATCCGCGTAGTCCGCACACCAGCCCATGCGGTAGATCTGGGGTACGTCGGCCAGCGGGGTCGAAGACTGGACTGTATCGAGGTAAACCGACCACTCCTGGTTCTCGACGTTCACACTGACGCCCAGGTTGTCGAGCCACATCTGCTGGATCGCGGCCGCGATGGCGGCGTGACCCTCAGACGTGTTGTACATCAGCGTGATGTCCAGGTCGGCGCGAGTGATGCCCTTCTCGGTCAGGTACTCATCCAGCAGGGCATTGGCGGCTGCAGGATCGTACGGCAGGCCGATGCCGGAATCGTCATCCGGGCGTCCGAAAATGCCTGGAGGCGCCATGAACCCGGCCGGAAGCTG
>DAOUEM010000205.1:0-3432 GCA_034430555.1 Anaerolineae bacterium | reverse complement strand
GACCCGGAAGGCTCGCCAAGGCTGAGGGTGCTGGTCGACCGGTGGCTGCGCGACCCGATCGGCGCGAGTTGGGACTACTACCAGCAGAACTTTCTGCTGCCGGCCAGCGCGCGCATTCACGTCTTCGGCTACTACGACGGCGTACAGTCCACCGCGCTAGACATGGCCCGGCTGGGCTGGCTGTGGCGCCACGAGGGCCGCTGGGAAGATCGCCAGCTCATCCCGGCAGAGTGGCTGCGGGCGGCGACCGTCGTCGCGCCGGATATCCGTGCCAACTGTCCGGCGGAGCAGTGGCAGTACGGCCACGGCTTCTGGACGAACCAAGCGGGCCGACTCTGGCCGAGTCTGCCGCGCGATTCGTATGCCGCCTCGGGAGCGGGCAGCCAGCACATCTGGGTGTGCCCCGGCCTGGACCTGGTGGTGGCCCAGAGTCCGGGGGTGTGGGCCGACCAGGCGGAAAATGACAGCGGCCTGCTGCGGCGGGTGGTCGACGCGCTGGTAGATGGGTAGTGGTGCAAAGCCGCAAGCCGGTTACAATAAACCATATGTAACCTTCTCGACCCACTTACACCGGGATCAACCGTGGCGATTACCGACCAAGCAGCGGCCAGGCACCGGATCACCCGCAGCCTGCGCCGGCACCAGTTCTTCAAAACGCTGCCGGACCGGCAGTTAGAAACGCTGTCCGCGCAGGCCGCCTGCCGCACCTTCACCGCCAACGAGGTCATCTTCCTGGATGGCGGGCCGTGCGCCGGGATGTGGATCATCGGCGAGGGGCGCGTCAAAATCTACAAGCTGAGCAACGATGGCAGCGAGCACATCATGCGCCTGCTCGGCCCCGGCGACTCGTTTAACGACGTGGCCGCGCTGGACGGCGGCCCCAACCCGGCCAACGCCGCCACCCTGAGCGCCGTCACGGCCTGCACGCTGGGCCACGAGGCGCTGATGGCAGCTATCATGGCCGACCCATTGGTGGCGCAAACCGTGATCCAGCTGCTGGCGCGGCACTCGCGGGTGCTGGTGCAGCAAATCGAAGACCTGGCGCTGTACTCGGTCACCACGCGGCTGGCGCGCTTCCTGCTGCAGCAGACGGAAAACCCGTCGCTGAGCGGGCCGGGCATCACGCGGGCGGCCATCGCCGCGCACCTGGCCGTCACCCCGGAGACGGTCAGCCGCGCCCTCAGCTCGATGGAAAAATCCGGGGCGATCAGCGTTGACCGCCAGGCGATCGCCATCCGGCGCGAGGACCTGCTCCGGCTGATGGCGCTGCTGTAAGCGACTCACCCAAGAAAAACCTCGACCGTCCTCTTCACCAATGTAAGAATCGCGCAAAAAAAACCACACTGTGCCCCGTCTGTCGTTATAATACAGGGCTAGAGACTCCCTTAAATTCCAAATGATAGGAGAGACGTTATGGGAGAGACATTCGAATTTAAGGCTGAAATTCAGCAACTGCTCAACATCCTGATCCATTCGCTGTATACGGAGCGTGAAATCTTCCTGCGGGAGCTGCTGTCCAATGCCTCGGATGCGCTGCACCGCCTCCAGTTCGAGATGCTAACCAACGACGACGTGCTGGACGCAGACGCCGAGCTGGCGATCCACATCACGGCGGACAAAGAGGCCGGCACCATCACGGTGCGGGACAGCGGCATCGGCATGACGCGCGAGGAGCTGGTCACCAACCTGGGCACCATCGCCCAGAGCGGCGCGACGGCCTTCCTGGAAGCGCTGCAGGAGCGCGGCGACGCGGCCACCAACATCATCGGCCAGTTTGGCGTCGGCTTTTACAGCGTGTTCATGGTGGCGGACGAGGTGCAGGTGACCTCGCGCTCCTTCCAACCCGAGGCCGGGGCCGCCCGCTGGACGTGCGACGGCAGCGCGCACTTCACGGTAGAAGACGCCGAGATGGAGGTGCGCGGTACGGAGGTCGTGATCAAGCTCAAGGAGGACGCCGCCGAATTCGCCGACGAATGGCGGCTGCGGGGAATCATCAAGCGGCACAGTGATTTTGTCGCCTTCCCCATTTACCTGGGCGAGCCGGAAGCACCTGAGGGCGAGTCCGAAGACGTGCCCGAAGGCAAAGCACCGGCTCCCGCCGAGCCGGAGCCGGTTAACCAGCAGGTGGCCCTCTGGCGGCAGGCGCCCCGCGACGTTGAAGACGAGGCCTACCACAACTTTTACAAGCAGATCACGCTGGACTACCAGGAGCCGCTGGCCCACGTGCACATCAGCAGCGAGGCCCCCCTCGACCTGCACGCCATCCTCTACGTGCCAGCTACGCGCGACCGCGGCATCTTCGCGCCCAAGGATCACGGCCTGCGCCTGTACAGCCGCCAGGTGCTGATCCAGGAACGCACGCCCGATCTGCTGCCGGAATACCTGCGCTTCGTGGAGGGCGTGGCCGACTCGGAGGACCTGCCACTCAACGTCTCCCGCGAGACGGTGCAGTCCAACGTCTACATGCGCAAAATCCGCAGCAACCTGGTCCGCCGCCTGCTGAACACGATCGAGTCGATAGCCGAGGACGACCCCGACAAATTCCAGAAGATATGGGACGAGTTCGGCCATTTCTTCAAGGAAGGCATCGCCACCACGCCGGAGGATCACGAGCGCCTGATGAAGCTGCTGCGCTTCCATTCGTCCGCCACCGGCCCCGACGAGTGGGTATCCCTGAGCGAGTACGTGGCGCGGATGCCGGAGGACCAGACGGTCATCTACTGCCTGTTGGGCGAGGACCTGGTGTCCATCACGCGCAGCCCGCACCTGGACCCCTTCAAGTCGAGCGCCACGGAGGTGCTCTACCTGACGGACCCGATCGACTCGTTTATGACAGTGGCCATGCGCGAGTTCGAGGGCCATGCCTTCCAGAACATCGCCGACGCCGGCGTCGACGTACCCGCCGCGGACGAGCCGCAGGGCGAGCGCATCGCCGACGACCTGTTCAACCCGCTGCTCAAACGCTTCAACGAGGTGCTGGCCGAGCGCGTGGTCGTGGTGCGCGAGGGCACCCGCCTGACGGAAAGCCCGGTCCGGCTGGTGGCCGCCGACGGCGCGCCTCCTGGCGGCGACAGCATGGAACGCGTCCGCAAATACGTCGACCAGGACTTCCAGGCCAGCAAAAAGGTGATGGAGGTCAACCGCCGTCACCCCCTGATCCATGACCTGGCGGTCGCCTTGCAGCAGGACGCGATGGACGAACTGGTGCCGGACATGATCACGCAGTTGTTCGAGAATGCGCTGCTGGTGGAGGGCATCCACCCTAACCCGGCGGAGATGGTGAGCCGCATCCAGACGATCATGGCGGCGGCGGCCAGAGCGCGCGGCGGGGAGTCGTAACCCTTGCCGATCGGGCCGGACACGACCATACTGGCGGGGAGCGCCGGCTCCCCGTTTATCTTGTTGGTGTCCGGCGACTGTCCCCGGGGCCTG
>DAOUEM010000204.1:0-10523 GCA_034430555.1 Anaerolineae bacterium | reverse complement strand
CCCGCCAGCCGCTTGACGCGCTCGAAAAGCACTGGATCGACTGGATGGCGGATTTACCGTTCCAGTACGTGGCGCGTGTCCCTGGCGCGCCGGAGGTTTTACTGGTGCATGGCAGCCCTCGCCGCATCAACGAAGGGTTGTACAATCATGACAGCGACCAGGCCTTGCAGGAGATGGTGCAGGGCACGCCACAGCCGGTGATCGTCGGCGCGTATACCCATGTGCCGCTGGAGCGGCGGGTGGGCGCGTACCACGTCCTGAATTCCGGCTCGGTCGGCGCCCCATTCAACGGCGATCCATCGGCGCAGTACCTGCTGCTAAACTGGACTGGTACGGACTGGCAGGCCGAATTTCGCGGCATCCCTTATGATCACGAAGAGGTGCTGCGGGTCTGGCGCGCTGAAGACTACTGGAAAAACGGTGTGGCGGCGCGCATCTTTGCCCACGAGCTGGGCACGGCGACCCACCACTTCTGGCACTTCGTCCGCTACTGCCAGGAGAACCATCACCCGCTAAACAGCATGGAGAGTTTTGATCGGTACGTGGCCCATGGGCGGGACATCCCCCCACTGTAACTTATACCGGTGAAATCTGGCCGTCGACGACGCGCCAGCAGACGGCCCGGTCCAGGAATGATTGGGGAAAAATACCAGGCTCGGTCGTGGTGAGAATGGACTGCGTCGAATCGTCGATGTGAGCTAGCAAGTACTCGCGGCGATCCGGGTCCAGTTCGGCCACGACATCATCCAGCAACAAAATCGGCCACTCGCCGATCGCCTCACGCATCCAGCTCAGTTCGGCCAGCTTGAGCGCCAGCACCGTCGTGCGCGCCTGACCGCGCGACCCGTATAAACCCACGTCGCGCTGGTTGATCTGAAGTCGCAACTCGTCACGATGCGGACCGATCAACGTGACCCCGCGTTCGATGTGCCCATCTCGGCCGGCTTCCAATGCCTCCAGGAACTGGGGCACAATCTCCTCCGGCACCAACTCCCGGTGCAGGTCCAGGCCCAGCGCATTAAACGACATCTGCCCATCACCCTCGGCGGTCGGGAGGAAACTGGGCTGGTAGGTGATCTCCAGCACCTCACGCTTGCCGGTCAGCTCCAGATGATTCTTCTGGGCTAACCCTTCTAACGCCCGCAGGAGCCGCTGCCGCCCGGCAATCAACAGCGCACCGTACGATGCCAACTGCTTATCCCAGAAAGGCAGCTCGTCCGGGCTGGCCTGACCCTCGGCGATACGCCGCAGCAGGGCATTACGCTGCGGCAGGAGCTTTTCATAGATCGCCAGCGCTTCACAATAGGCGCGGTCCGTCTGGCAGAGCGTGGCGTTCACATAGCGCCGGCGCTCCTGCGGCGAACCTTCGATCAGGCTCAGGTCACGCGGCAAAAAAAGCACGGCATTAATCTGGCCGATCAGGTCCATCACCCGCCGAGAGACCCCGTTGAGACGGACGTCTTTTTTGGTACGCTGCTCAAGACCATTACGCTCACGGGTCAGCGTGATCTCCACCCGATCCAGCGAACTCCGGGCAGTGACGACATCCGCGCTGAGCCGCGTGAACGGAATCACGTCGTTTTCAGCCCGCCAGTTGATCAACTGCCAGTCGGCGGTGGTGTAAGGCGAGGTGCTAGTCGCCAGGTAATAGATGGCTTCCAGCAGGCTGGTTTTGCCCTGGGCATTGGCGCCATGCAGCAGCACCGGTCCCTGGGGCAAAGACAGCTCCAGGCGGGCAAAATTCCGAAAGTTGGTCAAAGAAAGGTATTCGATGTACATGCCTGTCGCTTCGAACGTGTGGCAGCCGCGCAAGGTGATTCTAACATCGGCGGAGACGAGATCAAAACGCCGGATTAGGTTGAGCGAATTTTCCGACAAAATCCACCAGCACGGCAACCCTTCCTTATGTTATAATGCAGCGCAAGCGTCAATTTTCAGGGGGTTTATGGGGAGCGCACCAACCAGCCATGTACGAACCTGCTGCCAGCCAAGATGTCCTCGGTCAACTACGTCGACGCGCTGCACGTATGGCGCTCAACTATCCAACGGACCCGATCAGCCTGACCTTAGGTGGATTGGGCGGAACCATGCTGCTCATCTCGCTGGTGGCCAGCGCCGCCTGGACGCTAGCCGCCGCCGGCGCCTTCAGCCTGGCAGCCGGGATCGTGGGGCTGCTGGTGGCGCGGAGCAGCCGATTCGTGCTTTACGCCCTGCGGATCGCCCTGTACAGCGCGATCCTGGCCTTCGTGCTGGCCCAGTTCACGCTGGCCCCTTATCCGATCTGGTGGATCAGTATTCTACCCCTGGGCGCAGGCCTGACAGGCATCATCATCTACTACTGGGGAGTCCAGCGCAGCCTGCTGACCTACGGTCTGCAAGCCGCGGTGACGCTGCTGTCGGCGCTGCTTATGGCCGCCCTTGCCGAGATCGAGACCGGACAGGTCATCCAATTTCTCGCCGCCGGGGAGATGATCCTGTTCACGCTCCACCTGGGTGTGCTGCTCCTCATGCCGGAACAGGCGGAAAGCCAAGCACGCAGCAGCGCCCTGACCCGACAAAGCAATGAACTGGATAATCTGACCCAGCAGATCAGCGCTACGGCGGATGGGCTGGGACGGGCCGTGACAGCCATCCACACGGTGACGACGCAGCAGGGCAGCGGCGCCGAGCAGCAAGCTGCCGTGATCACGCAGGCTGTCACCATGCTCAACGAGTTTATTGCCCTGGCCAACCAGGTCCGCGATCAGTCACGCGGGGTGGCCGATCTCTCCGAAAAAACGGCGGAAATCTCCGACACCGGCCAGCATACCATCCGGACGAGCATCGAAGGCATGTCCCAGATTCGAGATCAGGTCACGGTCATCACCCACAATATCGCCGCGCTGGCGGAACAGATGCAGCGAATCGACGAGATCATTAACTCGGTCAGCGAAATCGCCACCCAGAGCAACCTGTTGGCGCTGAACGCCAGCATCGAGGCCGCCCGCGCTGGCGTACACGGTCGAGGTTTCGCCGTCGTGGCGGACGAGGTGCGGACCTTAGCCCAGCAATCCCAGGCTGCCGCGGCCCAGGTACAGTCCATCCTCAGCGAAATACAGGACGCCATGAAACAGACGGTGCGGGCCACCCAGGTGGGCGATCAACAGGTGGACAAGGGCATGGAACTTTCCCGCCAATCCGGGGAGGTAATCACGCAATTGGCCAGCAATGTCACCGAGTCGACAGAAGCCATGCGCAACATCATGGTCGCAATCGAACAACAAACTGCCGGCCTGGAGCAAATCACTCAGTCCATGCGCAACATTCACGATGTCACCCAGCAAAACCTGGAATCGACGCGCACGGCGGAAATCGTCGCCCAGAACCTCAGCCGGCTTTCCGAAGAACTGCTCACGGCCATCGCCCGGCATACCGGCGAAGGCCTGGCGGTCAACTGAAGCGGGCCACAATCATCGACTCTCGTCCGCTTCGATGACGACTGCCTTGAGCTGACCGCACCCGGCATTAATGTCAATGCCGCGCCGCACACGCACCGTGCTTGACACACCATACGTCTCCAGCACTGCCCGGAACGCCTCTACCCGGCTATCACTGGACGCCTGCCCGCCATATCCCGCCGTCGGGTTCAGCGGAATCAGGTTGACATGGCACAGCAAGCCCTGCAGCAGCTGACCGAGATCATGCGCAGTCTCCGGCGTATCATTCTCGCCGGTGATCAGCGCCCACTCGAAGGTCACACGCCGCCCGGTTTGTTCGATGTAATAGCGGCAGGCATCGATCACCTCGGCGACAGGCCAGCGCTTATTGACCGGTAGCAGGGCCGAGCGCTCCTCGTCGGTAGCCGCGTGTAAGCTGATCGCCAGCTTGACCTGTAACCCCTCGTCGGCGAATCGTCGCATCGGCGGCACCAGGCCGACGGTGCTCAAGGTGATGTGACGCTGGCCGATGCCAAGCCCATCCGGGGCATTCAGGCGATGGATGGCGGCCAGCACCGGCTCGTAATTATGAAGCGGCTCACCCATTCCCATCAACACGGCATTGCTCAAGCGCTCGCCGCGCGCCTCTAGCCAGCTTCCCAGCACGATCGCCTGCTCAACGATCTCACCGGTGGTCAGGTTCCGACTGAAACCCATCTGGCCGGTGGCACAAAAGACGCAGCCCATCGCACAGCCGGCCTGCGTGCTAAGGCAAGCGGTGCGCCGGCCATCCATGTACTCCATGAGCACGCTTTCGATAAGCTGGCCGTCCGGCAGGCGAAACAACCACTTGACCGTCTGCCCATCCGATGAGTGCAGCTCGCGTGTCGTTTCCAGGGCATAGAGCCGGGTCTCGCCGGCCAGGCGCTGCCGCAGATCGCCGGGGAGATTGGTCATACCGGCCACATCGGCGGTTTTCTGGGTGTACAGCCAGCGCCACACCTGCCGCGCCCGAAAAGCCGGATATCCCCACTCCGCCAACAGGGCGGCCAGATCATCCTGGGTCAAATCATAGAGATGGATCATAAAAGCCTCTTACGCCGTTGGACAAGGGCTATACCGGCGACCGGCAACAACAGGGCCGGCAGCGCGGCCGGGCAGATTCCCCCGCCCTCACCCGACCCATCGTCAGTGGTGGGGCGATCCAGGCTGCCAGGAGGTCGCGGAGTGTTGGACGGGGTGGGTGGAATCGCCGTAAAAGGCGTATAGGTCGGCAGCGGCGACGCGATCTGAACCACGCCAGGGGTGGCTGTTGACGTGACCGTGGGGCTGGGCGTGCGGGTCATAGTAGGCGTTACGGTGGCGGTGGGTGGGAAGGGCGTGTGGGTACGGGTCGGGGGCAGCGTTGGCGTCGGCGGCGTATAAAGCGTCCAGGCGGCAGCTCGCCCCGCTGCTTCGGTAAACAGCCACCGCTCCCAGCGTACCAGGAAACTGTCAAAATCCTCGCCTACCAGGTCCTGCAAAGCGGCCGTGAAGGAGGTGCCAACCAGGTCCTCGGCCAGGGCGAAGGGCGCGTCGGCCCCAAAGGCATCGGCCAGGTACAATACCATGGTGTAGGCCTGCTGCTGCCAGGCCAACCGCTCCGCGGCGTCTTCCGGCACGCCGTTAAGCTGACCGGCGCTAAACAAGCGGTCGGCGCGTGACGCATCCTGCACCTGGCGCAAGGCTAAAGGGTTGGACGTCACATAATACAACTGCGCCAACCCGGCCCGAAACCATCCGGGCACATCCTGCCCCCGCCAATAACGCCCAAAAAACTCGTCAAAAGCATCGGCAATCAACTCATTCTGGAAGGGCAGCAAACCCGGCGCCTGCCGGTACAAGACGCGGTAGCCATTCCGCCGGAACAATTCCCGGCCATCCGCCTCACTACAAGGAAAAGGATCGCCGTTAGCGGAGCGAATCAGAAAAACCGGATTACCCTCGGCGTCCTCTTCCTCCTCACAAAATCGATAATCACGCGGCAGAATCGCCCAGTTAAAATCCGGATTCAGGCCGGTCAGCGCACTCATCTTCTCGTAACCCTCGGTAAGGGCCTGCCGCGTGGTAATCAGGTTCAGATCGGGATTTACAGCCATGAAACGCAGGGGGGCTTCGCCGCTCTGACGCCAGGTGTCTCCCGGTGGCTGGTAAAGAACCTCCCCTTCAGCCTCATGGCGTTCTTCATCGCCATCAACAACCGCCCAGCGGTAGGTAACCGGCTCAAAAAACACCAGGTCGTCGCTGCGGGTCAGGGCATAATCGAACCCCAGAAAGGCATATGGTTCCGGGTTGATCACGCCGGATTCCAGATCGATAGGGCCGCTGTGCAGGATCACATCATCCTGGCTGACCTCCAGAGAGACGCTGCTCAGTTGTTCGACCGGCACCGTCACCCGCACAAAAAAGCGCAGCACTGCCGGGAATACCAGCTCGCCGTCGTGAAAGTCAATGAAGGGGTTTTCAGCTTCCTGGGCCTGTAGAAAAGAGACTCCGCTTCCACCCAGCAGCACCAGCAACACGGCCAGAGCCAGACCAATCCACTTACGCATCGCAGACCCTCTCGCTTGCACCGGGCATCACCCGCCAAAGTGGCCGGGATACTCCTGATAAACCTCCAGCCTGCTAACGTCCTCATTGTAGTCGTTACAGCGCCGGATTGCATCCCCTGGCTGAGGAGGCAACCCGGCGCCGGTTAGATTTGATTGGTGAGTCGACCGGTATATTTTCCCTACCCGCCAAAAGTCATGGGCGTTGGCGTAGGCAGGTTGAAGATATCGACGGCCGGCGTGGGTGACGGAATCGGAGTCGGCGGCGGCGACATGATCCCCAGCCAGTTCCGCCAGTCTGTCTCAAACTGCTGGATCGAGACACCGGTGACAGTTTCTATCGCTTCGAAGCGGGGTACGTTGGCGGCCAGCAGATCCCACAGCTCTCGGTGAGCATCCAGACCGTAGGTCTCGACCAGGTAGTCGAACACGGTTGCGCCGATCTCGTAACCATCGCGGAACGTTTCTCCCCGGATGGAGAAGCCATCGATGAAGGAAAGCGGGTCATCGCTGGACAGCCGCTCGAAAGCATACTGGCGATAGTCGCGGGCGCGATCGATAGCGAAAAACTCCGCGTTACCCTCAACAAACCAACCCACCGTCATGTGCGCATACTGCTGTTGATAGATGTGAGCGACTTCGTGTAAAACAGTGCCATAAGCCAGGCTTTCAGGCGTCTCACCGGGCAGGGTGTACTGCAAGGTACCGCCCCAATCTTCACTGGTAGTACCGGCCACGATACCGCCGCCAGCGACGGCCTGGCGCCCCAGAGCCAGCTCGTAGTCGTCAAAGGCAGAGGTTCCATACAGGATAATACGTGGGCGGAAGGGCAAATTGCCGCCCCAGGCCTGCCGGTAAAACTCACGGCGCACCGCCATCGCCTCGATAGCCGCCTCACCGAAGGTATTGGGCAGGTCCATCCAGTAAACTACCGCATCCTCGCTCTCCAGAGAATGCCAGCGATCGGCATTATCGGCGTCCGGGTACACCTCGTCGATTTCTTCGGTCGTATATCGATTCCCGGCTTCGTCGGTGAGTTCCCACCGATAACGCACCAGGACCCAGGGCGGTACGTCGCCGCGTGCGTGCGGCCATTCGGCTACCCAACGGCCGGTGTCTTCGTCCAAAGTGGCGCCACGACTGCGCTGTGTGCCTGAGCCGGGCGCGTGTACCCAGATTACGCGCGCACTGGTGATCGCCCCGGCGTCGCTTTCCACGGTGATGGTGAAGGTCATGCCTTCCGGGAACTCCGCCTCAAAGGTTGACTCACCGATCACCCACTCAGCACTGCCTTCGATTTCAGCCGGGCGCGGGGCAACCAGCTCGCTGCCGGTTTGTCCATCGCCCTGGGCAAACGCCGAATCGCTGCAGGTTAGAATGCCCAAAAAGGCGACCAGCCCCAACGCCAGCGCACTGCTCAACAAGGCACGATAATTCTTCTTGATAAATCGCATCACAGAACCTCTCCCTTAACATTAACTGGCAAACCCAATACCCAGGTTCTGGCCAATGATCAGCCACCAGGAAAAGCGAAGGTCGGCGTCGGAATGTTGATCGGCTGCAAGGTCGGCGTGGGCACCACCTGCGGCACCGAATCGACCGGGAAACCCAACCACTCACGCCAGGCCAGCTCAAAGGCCACGATGTCCAGGCCGAATACGGCCTGTGTCACCCGATCGACGCTGGTCGTACGGCGAAAGGCTGACAAAAACTCGATCAGGCCCTCGGCACCCCAGGTCTCCTCAATAAAGAGCAAGACCGTCGCGCCCTCATTGTAAGCCAGGTTGGCGATCTGAATATTGGGATGCCGGATCGCACGGGGCAGATCGATAAACGGCACCAGATCACCCTGCCTGGCTGCCTGCTGCACAATATACAGGTCATCCTGCCGGTTGAGCGCCTCGTTAAAAGTCGCCAGGCCCTCCTCCAGCCACAGGGGGATACGGGAATAACCCACGTAAAAGTTGTCACTGTAGAGGTGTGAAAGCTCATGGGCGATGGTGGCCTCGTAAACGGCGCGGTCCATTTCCGGCGTCACCAGGTTAACCGTGATATTGTGGCCGGGGAAATAGCGACCGACCACGAACTCCAGGTTGTTGAGGAAACGCTGAAACTCCGCGAAATCACGCGGATCCGAATAAATCAGGACCACCGGCCGCTGGTCAAGCGCCACTCCGAACGCTTCCGCCAACCGGAGGTAGGCCGCATCGGCTATGTCAAACAATTCCCTGGCAAATGTTTCATCCAGGTCATAGGCCAACAACCGCAGGCGCTCGTTGGCCAGTTCTTGCCAATCATTGCGGGTATCTTCGTATTCAAAGGTCTGATTCTCGGTAACCAACTCATTGCCCTGAGCATCACGAATCTCCCATCGGTAAGAGATCTGGGCAAAGGGCGGCAAGCTCAGTCCTTGGGCGCTCAAGGGGAAACGCACCTCAACCGTATTACCCGGGCGGATACGAAGCTGGTTCACGTGAAACGTGTCGTCAGGACCGGCCCGCCAGAAAATCCGCACGGAGGTGATTTGAGCACCGGCTGAAGATGCCGAAAGGCCGAATTCTACAGAAAAGGGGTATTCGATGGTAACATCATCGGAGAGAATCTCTATGGAGCCTTGCGCACCAGCCGGGACCCGGCTCATCATAACAACTGCCAGGGCAACCACGACCCACCCAATACTCGCTACTACGATACGCCGCCCATACATGGTTACGTCCTTCCAATAAACCAGCTAAACGTTATTGTTGGAAACCCCGGCGGCCTGACGACTTCCATCACGACTGCTCACGAATGCCCACCCAGGCCTCGAATAACGCTCGCAAGTCCTCAAAGACGAGATCCGGCTGAATATCGCTGGCCGCCAGGATGTCCGGTGTCGTCACGCCGCTGCACACCAGCGCAGTCCGCAAACCCGCCCGCTGCGCCCCAAGAATGTCCGTTTCCAGGCGGTCGCCGATCATGAGTGTACGCGCGGCTGGCACCTGAAGACGCTGCAAGGCGAGGTCAAACATATACGGTTCAGGCTTGCCGATGACAAAGGGCGTTTGCCCGGTGCACGCCTGCAGCGCCGCCAGGATAGTCCCCGCGCCTGGCGCCAGACCCTCCGGCATCGGAAAAGTGCGATCCCCGTTCGTGCCGATGAAGCGTGCGCCATCATTAATCAAGTAGGCTGCCGTCTTCAGCTTATCATAAGTCAAAGCCCGGTCCAACCCGGCCACCACAACCTCGACGTCGACTAACGCGGGCACGAAGCCGGCGGCTTCCATGACGCCCTGAAGCCCTACCTCACCCACGAGAAACACGCGCGTACCCCTGGGATAAAACGCCCGCAGGTACTCGGCGGTGGCCACAGCGGACGTGATCACATTATCCTCTGCGGCGCGGAAGCCAAAGCCGTTTAAGCGTTTGACATAGGTCTCGACGGTCTTGGTGCTGTTGTTCGTCGCCAGCAGAAACGGGAAGTCCTGGTCGTGCAGATAATCAAAAAACGGCTCCAGGCCCGGAAAAGGCTCGTCGCCGCGCCATAACACCCCGTCCATATCCAGCACAACAGCCTGGATGTCTTGTAGCAACCGTGCATCATGCATAATCGGGCCAACTCCATCGCTTCATTATAACATTGTGCAGAAAATAAAAGGTGAAAAACAAGTGAGAAAACCGGTGGGGGCAGCCCGCAGAGTGCCAATGGCTACTCGGTCACCTCAAAGGTCCAGCGTGCCTGTTCGGACCGGGAGCCATTCCGCAGGGACACGCTCATGACATGCTCGCCCGTGGCAAAAGCCGATGTAATCAGCAGTTGGCCGAGACAGCGACCGGTAGAATCGGTCACCAGGTCAGCCAGTATCACGTTCTGGTAGTTGCCCGCGATCAGGGAAAAGAAGGAGACCTGAATCCGGCATTGGGTACCCCGATCGGTAAAGACTTCCACCCACAGCGTATCGCCGTACGACAAACGATCCGTAAACTGCAACAACTCAAAGGTCAAGGGAATCATGTTGGGATTGACGGTCGCAGTAGGCAGGACGGTGGCTGTGGGTGTCGGGACTTGCTCAAACACGTTAGTGGTACGGGATACGACAAAGAGGGCGCCAAAGGCAATCGCCCCTAAGATGAGCACTACCCCCAGCGTCACCTCTATCCTATCTCGCTGCCGCTCCTGCCGAGTGCGCAAATCCACGGACCACCCCTCGCCTATGGCACAGAACCGCACCAACGCACCAGACCACAGCGCGTCTCATGTCCATTATAACACAAGCGTCTGCCGTTCAAGCAATCCCCCATCACGGCATCTCCGGATGGTTTTGTTCTGCCGGCGGCGGGCCTTCGTTGAGAGTCATGCTGCCGACAGAAACACCGTATACCTGAATCTGAGACAGGCTGCATTCGCCTTCAAACGGCTCGACCTGCCTGTTCCCATTCAAATCCACCCCCTCAACCAGAAAGGCCGATAATTCGGTGGAAGTTGTTGCCTGGGGCAGCACGGCCTCAAAATCATCAGACAGCTTCGTGATGCCAAAGT
>DAOUEM010000203.1:0-2351 GCA_034430555.1 Anaerolineae bacterium | reverse complement strand
GCTGCACGGCTCCGAAAACGGCGATACTGACGATCGGGTCGATTTGCCGCCGGAGAATGAGGCCGCCGCCTTCGACAACTCGCTGCCCGATTAAGATGCAGGTTGCGCTCGCTGATGGTTTGGCGGGCGCCGTGGTTGGATGAACGTCCGCCGCCAGACCGTTGACGGGTGGCCGTTGTCTCTGCTGGCGCGTCTGGCCAAACGCGATTAAACTCTGGGTTATGTTGGATCCAAACTTATTCCAGAATGGGCCGAACAGTCGGCTCGAATTTATCCCTGAACCGACGACGGATGCCCTGGCCGAGGCAATGATCGCCTTTGCCAATACGGACGGCGGCACGATCGTGGTAGGTCTCGATTCGTCCGGCGAATTCGTGGGTCGCGTATACAGCGAAGACCTGGAAGGCATTCTGCGACAGGCCGAGGCCCAGCTGCGCCCGCCGGTGGTGCTCGGCAATTGGGAGCAGGTCGAGACCGAAAAAGGCGCCGTGGTCGCCATCCGCATTCCGCGCAGCATCGAGTTGCACGCCCTGGAGGACGGGCGGGTGCTGGTGCGCTCCGGCACGGAGAATCGCCCGTTAGGCGGTGACGAAATCCGGCGGCTGGCCAGCACTAAAAGCACCGGCGACTTCGAGGCGGAAACCGTGCCCGGCGCGACCTTTACCGACTTCGACCGGGACATCCTGGACGAGTACCTGGCCAAGCGGGAAGAGCGCTTGCGCCGGGTCTTCACCGGCGACGAAAAAGACCTGCTGAAAGAAGTCGGCGCGCTCAGCCATGATGGCGATCCAACGGTGGCCGGGCTCATGCTGTTCAGCAAATATCCACAGCAGTGGCTGCCCCAGAGCGGCATCGTGTTTGTAAAGTTCGTCGGCGCGGAACCTCGCGGCGAGGACGGCATGGCCGGTTATGCCCGGCGCGAAGAAATCACCGGCCCTCTGGCGCGGCTGGTCGAGAACCTGTGGGAGCTGACCTGGGGCGAGATGGCGGTCAGTGCCGTGGTGCGGGGCCTGGAACGCGAAGAGACGTACGAGTACCCGGCTTTTGCCGTACGCGAGGCGCTGGTCAACGCCGTCTGCCACCGCGATTATCGCCTGCGGGGGCGGCGCATCGAGGTCCGCATGTACCGCGACCGCATGGAGGTGATCTCGCCGGGTGGGCTGCCCGGCTTCATCACGGTGGACAACATCGTGGAGGAGCACTTCAGCCGCAATCCCCGGATCGTCGGCTCGCTCTTCCAGTGGGGGTATATCGAGGAGCTTGGGCTGGGCATCGACCGCATGATCGAGGAGATGGTGCAGTCCGGTCATCGCCCGCCTGATTTTTCCGCCAAGCCTTACTCCTTTACGGTCACGCTGTACAACGCCCGGGAAAAGATTCCGATCTTCGCTGATGGCCAGATTCTCAATAACCGCCAGACACGAGCCATGCAGTACGTGCGCGAGCATGGGTCGATCACCAACCGTGAGTATCGCACCCTGTGCCCGGATGTGTCGACCGAGACCATACGCCTGGACCTGTCTGATCTCGTGGAGCGCGGCTTGCTGCTGAAAATCGGTTCCAAGAAGGGCACGTACTACATTTTGAAGTCGCTGTCGGCTGGCTAGCCTGCATTCGACCGCCGGTCATTGTGATCCGGCAGCCCGCCGGTAGCAATATTGCCCAACGTTATGGAGCAGATGAACCTGTGCCTGCTTTTAGCTTGATTGTTGGCCTGTCGATTAGTGTGGGTTACCTGGTTGTGTTCGGCTTCGCGCTGCGTCGTGCGGCGCGTTTTCAGGGCGCATATCTGTGGCTGGCCGTGACCATCGGGCTGCAACTGGCCGCAACCGGGGCAGGCGTGCTCCTGGCCGGAGAATGGCGGGCGCCGGTTGCGACCTATCTGAATTCCGGCGCGCTGGTGGCTTTTGGCGGGCTGACCTTTACCTATCTCAAGCGGCCAGGCCGCGGCCTGTGGCTGGCGGCGAGCGGGTGCTGGTTCGTGTTGCAGATCGGCGCGGACGTGCTCGGCGGGCTGCCGGCCCTGGGGGCTGTGGGCTGGCTGGGAAAGGTGTTTGCGGCAGGGTATCTGGCCGGTGTGGTGACCCTGGTAGGCTGGGTGCTGATCGGGCTGGCGCTGTCCGTCGAATCCTTTTACGCCTTTTTCACCGCGCATTTGCCGGAGGTCGCCAACCGCTGCCTCTTTTGGACAACCGTAATACCAACCCTGCTGCTGGGTGTGATCCTGGCAGCGACAGGATCGTCGTGGCTGGTCGAAGTGGGCTGGGTCCTGGGACTGCTGGCTGCGGCTGCTGCCGCTTATGCGGTGAGCAGTCACCGCGTTCTGGATGTGCGGCGGCTGCTGGTCATAG
>DAOUEM010000202.1:0-24201 GCA_034430555.1 Anaerolineae bacterium | reverse complement strand
AGATCGCGCCGCCCGGCACCGCCACCAGCCGGATGCCCTCCAGCGCCCAGGTGACCGCGTACAGCGTATTCTGCACCGTGACGAAGTCGAAGACCGGCCCCACCGCCAGCGTGTTTTGCAGGTCAAAGGTATTGGCATCGTAGAGGCGCACACCGTCCCCGGAACCGACGGCCAACTGCGTCCCGCCCGGCACATAGGCCGCGTGACGGGCCACGGCAGGCGGAGTCGTGGGGCGGGGCGTGGGGACGATATCCGGCGCGGGAGGCGGTTGTTGGGGCGGCACCGGCGAGAGACCGCCGGCAAAGTCGATGGCCGGGGGTGGGTTGGCCGGGTCGATCAGCAAATAGCGCCCGTTAGCCGCCTCGACCGTCCAGCCCGTGCGCCCGCTGACCGATACCTGCCACCAGCGGAACGAATCGGCGCACAGCGGCCCGTCGATCACCGCCAGCGCCGCGTCCTGGTAAACCAACTCCTGGAAGAAGCTGTCCGCCCGCGGCTCGGTGCGCAGCCGGACCGGGCGATTCTGGTCGGCGGTGCGGGCCGTCGCGCCGACCCGCAGGTAGCTGGGCGCGGGGTCGTCCGGGCAGGCGACGTCGCCGGTGTTGGCCTCGACAACCGGCGTCGGTTCTGGCACCAGCGTGTCGCCGCTGCCCCACAGCACGATCTCGCCGCCGACCAGCGCCAGCAAACGGCCCCCCGCCGCGTCGAAGCCCGCCGCCATAGCCGCCTCCGCCCCAAGTTGGCCGATCTCCCCCCCGGTCGACGTGTCGTACAGGCGTAAGCCGCCCGCGCCGCCCAAGGCGATGGTGGTCGTGCCGGGCCGGGGGGCCAGCGTCGAGGTGCCCTGCGTGCCGGCCAGAGTCTGCTGCAGGCCGGCTGCCGGGTCCCATTTGGTGACGGGCAGCTCGGTATTGCCGTAGAGCGCGATGGTGCCATCCGGCAGGAAGAGACCGCGGCTGTGCGCCCCGCCCACCGAGGCCCCCATCGTCAGATCGGCCAGGCTCACCAGCAGAATGCGGCCCAATGGGCTGTCCCGGCGGCCAATGCCGACCACCAGGCGCGGCCCGCCCGGCTCGAAGCCGAGGCTGTTGACCAGCCAGGCGTCCGGTTCGCCCTCCGGGAAGACGCCAAAGGAGCGCGCCGCCGCTCCTGCCGGGCCGTAGAGCAGGACCTGCCCGCCTTCGTCGGCCACCGCCGCGGTCATCCCGTCGCCGCCGTAGGCGACCGCCGTCACCGGCGACTCCTGCCGCTCCTGCCGCGCGATCACGCCCGCCGCCGTGTCCCACCAGATGAGCGCCCCGTCGGCGTAACCGGCCAGCAGCAGCGCCCCATCCGGGCTGAAGGCCAGCGCGCGCGGGGTCGACGTGGCTGCGGCCAGGTCGGCGGCCAGCGCCATGTCGTCCGTATTGAGGAGTTGCACGCGGTCGGCCAGGGCGACCGCCGCCAGCCGGCCATCCGGGCTGAGGGCCAGCGCGGTCACCTGCCCGGCATCAACTGCGGCCCGGCTGAGCGGGGTTAAGTCGCCCACCGGGGACGCCGCTGCCGTCGCTGCCGCGTCCGTCACGTCCGGGGCAGCGGCAGACGGCGTATTGGTAGAGAAGGCGGGCGGAGCCGTCGTAGGCGGGGGCGCGCCCGTCGGCGCCAGGTAGTAGCTGCCGGCAATCGCCTCGGCGGACCAGCCCTCCACCCCCTGCTCGACCACGGCCAGGTACCACCACCAGAAGCCGTCGTTGCAGGCCGGGCCGTCGACCACGCGCCCGACCGTGCCCGATGGTAGGACAGCGATCTCTTCTCCGCTGGTCCGCGGTTCGCCGCGCATCCGCAGCCCGCCCACCGCCGAATCAGCCACCACTGGATTGACCAGCGCCCAACCGCCGATCGCCAGGCGCGGCTGCGGCGCAGCATCACAGATGCCTTCCTGCGCCTGCCCAGGTTGACCCCACGCCAGCACAATCGCCAGCCCGACCAGCAGTCCCACACACACGAGTGTTTGGCTTCGCCTCATGGCCCTTGTTCCTCTCCCCTGTCCGGTGCCGCGTCCATTGTAGACCGGCAGCGGGCGATTTCACAAGATGTTACAGCATTGGGTAGGGGCGTAACATATTACGCCCTGGCGGCCAGCGGCCAGCGCATACAATCGGCGGATGGCAGGGCAATGCCCACCGGGTCAGGCACCGCCTGCCCCCTGCTCACCCTCCCCAAAGGCGGGTTGTTCGGGCACACTAATACTCAGTGGGTACTGACTGATCGTCGGGGGGGATAACATGACCAAAGAAAAGATGAACCGCGCGCGGGGGTTGATCCAGGCCAAACGCTACGACGAAGCCCGCGCCATCCTGGTCACCGTCGACCACCCGGTGGCCCGCCAGTGGCTGGACCGCCTGGACAAAATCGCGCCAGCACAAACCGGGCCAGCGCGCACCGCCCCGGACCGCGCCTCGTCCGGCAGCAATACCGAACGCCTGCTGTACACGGCGCTGATCGCCATCGTCGCCGTGCTGGTGGTGATCATCGTGGGCACGCTGCTGTCGCGCACCGGTAATACGGGCGGCGGGGGCGATAGCGACTCAATCCTGGCCGTCATCCAGGCCAATGTCGACGCCACCAGGCGGGAAGACCTGGCCGGCTACATGGCGACCATTCACCCACAAAGTCCAGTCTACGCGGAAACGCAGGCCATCATAGAGATGGGTTTCGACCTGTATGAGTTGCGCTACGAAGTCAGCGGGTTGGAAGTGCTCTCGCAGACGGCGACGGAGGCGCGGGTCGCCTTCGTGCTGGTCACCACCAAGATCAGCGGCCCGGACTTCCAGGACAACGAGGTCACCGGCGTGATGATCCTGCGGCTGGACGGCGGCCAATGGAAAATCTACAACCAGGTGATCGAAAACATCCGCTACCTGTAAAGTGGAAAACGGCCTCCGACATCCCTGGCGCTGCCCACAGCCGGATTGCCAAACCCCTGCCCCTGGGATCGAATCCACGCGCTGCCCCCAGGGCTGTGGGGTAATAGTTGCATAAAGGCTACACTTCTGCTAAGGTATAATTAAGCAAACATCCGTTCTGTAACCCCAGGTGACCGATCATGGCGACCCGACAACTGCCCCTCATCCCGACCGAAGACGGCGCTAACCCGCCCCTCACGCGGCAAAGCCCGCTGTGTGCGGCCTTCACGCCCTTCCAGCAGTACCTGCGGCACCAGGGCAAAACCAAAAACACGGTGGTGGCCTTCACCTCCGACCTGAACGTGCTGGTGGAGTACGTGGGCCGGGACGCGCCGCTCAAGTCGCTCACCACGGATAAGCTCAACCGCTTCCTGGAATGGATGGAGCGCCAGCGCGGCCAGCCCTGCAGCCGCAAGACCTATGCCCGCCGCGTGACCACGCTCAAGGTCTTTTTTGAATACCTGCACACCGTCGAGGTGCTGCACAGCAACCCGGCCAAAGCGCTGGTGCAGCGCTCCGGCAGCGCGCCGCTGCCCCACATCCTGACGCTGGACGAGATCGACGCCGTGCTGGCCGAGACACAGGCGCGCCGCTACGCACAGAAAGCCGATCCCCGCCCCGACCTGCTGGTGCGCCTGCTGCTGGATACCGGCCTAAAAAAGGGCGAAGCGATGGCCCTCACCCCGGCCCACGTCATCCGCGAGGTCACGCCGCCCGTGATCCAGGTGCGCCACGGCAGCCCGCGCCAGAAATACAAGGAGCGCGACATCCCCCTGGACCCGGAATGGCCAGCCCTGCTGGACGAATACCTGGCGCTCTACGAACCCCACGAGGTGATCTTCGACTGCACGCCGCGCAACCTGGAATACATCCTCAAGGATGTCGGGCAGGCGGCGGGCATCGAGCGCTTTTTGCTGTCGTTCGTGGTGCTGCGCTGGACCAGCGCCGCCCGCGACCTGCTGCGCGGTTTGGAGCCGGACACCCTGCGCGAGAAGCAGGGCCTCAGCCAGGTGAGCTGGTACGAGACCCATTCGAAGTTGCAGGCGCTGCTGCCGATCATGGCCGGGGAGCAGGCGTAAAGCGGCCTGCGCGGCACCTCGCGCCGGAACGGTCGCAGGGGCAGTCGCGGACATCCTGCCGGATGTCCCTACGGGCGGTGATGGCGGGGGAACGGTCGTACCCGTTTCCCATTATTACTGCCCCCTGAGCAACCCCGCCGCGCCGAGATTCATGAATAATTTACACCATTACGGTCGAATACCCGCTATACTGAGAATGGTTAAACAAGACGTGCAAGCCTGTTGTTTGCCATTTGCCGCCGGTCACTGTAACGTTTGAAGGAACACACTTTATGGGCGTACAATTTCCTCCTCCTGTTTTGATCCTGGTGCTGGCCGCGGCCGTCGCCGGCGGGCTGGCGTTCGCCATCTGGCGGCGGCGACCGGCCCCGGCGGTCCGACCTGCCGTGTTTTTCCTGGTGATGGCCGTGCAGTGGTCGCTGGCCAACATCGCCGAGTTGATGGTCACCGATTTCCTGCTGAAGGAGATCATCACCGGCCTGTCCTACATCGGCATCACGTGCACGGTGGCCGGCTGGTTGTGGTTCGTGCTGGAATACACCGGGCGCGAGCGGTGGGTGACGCGGCGCAACATGGCCTTGCTGGTCATCGAGCCGGTCCTGACGGTGCTGATCGCCGTCACCAACCAGGCCCATCACCTGTTCTGGGTGGACAGCAGCGCTGTCGCCGTCGGCGGTTACGTGATGCGGGAAGCGACCTTCGGCCCGCTGTTCTGGGCACATGCCGGTTATTCCTACATCCTGATGCTCACCGGCACCGTGCTGCTGATCCGGTCCTTCCTGCGCGCCCCCAACCTGTACCGCGGGCAGATTTTTACGCTGCTGGTGGCCGCCTTCGCGCCCTGGGTCTCCAATTTCATCTACCTGGCCGACCTCAACCCGCTGGGTCCCATCGACCCAACGCCCATCGCCTTCACCATCACCGGCCTGGCGCTGGGCTGGAGTCTGATCCGCTTCCGGCTGATGGACATCGTGCCGGTGGCGCGCGACGCGGTTTTCCTGAACATGAGCGACGCCGTGATGGTGCTCGATACCCAGAACCGCATCGTGGACGCCAACCCGGCGCTGGTCGGCATTTTCGGCCTGGAGACGCCGTCGGCGCTGATCGGCCAGCCGGTGATCAACTTCTTCCAGAACCGGCCGGACCTGGTCGAGCAGTACGAAAAAGTGGAGCTGGCCCGCGCCGAGATCACGCTGGGCGAGGCCGAGGCCGCCCGCACCTTCGACCTGCGCATCTCGCCGCTGCGCAACCGGAGCCACGACCTGACCGGCCGCCTGATCGTGCTGCACGAGATCACGCGCCGCATCCAGGCCGAGCAGCAGATCCGCGCCCAGAACGAGGCGCTCACCCGGGCCAACCGCGAGCTGGACGAGGCCCGCGCCCAGGCCGAGGACGCCAACCAGCTCAAGAGCGATTTCCTGGCGACCATGTCCCACGAGCTGCGCACCCCGCTCAATTCCGTGATCGGCTACTCCGACCTGCTGCTCTCCGGCATGGCGGGCGAGATGACCGCCAAGATGGAAGACTACATGCAGCGCATCATGGGCAACGGCGAGCGCCTGCTGGCCCTGATCAACGACATCCTGGACCTCAGCAAGATCGAGGCGGGCCGCCTAGAGCTGGTTTACGCGCCCTGCGGCCTCGCCAGCCTGCTGGAAGACCTGCAGCGCAAAATGCAGAGCCTGGTGCGCGGCAAGGACGTGGCCCTCAACACCTACCTGGACCCGGCCCTGCCGCCCCGCATCGTGGGGGACCAGGGCCGCCTGGAGCAGGTGATCGTCAACCTGATGAGCAATGCCATCAAGTTCACCGACGAGGGCGCGGTCAGCGTGACCTTCGAGCGGCTGAACGATACCGCCTGGACCATTGCCGTGGCCGATACCGGCGCGGGCATCCCGCCCCATGCCCTGGAGTACATTTTTGACGAGTTCCGCCAGGTGGATAGCTCCATGACGCGCGAGCACGGCGGGACCGGCCTGGGACTGGCCATCGTGCGCAAGCTGACCGGCCTGATGGGCGGCGCGGTGCGCGTCGAGAGCGAAGTCGGCGTGGGCAGCACCTTTATCGTGGAACTGCCGCTGGTCCTGCCGGAAGCGGAAAAAACCGCAAACGTGGAAAACCCGGGATAACAGAAATTGAGGACAGGTATTTAGTGATGAATACGAACACCAAACCATCAAGCTGGCGGGTGCTGATCGTGGACGACGAGCCGGATAACCTCTTCCTGGCGGCGGAACTGCTGGGATTCAACGGGGCGGAAGTGGCCACGGCGACCAGCGGGCCGGCCTGCCTGGCCCTGGTCGACGACTTCCGGCCTACCCTGATCCTGATGGACATCGCCATGCCGGACATGGACGGCTGGGAAACGCACCGCCGGCTGCGCGCCCGGCCCGATCTGAACCACATCCCCATCGTGGCGCTGACGGCCCTGGCCATGCCTGCCGACGCCGCCCGCGCCCAGGAAGCCGGCTTTGACGGCTACATCACCAAGCCCTTCCGCGTCAAGACGCTGGCCGAGGAGCTGATCGAGTTTGTGGCCCGGTTCGCGGCCAGTTATCCCGACCAGCCTTCAGCGCCCCCGGCGGCCAACGGCGGCGGCGATCACCCCCAGGACACCGCCGGTTACCCCTATGCTACCGCTCGCCGCAAGGACTGATCCATGACCGATATGAGCCAGTGGACCGTCATCCTGGTGGATGACGAACCCGACAGCCTCAACCTGCTCTACGACATCTTGCAGTACAACCGGGTCACGGTGCACCGGGCCGCCAACGGCCGCGAGTGCCTGGCCCTGCTGGACGAGGTCACGCCCACCTTGGTGATCGTGGACCTGGCGATGCCCCATCCCGACGGCTGGGATATCCTCTCCGCGATACGGGGCCGATCGAGCACCGCCGACCTGCCGGTGGTGGCCGTCACCGCCTACCACTCGGGGTCGGTCGCGGCCCAGGCCCGCCAGGCCGGCTTTAACGCCTTTTTCCCCAAGCCGATCAAAGCCGGCGAATTCCTGGAGCGACTGCGGGCGGTCGCGCCCTGAGCGACCCGCTGGTGCCAGCGGGGAAAGGGCCTCCCTATGAAAGACCTGCCTGCCTTTAAGGCGCGCCCCCCAGATGCCGTGCGCGACTACGCGGCGCGCGTCTTCATCCGGCACGAGCCGGGTCACGTCGGCGACACGACCCTGCTGGACCTGATCGCCTATCCCGACGGCCACTACCGCGCCTGCTTCGACCCGGCCTACTTCACGCTGGCCGAGGGGCGGCAGTCGCCCAGCAAATCGCAGTGGAGCACCCTCAAAAAGAAGATGAAGCGCCACGACCGGGGCGTGTTCGTGTTTAAGGCGCACGGCGAGACGACCATTCCCGGCGGCCGGCCCTGCTACTACGTCGATTTTGGGTTTTTCGCCGCCTGAAGCCGTGGAGGGCCGCCGCCGGCTGGGCCATCATTGGCGCGCCGTCGAGTGACATTTCCATTTTCCCCCTATAATAAAGACAGGCTCCGGACCGGGCTGGTCGCCTGGCGACAGCCTTCATCTCATGCTGGATGGCTGCGGGGCCGCGTGCCGGCGTTCTTTTACGGAGGAGAAGACACATGCACCTGCCCCAACGATTTTCACATGTGCGGGCCATATGGCTGGCGGTACTGCTCGTCGCGGCGCTGGCGGGCGGCGGCGCGCCCATCGCCGGGCAGGGCGACCCCACCCTGAGCGGCGTGACCTTCACCCACTACTCGAATAACCCCGTGCTGGCGCGAAACATGGTTGGTAATTGGGATGGCGGGTTTGTCAGCGTGCCCGCCGTGGTCTATGCCGATGGGTTGTTCCACATGTTTTACCTCGGCGGCGCCGGGTCCCCTAACGACAGCCAGGCCGCGGTCGGTTACGCCACGTCCACCGACGGCCTGACCTTCACCCGCCACCCCGCCAACCCCGTGCTGGCCTTCGATGCGGCGGTGGGGGGGCGCGGCGTCGGGGCGGTGGCCGCGCTGCGCCAGGGCGAGACCTGGGTGCTGTACCTGAACCAGCAGCCCGTGACCGGCGAGGAAGGGTTTGGCGCAGGCTTTTTTATCCTGCGGGCTACCGCGCCGGACCCGGCCGGCCCCTGGACGCTGGACCAGACCCCCGCCATTGACCAGGCCAGCCCTGGCGCCTGGGACTCCTGGATCGCGCCGGCGTCCGTGGTGGGCGTGCCGGGCGGCGGCCCAGACGCCTACCGGCTGTATTACACCGGCTGGGGCACCTACGTCGGGCTGGCGGGCATGGCTACCTCCGGCGACGGCCTGACCTGGGCCAAGGTCAACAACCCGGATACGCCCCGCCGGCCTTTCGACGAAAGCGACCCCACCTTCCTGGCCGGGCAGGGGAATGCCTGGGACTCGGGTCTGGCCGTCACGCCGGTGGTGGTGCACGACGGCTATGGCTGGCTGATGTTTTACTCCGGCGATTCGCGCAGCGACCCCGAAGTGGATTTGCACCGGCAGTTGAGCACCGGCCTGGCCACCAGCGCCGACGGCATTACCTGGCTGCGTTACGGTGAGACGCCCATCCTGACCGGCACCGAGGGCTTCCAATCCTTCGTGCCCTGGGTCTCGTCGGCGGTGCGGGTCGAGGGCACGACTTACCTCTATTACACCATGGTCCCGCGCGAGGAGGGCAGCTTTGGCTTCGACATCGGCGTGGCGACCGGCACCCTCACCCGCGAGGGGGCGGTGGCCCTGCCCACCGAGGCCTTCGACGGCTGGCAGTACGTCGCGCTGGGCGATTCGAGCGTGTTCCCGCTGGTCGAAGGGTACGCCCAGGCCGTCCGCGAGGACGTGGGCGTGGCCGTGCAGGTGCACAACCATTCCCGCGGCGATCAGCACAGCTCCACACTGGCGGCCCTGCTGCGCGCCGACCCCGCCCTGCGGGCCGTGCTGCGCGAGGCGGAGGTGGTCACGCTGCTGGTCCCGCCGGAATTGTTCCGCCGGCCGCTGGCCAATCACCTGGCCGGCACCTGCGGCGGCGCGGACAACTTCGACTGCCTGCGGGCCGCCCAGGACCTGTTCCTGGCGGACGCCGTGACCATTCTGGCGCAACTGCAAGGGCTGGTGCCCACCGGGACGCCCCTCCGCCTGGTGGAGAACTTCACTTTCTTCCAGCCGTGGAGCGCCCAGACGCCCGAACTGCGCGGCTTCTGGGCCGGGGTGATCGCGGATCTGCGGCAGGTGGCGGGGTTGGGCGGCGTGCCCGTGGTGATGGCCTTCGAAGCATTACATGGCCCCGGTGGCACGCTCGACCCGGTGGCCCAGGGCTACCTGCAGCCGGAGGGCCTGCACCTGACCGAAGCGGGGCAGCAGGTCATCCTGGCCCTGCTGCGCGGGACAGGGTACGAGTAGGCGGCTCGTCAGGCTGGGCGATCAATTTTGCGGCGGCGGGTCCGACGGCCGGTGCCACACCGACCGGTGCGATTGATTGTGCCGGACGTGCACGAACAGCCCGCCCGTCAGCGAGGGCGGCGGTCCCTGGCCGGGGAACGGGTCCTGCATGGACAGCTTGCGGATGACGTATTCCAGCAGCACGCGCAGGGTGCCCATCACCGGGGCCACCAGGAAGGCGCCCAGGATGCCGCCCACCGCCGCCCCGATGAACACGCCGATGATGATCATGGGCAGCGGCAGGTCCAGCGCATCGCCCAGGATGACCGGGGCCAGCAGGTTCCACACCACCTGGTTGATCAGCAGATTGATGACCACCACCAGCAGCGCCACCGTGCCGGGGCTGAAGTCGACCAGCACCGAGGAGCCTTCCAACAGCGGCACCAGGCCCAGCGGCAGCAGTGCGATCACCCCGCCGATGGAGGGGATCAGGGCAATCGCGCCGGTGAAGATGGCCAGCACCTCTGCCCCGCTGATGCCCATCACCACCAACTGTATCCACGTCAGCAGCCCGATCACGAAGCCGATCAGCACCTGCCCGCGGAAGAAGGCGTTCCATATCTGGGCAATGCGCCGGATCAGCAGGGCGTACTCGCGCTGGTAGGCGTCCGGCACCCAGGCGTGAAAGGCGGACTGCGCCTTGGGCAGGTCCAACAGGGTGAGGAACGAGATCAGCAGGGCCAGGATCAGCGTGATCAGCAGGCCGGTCACGGTGGTGATGGCCGTGGTCAGCGTGCCGGTGATGGTGCCCGCCACGTTGACGAAGCTCTCCAAAAACTGGCGCAGGTCGATGACCGGCATGGCGGCACCTTCGGTCTCGGCGGCATCGGCGGCGGGGGGCAGGCCGGTCACCGGCGCCTCGTCGGTCGCCGTTTCCTCCGCCGTTTCCTCGGACGCCGTTTCCTCGATCAGGTTTCCCAGTACGAAGTCGCGCAGCGGCAGCAGGATAAAGTTGAAATCCACCTGGAAACCCAGAAATTCGGTGTTGCCCTGGTCTGGCTCATAGGCCAGCAGGGACTCTTGCAGGCTGGCGTAGGCGTCTTCCGCGCCGGCCACCAGGGCGTTCACCCCGCCCACGATGGACGGGATCAGCACCAGGATCAGGAACAGCACCAGCACCACGACCAGCAGGTAGAGCAGGGTCACGACCAGTTTGTAGGGCAGGGGTGTGTGCTGGGTGATGGAGCGGGCCGGGTAAAACATCACGAAGGCGAAGATGGCGGCCAGGCTCAGCATCTGCAAGACCGGGATGAGCAGCGTCAGCAGGTACACGCCCGCCACGATCAGCACGATGATCATCAACTGGCGGGTCCACGGCCCCCACTGGGGCTGGTAGGCGGCCTCCAGGAGTGGGGTTTGATCGGCCATGTGCGAGGTCCTTTCGTCAAGCAATCTCAGATTGCCGCAGCCTGAGCGGGCTGCCGCAGGCCGCTGTGGGCTGCCGCAGGCCGCGTGCCTGGCGGGGGCGATGCCTGGAGGATGTGGGTCACACTCCAGTATACAGCACAAACCCCGCCCCGGCAGGCGTGGGCCGGCTTTCTGACCGGCGCTGTTTTGTGCGACAATATGCCTTAAGAAGGCAGAGGCGATCCTGAGGGGGGAACTGATGCTGTGCCATATGTGCGGGGAACCGGCCGAGTACACCTGCGACGAATGCGGCCGCCCGGTGTGTGAAACGCATCGCTGCGGCACGGATATGGAGATGTATTACGGGGCGTGCGAGGCCTGCTTCAAACGGCTGGAAACCATCCGCTGGGAAAACTATAAACGCCGGCAGCAGGAGCAGGAAACGCCGGTGGCAGCGCCTGCTTCGCCGGCCCCAGTATTGACGGACCTGACCTCACAACCCCGAACAGCCCGCGCCCGCGCACCACGGGCCCGCGCACCACGGGCGCCCACCGTCGACCGTTATTACGTTTTGCAGTGGGGCGGGTGGACGCTGGCCCTGCTGATCCTGGGCTACCTGACCGCCCGCGTGCTGCTGGACGAGAACTTTATGGGCGCGCTGTTCTTCGGCGGGCTGGCCGCCAAGATCGTCCACAGCATGCTGACCAGCGACACGGTCCGGTGGCTGCTGGGCCGGCTGGGCGTCTGGCTGGACCGGGTCACCACGCCCCGGTCTCGGGCCGCAGCTCCGAGGTCGGCGGCCGCCGTCGACGCACGGGTCGACCACGACCCGCCGATGCACCGGCTGCTGGGCGCCTCGCAGGCAGACGTGATCGCCTGCCTGGGCCAGCCGGATCACGTGCAGGACCTCTCCCTGCGCGATGGCATCCTGCCGGACATCGAACAGTGGAACCTGGAATATTACGGGCAGGGGCTGCGCCTGTTTTTCCTGCGGGAGCCGGTGGCCCAGGGCCTGCATGTCCTGAGCAGCCGCCACGACGCCGCCTACACCACCTACCCCGGCGAGGTGATCCCCGGCCTGCGCCTGGACATGCCGCGCCGCGCCGTCGAGGAGGTGCTCGGCCCGCCCATGCCGGAGGATGACGGTGAGGACGGGCCGTGGGTCTCCTACCGGACGCCGCCATCATTGGCCGACGTCGGCACGCTGTCCGTCTTTTACGGGGCGGACCGGTCCGCGGAGGCCCCGGCGCTGATCATCGCCCTGTCGCGGCACGCGGCGGAATGAGCGGCCCGCTGCCCTCCGTCCTGACAGGCCCAGACGCAAAGAGACCCCGGCAGCGGCAGCCAGGGTCTCTGTTTAACATCCCCTGCGGTAAGGGGAGAGACCACCCGTCCATAAGAGGCGGGCGTCTCCTCAGCATTATGGCCGCAAAGGTCCGGAATTGCTAGTACTCCAGCTTCGTTTCGCCGCCGATCCGCTTGCGGAAGACCCAGTACGTCCAGCCCTGGTAGATCAGCACGACCGGCACGAAGATCAGGGCCACCCCCGTCAACACGCTTAACGTATACTCGCTGGAGGCGGCGTTGTGGATGGTCAGGCTCCAGTCGGGGTTCAGGCTGGAGACCATCACGCGCGGGAACAGGCCGCGGAAGGCGGTGATGGTGGTCAGGGCGATGTGCGCGCCGGTCAGCAGGAAGGCCAGCCCGAAGCGCTTTTCGCGGATCATCCAGCCGGTGCCCAGCAGGGCCAGCCCGGCCAGGATGGCCGTCAGCGGCGGGACCACGCCCTGCGTCGTCAGGATGTCGGTATCGAAGTAGGTGTAGATGACCAGCGCGATCACCAGGACCGTCGCCACCGGGCCGATACGCTGCGTGATGGCCTCGGCGCGGGCGCGGACATCGCCCTCAGTGCGCAGCGCCAGGAAGATCGCGCCGTGCAGCAGGAAGACGCTCACCGCGACCAGCCCGCCCAGCAGGCCGTAGGGGTTGAGCAGGGTCAGCAGGTCGCCGGTGTACAGCATGTCCGCGTCGATGGGCACGCCGCGCACGATGTTGGCCAGGGCCACGCCCCACAGCAGGGCCGGCAGCAGGCTGCCCAGGAAGATCATCCGGTCCCACCAGCGCCGCCAGGTGACGCCAGGCAGTTTGCTGCGGAACTCAAAGGCCACCCCGCGCACGATCAGGGCCAGCAGCATCAGCACCAGGGCCAGGTAAAAGCCGCTGAACAGGGTGGCGTACCAGTGCGGGAAGGCGGCGAACATGGCGCCGCCCGCCGTGATCATCCACACCTCGTTGCCGTCCCACACCGGGCCGATGGTATTGATGATCTCGCGGCGCTGGCGCTCCGTTTTGCCCAGGAAGGGCAGCAGCATGCCGACGCCGTAATCGAAGCCTTCCAAGAAAAAGAAGCCGATGAACAGCACCGTAATCAGCATGAACCACAGGGCATTCAGTTCGATCATGTCTCTCTCTCCTTAAAAAGCCATCTCGAGGTCGTCGGCGGGCGCGTCGGCCGGCGTGGTGAAGACGTTATCCGGCTTTTTGGCGAAGAAGTTCAGCAGGAAGATGTCGGCGGCCATCAGCCCGGCGTAAATCAGCGTGAACACGATCAGCGAAAACAGCAGCGAGGCGGCCGTCACGTTGGGCGAGACCGCGTCCTCGATGCGCTGCAGGCCGAACACGATCCAGGGCGCGCGGCCCAGTTCGGTCAGCATCCAGCCGGTGGTATTGGCGGCGTAGGGCAGCACGATGGCGAAGGGCAGCAGGCGCAGGAAGCGGCTGGCGGTGGTGAAGCGGCCGCGGTTGACCTGCACCAGCGACCAGACCGCCAGGGCCAGCATCAGCATGCCCGCGCCCACCATCACCCGGAAGCTCCAGTAGTTGATGGCGACCGGCGGGATGTAGTTGCCGGGGCCGTAGGTCTCCTCGTATGCCGCTT
Organism: Anaerolineae bacterium; assembly: GCA_034430555.1. Lineage (GTDB taxonomy): Bacteria > Chloroflexota > Anaerolineae > Aggregatilineales > Ch27 > DAOTXK01. Next base: position 10,483 of record DAOUEM010000202.1, on the reverse strand, counting down.
GCAGGTCGCGGAAGCCGCGCACCTCGCCGTCCAGGCTGTTATAGGACAGGATGCTCAGCAGGTAGGGCACGCGGATGGAGAAGACCTCCTCCTGCCCGTCCAGCGAGCCGATGGTCAGCAGACTGAGGCCGGCGGGGTCTTCGCTGTCGAACAGGCCTTCGGCGGCGGCCACCTTCATCGGTTGGACGCGGACCATGTGCTGCATCTGGCTGTGGCCGATGAATATCACCAGCACCACGCCCACCAGCCCGTAGACCGTGCCCCAGCGGAAGCTGCGCTGGAAGACTTCCTGGTAGCCGTCGGTTTTGCGCAGCAGGTGCCAGGCGCTGATGCCCAGCACAAAAAAGGCCGCCGTGGTGATGCCGCCCGTCACCACGTGGGGGAACTGCACCCAGACGTTGGGATTGGTCACCAGGGCGAAAAAGTCGGTCATGACCGCCCGCCCCTCGACGATCTCGTAACCGACCGGCTGCTGCATGAAGGAGTTGGCGATCAGAATCCACAGGGCCGACAGGTTGGAGCCGATGGCCACCGCCCAGATCGCGCCGGTGTGGCCCCACTTGGGCAGCTTATCCTCGCCAAAGACCCACACGCCGATGAAGATCGACTCCAGGAAAAAGGCCAGCAGCGCTTCGATGGCCAGCGGCGCGCCAAAGATGTCGCCCATAAAACGCGAGTACTCCGACCAGTTCATGCCGAACTGGAATTCCTGTACCAGGCCGGTGACCACGCCCAGGGCAAAGTTGATGAGGAACAGTTTGCCCCAGAATTTCGCCATCTTCTTGTAGTCTTCGTTGCCGGTGCGGGCGTAGGCCGTCTGCATCAGGGCCACCAGGATGGACAGGCCCAGCGTCAGCGGCACAAAAAAGAAGTGGTAAATGGTGGTGATGGCGAACTGCAGCCGGGCCAGCAGTAAAGCATCCATATGGTTTCGCCTCCTGAGCATAAAAATGAAAGGTTCGCGGGGTTCGGCCCAACGGCGGGCGCGACTCCCTCGGTTGGGCACACGGGGGCGGGCGGCGGGATGGGGTCTCGGGTAGAGGCCTCCGCTGGAGGCCTCCACTGGAAGCCTCCACTGGAGGGAATGGATGCACAGGGGGCGAGGTCACCCGCGCCGGCGTGCCAGTGAGTTCTCGATGATTCGATTGTACATCCGTGGCTAAATCGCTCGACAATGTCGGATTACCAGGGGGTGTATGACAAATGTAACAAAAGCGGGGGCTGGATGGGGCGGACCCGCCGGCGGGGCGGCTTGCCAGCGTGCTAAATTCCACTATACTGGGTGCTTAATCGCCCGGTTACGAAAATCGATTTGCCGGTTGGCCGAGACAGGGGGATTGATGAAGACGTTGTTTCGATGGCTGGCGCTGGCGGCGGTGGTATCGTTTGCGCTGGGGGTGGCGATTCCTGCCCAGGCGGGCGTGCTTGCCCCGATGCTCACGCTGGCCTGCGAAGACAATACGCTGATCGTCAGATGGGATGCGATTTTCGTGTTGCCGGGAGACACGATCACGGTGACGGTGGACGGCAAGGTGGAATCGTCGGGGGTACTGGCCGGCACGGTGGAAGTCGGCGGGACCGGCCTGATGACGGCTACGCTGACGGTTATCGGCGAGTTTGGCGCTTTTTCCACCACTGCTACGCGGGTATGCGATCCGCCGGGCTGCTTCTTTGATGATGGCCGCGTGGTGAGAAACGAGTGTTACACGCCGGCGGTGCCCTTCTGCCTGGAGGAGGGCCTGCAGGTCTACGTGCCCACCGAGACGGGGGAGGGCGAGCTGTTGTTCGCCCTGAGCCACGAGATGATCGCGGCCATCGGCGTGCCCGAGGGGGAGAACGTGACGCTGGCCCGGCAGGGGGATACCATCCTCTCGCGGCTGACCACGGGCGAGTTCCAGCTCAACGCGTTCGATGGCGAAGGCAACCCGTTCGTGCTGGTGTGGGACGGCTGCCCGGTCACCAACGTATACCAGATCAAACCCTGACGACGGGCCATCGCTGGCCGGTTTACGAGCACCCTGCCTTTGCCGAGGTCGGGTGTTTTTTTTCGCTGGGGCGTCGGTGGAACCTGTTGGGTGATTGGCAGGCGGGGTCGGAAGGGGTTATCTTTAAGGCGGCGCTTATTAGATATTAAAGGTGGTTTATGTCAAATATAAGGAACTATCTCAAACAATGGGCCCGGATCGGGCTGGCGGTGATCGTGCTGTCCCTGGCGCTGACGGCGGCGCTGCCGGTCCAGGCCAGCGCCCCCACCGGTTATATTGAGCTGGATTGTGATGCGGGTGAGTTGAATATCAATTGGTACGCCGACTTTCCGGGCGGCAACGTCCTGCTGGCCGTGAACGGCGCTGTTATCCTGTCTAACGCCAACTTTTTCAACGGTGTAACTGCTGTGCCCGGGGTCGGCAACATGGTCGTCGAAGCGTTGGGAGAGTACCAAGGTAGTTTCTACGAGCTAGCGAGTTCCAGCTCAACGCCTTCGACGAGGTGGGCAACCCGTACATCCTGGTGTGGGATGGCTGCCCGCCGACCAGCGTTTACCGGCTTGCCTAGGGCTTCACGCGCCCGAGCGGTATGAAACAGCGTCTCCGTCTGAGCTTCAGGCGGAGACGCTTGTGGTGTGGGGTGGATGGGCTTAGTTTTCGGTCAGGTCCCTGAGCCGGTGCAGCATCAGCCGGACCTGCACCCGGCACCGCCCCCGGCAGAACAGCTCGAGCAGCCGGCCCAGCAGGCCCTTCAACTGCACTTCCTCCGTATAGGTGAAGAGGCTGCCCGTCGGCACGGGTTTGATCGACCAGTGCAGGGCGTGGGCCGCCGCGCCTTCGCCGGACACCATGCGCATGGACAGCCGCTCGTCTTCCACCCAGTCGGTGATCACCGTATGCAGCCGCATCAACGGCCCTGACCCCGGCTGCTCCTCGAGATAGAGCCGGGCATCCACGCCGCCGGGCCGGTCATCCTCGTACTGAAACTGCTTAAAACTGGAGGCCCACTGGAGCACCCTTTTCGGTTGTGTCAGGTACGGCCAGATTCGCTCCGCCGGGGCCGTGATCTCGATCGACTCCTGGATTTTCATCGCTTGCCCTACTCCTGCTGATTGGCGCGCGGGCTGGTGGCCTGGCGCGCGCCTCGACGGGTTGATGGAGCCTGCCGCCGGACGCCCGCCACACGGACCGGCATGGGCGGGAGTCTGCGGCCCCGAACACAAACTGCCGTCACATCCCCCGGACGGGAGACGCACCGGCAGCACCCACGAAACGGTCTTGATTAACCGCCGCCTCGAAAACTTTGACTTTTTTCTATTATACAACACATCTGGCCGGATCATACGCCTGACGTGAAAACTGGTCTTTATGGGCGGGGTTCAGCCCGCGGCGATGGTCTCGATGGCGGCCAGCTCGTCCCCGGTGAAGGCCAGGTTTTGCAGGGCGGCGACGTTATCCTCGACCTGGGCCACCGAGCTGGCCCCCACCAGGGCGGAGGTCACCGCCGGCTGGCGCAGCACCCAGGCCAGCGCCAGTTGGGCCAGCGTCTGGCCGCGCTGCCGGGCCAGATCGTTCAAGCGGCGGGCGCGCTCGACCTGCTGCTCGGTCACCTGCTCCGGGCGGAGGAAGCCGTGCGCCTTGCTGGCCCGCGACCCCTCCGGGATGCCTTTCAGGTACTTGTCGGTGAGCAGGCCCTGCGCCAGCGGTGAAAACACGATGCCGCCGATGCCCTCTTCCGCCAGCACGTCGAGCAGGCCGTCTTCCACCCAGCGGTTGAAGATGCTGTAGGACGGCTGGTGGATCAGGCAGGGCGTGCCCAATTCACGCAGGATGCGGGCCGCCTCGCGGGTCTGGGCCGGGTTGTAGCTGGAGATGCCGGCGTACAGCGCCTTGCCCTGGCGCACGACCTGGTCCAGGGCGGCCATGGTCTCTTCCAGCGGGGTATCGGGGTCCGGGCGGTGGCTGTAAAAGATGTCCACGTAATCCAGGCCCATACGCTGCAGGCTCTGGTCCAGGCTGGCGACCAGGTATTTGCGCGATCCCCACTCGCCATAGGGGCCGGGCCACATCAGGTAGCCCGCCTTGGAGGAAATGATCAGCTCGTCGCGGTAGGGCTTGAGGTCTTTTTGCAGGATGACGCCGAAGGTTGCTTCCGCCGAGCCGGGCGGCGGGCCGTAGTTGTTGGCCAGGTCGAAGTGGGTGATGCCGAGATCGAAGGCGCGGCGCACGATGGCGCGGCCCGTTTCAAAGACGTCGACCCCGCCGAAGTTGTGCCACAGCCCCAGCGAGATGGCCGGCAGTTTGAGGCCGCTGCGGCCGCAGCGGTTGTAGATCATGGTGTCGTAGCGCTGCTCTGAGGCAAGGTAAGCCATGGGGATCAGCCTTTCCTGTGGTGAGGGAAACCGGTGCGTGAGCCTGATTGTGGCCCATCCGGCGGTGGGAGGCAAGACCCAGGCGTGTTTTCGATGGGACCGGGCGGTTGATACGCGCATGGCGGCTGGCGATTTTACGGCCAACGTCGGCAGCCGGCGGTCACGATCTGGCCAGGGTGAGGGTCATGCCCTCCTGCGCGGCAAAACACCGCAGCGGGCTGCCGGCCTGCCGCAGGTTGGCCTCGCACCAGGCGGTCAGGGTATCGATCTGGCCGTCGTCGGCATCGGGGTCGTGGTGGAAGAGGCCCAACTGCCGGACCCCGGCCTGCTGTGCCAGGGCCAGCGTGGAAGAAATCCGGCTGTGGCCCCACCCCTGCCGGGTCTGGTAGGTTTCGTCGGTATACTGCGCGTCGTGCAGCAGCAGGTCGGCCCCCTGGCAGAAGGCGGCGTATCCCGCCAGGTCCAGCCCATCCTCGAGCCGGAGGTCCAGCTCGTTATCCGGCAGGAAGACGAACGACGCCGCGCCCTCGTTGATCATAAAGCCGTAGCCGCCGTTGGGGTGCGAGAGCGGCACCGGGATAACCTCGGCGCCGCCGATGGTCTGCCGCTGGGGGTTGCCGACCGTGAAGTCGAAGCGCGCCTGCATCGCGTTGAACGGCACCGGGAAGTAGGGCGGGGTCATTTGCTGCTGGAGACCGCGTTGCAGGTATTCTTTGGCGTTCGGCCCGCCGCGCACGTGGATGGTATAGCGGCTGTTGTAGGCCGGGGCGAAAAACGGAAAACCCAGCAGGTGATCCCAGTGGGCGTGGGTCAGGAAGAGGTAAAACTCGGTGAGGGCCGGCTCTCGCGCCAGGGCCTGGCCCAGCACCCGGATGCCGGACCCCGCGTCCAGGATCAGCAGGGTGCCGTCGGCGAGACGCACCTCGACGCAGGTCGTATTGCCGCCGTAACGAACGGTCTGGCTGCCTGGCGCGGGAATCGAACCCCGGCAGCCCCAGATGGTGATCTGCATGATTTCCCCCTGCGGTTGATCGGGCAAGCAGAGGCGCCAGTCGACGGCGCTTCCACCGTTATTGTACGCCAGATCGCACCGGCGGGCTGCACGGACCGATTATGCCGGCGGCGCGAGGCAAGGAGCCAGATAAGGCGTGGATGGTGGCACGTTGAGTGTCCGCAGTTTGCTGATTTGTACGAGGGAATTATCGTCGCATCCGGAACGTTAACGCTTCACTCTCATCCGCACATAGTAGACCGTGTTGCCGTTCGATTTAGCTTTTTTGACCTCGATGATTTTGGGATGCGCTTCGACGAGTTGCGAAAGTTGCTTGTGCCCATATGTGCGTGGGTCGAACCCCGGATCAAGCTGGCGCAGAAAGCTTCCCATTACCGCGAGAGTCGCCCAACCATCATCCTGGACTGCTGAGTCAAAAGCGGTTTGGAAAAGTCGATCCAGGCGAGCTGGATCAGTTGCATCTTCAGCTGATGGGATAGGCACATTTTCCAGTTCGGTGATGGGCACTTCAGTCCTGGAATCTTCTGCAGCTGTTAGCAAGTTCTCCGTATAAACAAACACATCGCACGCATTCACAAAGGCACGTGGTGTTTTGTTTCGTCCAATGCCCATAACAAAGAGGTTCTTTTCACGAATGCGGGTTGCCAGACGAGTGTAATCACTGTCGCTGGAGACGATACACATACCATCAACGCCAGCGGAGTGAATGATGTCCATTGCATCAATGATTAAGGCGCTGTCCGTCGCGTTTTTCCCGGTTGTGTAACTGAATTGCTGTTCTGGCTTAAGGGCAAAAGTATGCAGCACTTCCTTCCAACTTTTTAGCTGTGGTGTTGTCCAATCCCCATACACCCGGCGGATGGTCATAACACCATACTTGCTCACCTCGGCAAGTATCTGTGGTAATAACGCTGCCTGAGCGTTGTCACCATCAATCATCAACGCCAGTCGTCGAGTCGTGTCCATTTGAGTGACCTTTCAGGGCGCTTAGAGGTTTTTCTTGCTAGTATAATCACATCTAGCACAGATGGCTACCTATAGGTACCAGGTTCTGTTGACACTTCAACGTGACCCGATCAAAGCGCCAGGCCGCTGATTCCGCTATTCGATCAGCGCCGCGAAGGCCGCCGATACCGTGACCGCGATGCTGCCCGCGATCAGGCCTGCCGCCAGGCTGGGGATTAACTGGTTGGGGGAAAACATTTGCCGCAGTGAAGATTGCAGTGAGGGACCATGTGAGCGTGAGGGGAATGACATGGCACTATCCTGGGGGATGCGGTTGAGGGACTGGCCCCAGTATCGCCGCTGCTCCCCGGCCTGTCAACCGGCCCAGGCGGTGCCTCGCCCGGTGATACCTCACCCGCAGCCCTCGCCTCGACTCCACTATTCCTACCGAGATTGTTTTGGATGGTATAGTATGGGTTGGGGGCGGCAGGGACGCCGGTCTTCTCCTCCAAGTAAACCAGGCGTCCTTGCCGGTTCCTGCTGTGAATCCGCTGCACCATTTTTACGCGGTAGAGACGCCGGCTCCCCCGCTCAGAGGCGCAAGGCGTCCCTACCCAAAAACATTTTTACAGCTTAACGGCCGGCAGCCAGCGCATGTGGTGAGGGCACGCTATAGGTAAGGGGTATGGCGCCGGCGCGTAGAGCACCCTCTCAGCGGCAGAAGCGCGCGATGGTGGAGAGGGACAGCGTCCCCCCCTCCGCTGGCAGGCGGTTGACCGAGATGATCGGCAGTCCGATCCCGCTCAGCTTCTGCAAACAGTCGACCAGCGCGCCCTGGTTGCAGACGGTGGCGCACAGCGTCGAGACCAGGGGCCGCCTGCCGCCGCCTTCCATCTTCACAAAGGCCTTTTGTTGCCAGGCGGACCAGCTTTCGTCCAGCTTCAGCTCCCCCTGCACCCGGATTTCGTAAGTCGCGGCCTCGTCGATGCCCAGCGCCTGCTTCTGGCGGCGGCGGTTTTCCGTTTGCTGGATGAGGTCCTGCTGGCGTTCTTCCACCATCAGGTCGCCCCAATTGTGCGATATCATGCGGCACCTCCATCCGGGCGGCCCGATCGAGCGGGCGAGGCCGGGGTTAGCTATGCCATCTGATACCTAGCCTATAGGGAAACGGTGGTGGAGTCATGCCACCAAAGGATCATTCGGGGGTTATTGGGGTGGTGCGGGGGATGGTCAGCGTCGTCAGGAGGGCGGGCAGCAGCACCAGCAGGTAGCCCGGCGCGGCGCACATCGGCCCCACGTAGAGGGCCACGCCCGCCGTGTAGATCACGCCCAGCGCGCCCACCGCCGCCAGCCCGATCCAGGGCCAGGGGCGCTCGGTGAAGGCGGCCCAGGTCGCCAGGCCCAGCCCGCCCAGCAGCAGCAGGTAGTGCAGGCCGTCCCAGATGCGCCGCCACGCCCAGTCGAAGGTCAACGCCGGCGTGCCCGCCAGCGCCTCGACCGGCGGGGTATCGGCCAGCGGCAGCCCCACCAGGCGCGCCCAGTGCGGCACCAGGCGCGGACGGGGTTCGCCGGGCACGTCGGAGGGCCATGTCAGGAAGAGCGTGGCGCAGGCGATCATGGCCAGCCCCAGGAAGACCAGCGGCAGCAGGCCCCGCGACAGTTCGCGCCGCGACAGGTCGCGGGCGGGCGAGCCAGGGGAAATCGTCGAGTCGCTCACGGCCCCTCGTTCTGCTTGACTAAGCGCTGTCGACACCCGGCCCCCCGATCACACGTCCTGGCGGTCGCGCTTGGAGAAATACAGCACGTCCTCGTGCTGCACGTAACCGGCCTCCGCGAAGAGCGCCAGGCTGGATTCGTTCCAGCTTTCGATGTGGGCGCTGATCACGTGCAGGCCGCGCTCCTCTTTGAGCACGCGCTCCGCCTCATGGATCAGGCGCAAGCCCAGGCCCTGGCGGCGGTAGTCGGGGTGCACCGCCAGCCGGTTGATCCAGCCGCGGCGGCTGTCGCTGGTGGCCAGCACCACGCCGACCAGGCGGTCGCGGCTCGACCGTCCGTCGCCGACCGGCCGGTCGGCGTCCTCCAGGCCGATCACCACCTGGCAGCCGGATTCGATCTGGGCGGCGAAGGCCTCGCGCCCGTCGCGGCCCACCGGTCGGATGTGCAGCCCGGCGGCGGTCCACAGCGCGTGAACGGTTTCGTAATCGGCGGCGGTCAGGAAACGGGTGATGATCATGGTTATCGGAAAAAAACGCGGGCGCCTACGCCCGGCCCGGCGCCCTCCTGGTTGGGTGGCACGTCGGCGACGCCGTTAGCAGCGAAGGCGGATTATTGGGCTTCCGCGTCGACAGCGGCTGCGGACTCCGCGGAGTCTCCGTTTTCTGCCGCGGCGTCTTTGTCAGCCACGGCGTCTCCGTTGTCCGGCGCGGTCTCTTTGACGGGCGGCTCCAGGCCGGCCTCGGCGTACCACCCCCGGATCAGCTCGCGCATCAGGTCCATGTCCAGGTTCTCGTGGTAGTGGAAGTTGCACTGGAGCATGGGGGCTTTGTCGCAGGCGGCCAGGCACATCACGTGCTCGACGGTGAACATGCCGTCTTCGGTGGTGCCGCCGTCGGCGATGCCCAGCTCGTCCAGCAGTTCCTGGTAGAACTGGTCCGCGCCGCGCAGCGCGCAGGGCAGGTCCGTGCAGACCTGGAGCCAGTACTTACCCTTCGGCTCCTCGCGGAACATGGTGTAAAAGCCGGCAATCGACCGGACCTGGGTCGGGTCCACGCCGATCATGGCCCCGATCTCGTCGAAGGAGTCCGGCGTGATATGCCCGTAGGCTTCCTGGGCCAGGTAGAGCAGCGGCATCACCGCCGAGCGCCTGTCGGGGTACCTGGCGAAGATGGCCGCGATCCGGTCGGCATAGGTATCTTTGAGCATGGCGTCCTCACCCTGCGGATGTGGTCGAATTGAATACGGGGGCAATGATAACACCAACCCGGGCCGCCTGCCATGCGATGGCGCGTGTGCCATGCATGGGACACGCGTGTGCCAAGAGCAGGCGCGCCTGCCACGCATGTGCCACCTGATCGCGGTCTATCGCCGGACGGATGTGCTATTAACATCCTGCCCTGACGGCGGTATAATGGAGGGACGCGACGGCGGATAGAGAGGTGCGAGTCATGTCTCCCCAGCCCATCAAGGACAATACCCTGTTTTACGGCGATAACCTGGACATCCTGCGCGACTACGTGCCCACCGAATCGGTGGACCTGATCTACCTGGACCCGCCCTTCAACAGCAACCGCAGCTACAACGTGCTCTTTCAGGACGAGAGCGGCGTGGACAGCGACGCCCAGATCACCGCCTTCGAGGACACCTGGCACTGGGGCCGCACCGCCGAGGAGACCTGGCACTACCTGGTCACCGGCCACGACGTGCCGGACACGGTCTCGACGGCCATGGACGCCCTGCGCAAATTGATCGGCAACAACCAGATGATGGCCTACCTGGTGATGATGACCGCCCGGCTGGTGGAACTGCACCGCGTGCTCAAGCCGACGGGCAGCCTGTACCTGCACTGTGATCCCACGGCCAGCCACTACTTGAAGGTGGTGCTGGACGCGATTTTTGGAGCAGACGGCTTCCGTAATGAGTTCATCTGGAAGCGGACATCGGCACATAGCGACACAAGACAAGGATCAAAACAGGCGGGGCGTATACATGACGTGATTTTGTTCTATACCAAGAGCAACGAGTGGATATGGAATGAGCAATATACACCTTATGATCAGGAGTACATAGATAGTTTTTACAGGCACATCGATTTTGACAGACGAAAGTTTCGACTTTCCGACCTTACAGCAGCAAAACCAGGTGGTGATACAGAGTACGAATGGCGGGTTAAACGTATGGGATCGGATGGTCAATGGATAGCCGACCTTGATGATGAATACTTGAATCCAAAAACAGGTTACGAATATAAAGGAGTAGGGCCTTACAAAAACCGTTACTGGGCCTATTCTAGAGAAAATATGAGAGCCTTTGAGGAAGATGGGCGACTCCATTATGCAAAATCTGGAATGCCGAGCTACAAGCGCTATCTAGATGAGATGCCTGGTGTGGCACTTCAAGACATTTGGGATGATATAAAACCTGTACAACCCCAGGCCGCCGAGCGCCTCGGC
>DAOUEM010000201.1:0-21146 GCA_034430555.1 Anaerolineae bacterium | reverse complement strand
CCCTGGCCCATGAGCAGCGGATCGCTGCCGGCGAGGTGTTGTTTTATGAAGGCGACCCGGTTCTGCAGTTGTTCCTGATCGTGGCCGGGCGATGTGCGATCAGCCGGGAAGGGCAGCCGTCTGGTGAGGGCCATCCCGGCGTGCTGCTGGACCTCGACGCTACCTTAGGAGGACTGCCTCACGCGGTGAAGGTCACCGTGGCCGACGATGCCGTTCTGCTGGCCTGGGAGGTGGCCGAGTTATGGGCGGTCGAACCGTTTGCCGCCGCTGCGCGCCGTCACCTGGCGCTGGCTTTACAGACGGCACAGGCCCGGGTTGACGCGCTGGAAGCCCCGCTCCACTATCAAAACGCCGGCGCGACTCTTGTGCCCGGTCCTTTTATCTTTGAAGATGTAACGCTTTTTTTTGCCTTTTGTGAGGCCGATCTCGACTTCGTGCGGCCCACTTTGCCGGAGGGACTGCGGCTGGTCCGGCGGCCCGGCCGCCGGCGTGATTCCCTGCTGCTGGCCCTGGCAGATTTTCCCCAGGCATACCCAGAGCACGATCCGGCGGCGCGTTTCGCCTACACCGAGACGACCTGCTTCGTGCCGGTGCGATACGGGCGCCAGGTGGGCCTCTACGCGCCGTACATCTATCCCTCCACCTGGGAGCCGATCCTGCTCGGCCGGGAGATTTACGGGTTCCCCAAGCGCCTGGGCCGGACGGTCTTTGCGCCGCGCGCGGTGTCGCTGAGCGTTGATGGGGACGCGCACTTATCCTTACATTGGGAGGCGCTTGAGGCCGCCGACGAGCCGCGTCTGGTGCGCGCCCTGATGGACTGGCTGGGTTTCGACGGGCGGTCGGCGACGCTGGTTTTTCAGGCCGGGGACACGCTGCGTCGGGCGATGCGGCTGCCCCGCTACCGCCGCGTCGAAGTCTTTAATCATAAGTGTATCCTGGCGGCAGATGCCACCATCGACTCGCCCACCTATGCCGTCAACTGCCTGACGCAGGCCATTTTTGGCGTGCTGGGCTGGGTTCAGATCGCCCGGATGGGTATGCCGGACCTGGTCGTCAGTGGTGGGCCGCTGGCAGGTGCCGACCTGGCGCTGCGTGAAGCCTTCCGCACCAGACTTGACATGCGCTTGAGTACCGGGCGGGTGCTGCGCGACTATAACCGGCCCGGCGAGACCGGCCCTGCTTCTGTGTAGTTCCTCAGGAAAAGAGTGAGACCTTGGCTGCTGACGTTCATGACGACGTATTCCCGGTGGTGGTGATTGGCGCCGGCCTGGCGGGTTTGAGCGCGGCCATCCACCTGGCGGCGGGTGGTGTGCCGCCGCTCCTGGTCGAGGCCGACGGGGCATGGCCGGGCGGGCGCTTATCCGGCGGCGACCCGGATACTTTTACATACGACGGGCGCACGTGGTCCTTTCGCACGGAGCACAGCGCCCATGCCCTGTGGGGCGGTTATGATAACATGCGCGCCATGTTCGATCGATTCCTGGCGATCACGCTGCACGACTCGCCGGGTGAGGAATGGATCAACCGCTGGGGCAACCGGGTCCGGGCTTTTGAAGCCGGCACGGCGGTGCGAAATACCTGGCTGCCCGCGCCGTTCCATTATTTGCAGCTTTTGTTACGCCCGCGCTTCTGGACCACGCTCAACGTGTTCGACCTGTTGTCATTGCCCGGTTTTTTGGTGAGCATCTTACTCACCGTCGGCGTCGACCCCATCGCTGAAGGCATCCCGCTAAACGGCCTGATGATGGACGACTACTTCAAAGGCTGGACGCCCAACCTCAAGGCGACATTTCGCGGCCTGGGCCACAGCCTGCTGGCCGCGCCCTCGGAAGCGATCACGTTGGGCGCGTTTGTGGCGGCCATTCGCTTTTATACGCTGCTGCGCCGTGACACCTGGTCGCTCGGCTACCTGCCCGCCAATGCCCACGACTGCGTGATCGAACCCCTGATCGCGCAGGTCGAAGCCCTGGATGGTTTGTTCATGCCCGGCCTGCGGGTGGAATCGCTGACCCGGTCTGGCGACAATTGGCGGGTGCGCGTCGAAGATGCGCGGCGTGGGGGTAAACGAAGCCTGGAAGCGCGCCACGTGATCCTGGCCGTGGACCCCCCGGCGGCGCAGCACATCCTGATGGCCGGTCAGGACACCGCCGACCTCGCTGCCGGTCTCAAGTTCCCGTCGGCGCTGCGCAATGCCACGGCGCGCCTGTGGTTTGCTGCTGCGCCCCGCGACGGTTCGCCGGGCGGCATGTTCACCGGCGACTTTGCCATCGACAACTTCTTCTGGCTGCATCGCCTGCACGACGAGTTCTTCGAATGGCACGCGGTGACCGGCGGTAGCGCCATCGAGGTCCATTTTTACGCCACCGATGAAGTGCTGGATCGACCTGATCAGGTTTTGCTCGTCACGGCGGTGGGCGAAGTACAGCGCGCCTTCCCCCGGCTGCGCGGACATTTCGTGCACGGGGCCATCCGGCGCAACGGCCGGACGCAGACCCAGTTCCTGGTGCCCACGGCGGACAGCCTGCACGTGGAGACCCCGTGGCCCGGCCTCCTGGCCTGCGGTGACTGGATCGGCCATCCCTCCCCATCGCTGTGGATGGAACGCTGTACGGTGACCGGTATAACGGCGGCCAACGCCGTGCTGGCGGCCCATCACCTGGAGCCTTTTGCCTTGATCCCGCCCCGCCGTCCGGAGTTGGCAGCACGCGCCCTGGGTGGACTCGTGCGGGTAGGGCGGCGGGTGTTTGGCCCGGTGATCATGGCACTGGCGCGGGGTGGGCGCCGTCTGACGCGCCGGAAAACGACCGGCTGACCGGCGTTATACGCCCGCGGCGAACTGCGCCCGGTGCGCGCTGCCATAACGCACTGCCTCGTCCAGGAAAGCTTCGATATTCTCGAACGGCGTCCCACTGACGATCCCGTTGCCCGCCGCAATGCACATGCCCCCGTCGGGCCGGTCGAAGATATCGACCAGGAAGCGCAACTCGTTTCGGATGCCGTCAGGGTCTTTTTCCTGCAGGACATGCTGGACGTCCAGCCCCACCAGGAAGACCATTCGGTCGCCGTAGTCGCGGGCCACGGTGACCTCATCCATGGTGTGCTTTTGCACCGGGTGGAACACGTTCACGCCAACCTCGATCAGGTCCTCCAGGATTTCCGTGTTGTTGCCGCATGAGTGCAGCCACCAGTGCAGGCCGTACTGCCGGGTTATCGCGCCGATGCGCCGGTAGTAGGGTTTGATCAGCGCCCGGAAGGTATCCGGGCTCATAAAGAGCTGTTTCTGGTGACCCAGGTCGTCGCTGGTCCAGAATCCGTCCGGCTGGAGATCACGTACGGCGCGTGCCAGGTATTGGCCATACAGGGTACATAACGCATCGTGCAGGCGATGAATGTGCTCCGGGTAAATGTGGTAGTCCATCAACAGGTTGGTCATACCGCGGATGCCCCACGGTCGCTCAAAAAACAGCCGCCACCAGCTAAACAGAATATACCGGTCCTGCGCCCGCGCCTCTTCCGCCTGGGCGATCAGCGCCTCAAACTGGGGATCGGACCACGGGTCCGGCAGTTTCTCGATGAACTCGTCTAGCCTGGCCCAGTCGTCGATGACGCAGCGTGAATCATGCGAGCCTTCCGCATCAAATTCCCAGGAAAGCCCCATCTCTTCAAACCGGATCGGTTCGATCCATAGTTGCACCACGTCTTCCGGGTAGCGGTCGAAGGCCTGCAGGCGCTCGCCATACTGCTCGATCAGACCTTCCCCCCACCACTTGGCCCGCACCAGCGGGATACGCGCCGGGCGTTGTCGCTCCACGGCTTTGATCACTTCCACGCGAGACAGCGGCGGCCAATAACCATCCTGTGGTCCAGCCATGATGGGCGCTCCTCAGTTAACGACGGGGATAACCTTGGTACGGTCCTAACCTTACCGCCGCCGTGGCCGGAACACAAAAACAATCAGCAGCAGCCGGCGGGTCATCCGGCGGAATCTGGCTGGCGATTGGCGCCGTCGACGGCTGCAAAATGCACCTTGACCGGAGCCGTAATTCAGGGTAAAGTGCGGTTCCAGGGCCTGCGCTCTGGTTTTTTTGTGCCGCCGGACGTAATGCCTCCTGTTTGATGGTCTTCTTCCTGAAGACTCCCGAATCATGCTGCCGGGTTTGGAGTGGGGTGCTTCCGTATTGTGTTTGTCGTGTGCCAGGGTATAACCCAGACAGGATGTTGGCGCGGCGGAGCCACAGCCGTGGCTTCTCCGCTGGATCGTTTGCCGCGGCAACAGGCTGCGCGAGTGGCCAGCCCCGCTTCCCGACTCAGTGATCCGTTATTCGTCAGTCGAACGTAACCACCCTCGAGGTGGTTTTTTTATGGGAGGGCAACCCATGCAACCCGAGACCTTACAACACGCCGATTTGCGCCAGTCCCGGCGGTTCGTCGAAACTTACGCGCCGCCCCGGATCGACGGCGACTTCACCCAGAAGCACATTATTTCGGTGGAGCAGTTTGGCCGGAACGATTTGCATACTCTATTTGATGCCACGGCTTCCATCCGGAGGCGCATGCGGCAGCATGACCGGGGTTTGCTCCAGTTGTGCGCCGGGAGCCTGATGGCGACGCTCTTTTATGAAGCCAGCACGCGCACCGACCTGTCCTTCCAGGCGGCGATGCGGCACCTGGGCGGTGAAGTTGTCGCGGCCAGCAACGGCGTCCGCTTCTCCTCGGTTTACAAGGGTGAGAACCTGGCGGACACCGTGCGTGCCGTCGGCTGCTACTCGGACGTGATCGTGCTGCGTCACCCGGAGGTCGGCTCTTCTTACGAAGCGGCCCACTACCTCGACCTGCTGCGCCAGCAGATCACTCGCCGGCCGGTGATCATCAGCGGCGGCGATGGCATCGGCGAGCACCCGACCCAGGCGCTGCTGGACAGCTTCACCATTTTTGACCAGAAGGGGCGTATCGACGGGCTGAACATCACGGTGGTGGGTGACCTCAAAAACGGCCGCACCGTGCATTCACTCGCCAAGCTGATCGCGCTCTACGAGGCGCAGGATACGACCTTAAACCTCGTCGCGCCGTCTTCCCTGCCGATGCCCGACTCCATCGTCCGTTTTATTGAGGGCAGGGGTATTCGCGTGGTCCAGACCGATGACCTGGCCAATGTCCTGGACCGCAGCGACGTGATCTACTGGACCCGCGTGCAGGAAGAGCGCTTTGATGATCCCGCCGATTACGACGCCATCAAGGACCGCTTCATCATGACGCCGCCGGTGCTGGCCCAGGCCAAAGACAGCGCCATCCTGATGCACCCCCTGCCGCGCAAGGGCGAGATGGGCACCCCGGATGACCACGATAAGCTCGACGCCGATCCGCGCGCCGTTTACTTCCAGCAGATGGAAAACGGCATGTTCGTGCGTATGGCGCTGCTGGCGAAGGTGCTCGGCGGATTATGGGTTTAAGGAGCGGATAAGCGATGGCGCGGACCCTCACCATCCCCGGCATGCTCGATCCGCACGTCCACCTGCGTGATCTGGACTGGGCGCACAAGGCCACCTTCGCCAGCGAGACGGCGGCAGCCCTGGCGGGCGGTTACTGGGCGGTCTGTGACATGCCCAATACGCCGCCCAATACCATCGACGGCCCGGCGCTGGCGACCAAGCTGGCGGCTATCGGCGCGGGGGCCGTATGCGACTGGGGCCTGTACTTCGGGGCCAGCCAGGCCGACAATACCGCCCACTATGCGGCGGCGGCTGCCCATGTCTGCGGCTTAAAAATCTACAATAACGCCACCACCGGGACCCTGCTCATCGCGGACCAGGCGTCGCGCGAGCGGCACGTGGCGCGCTGGCCGGACTCTCGTCCGATCGCCGTACACGCCGAGGGGCCGACGGTGGCCGACTTCCTGGCGTTGGTGCGGCGGCATCGCAAGCGCACGCACTTCTGTCACATCAGCACGGCGGAGGAGATCGGCTATCTGCGGGCGGCCAAAGCGGAAGGGCTGCCGGTCAGCGTCGGGGTGACTCCGCATCACCTCTATTTAACCGAAGCGGACGGGTCGACCTTAGGCCCGTGGGGTCGCATGAAACCGGAGCTCAAGACCAGGGCCGATGTCGAGGCGCTGTGGGCGGCCCTCGACGACGGGGTAGTCGATGTGGTCGAATCGGACCATGCGCCGCACACCCTGGCCGAGAAGGAATCGGACAGCCCGCCGTTCGGGGTGCCGGGCCTGGAGACGACGCTGCCGCTGTTGTGCACCGCCTTGCGCCAGGGACGCCTCACCGCCGACCGCCTGGTCGCGCTGGTGGCGACCGGGCCGCAGCGAGTCATGGGCGTACAGCCGGACGCGGATACCTGTACCGTGGTGGACCTGGACGCCACCTATGAAATCCGGCGGGAGAACTTGCGCACGTTGTGCGGCTGGTCGCCCTTCGAGGGGATGAGGGTGACCGGCCGGGTCCGCGAGGTGTGGATTCGTGGGCGCCGGGTTTATGATGGCGAGCGGGTGCTGGCCGCGTCGGGTTCCGGCATGAACCTGTTCGAAGCCGGGGGTGGGTCCGGGTGATACGTGCCGTATTCCTACGGGCCGTATTGCTACGGGCTTACGATGTCCTGTATGCTGGTCTGCTGCGCCCGCTGATCTTTCGCGGCCCGGCCATGAAGGCCCACGCCCGGTTGTTACGCTGGCTGCGCTGGGCGGATGGGCAGCGCTGGCTGCTGGCGCTGCTGGGGATCATCCATCGTGCTGCCTTTCGCCCGCAGCCGGTGACCGTCGGCGGCGTGACCCTGCCCTCCCCGCTGATTCTGGCCGCCGGCCTGGTCAAGGGCGACGGTTTCGACTCGGAAGCGGCTGCGTTACAGGCGGCTGCGGATGGCCTCAACATCATGCCGGGCTGGCGCTGCCTGCCTTGCCTGGTCGGCCCGGTGGAATTCGGCTCGTTCACGCGCTGGCCCCGCCTGGGCAACAGCGGGACCGTCGTCTGGCGTGACACGGCCACCCGCACTACCCAGAACCGGATCGGGCTGCGCAACCCTGGCGCGCTGGCGGCGGCCGTTTTCCTGGCGGATCGCCGGGACGACCTGCCCGCGTTATTTGGCATCAATATCGCCGTCAGCCCCGGCGTGGAAGCCCTGGACCAACAGGAGGTCGAAATCCGCGAATCGTTGGCCGTTTTCCTGGAGCGCGGCGTGGTCCCGGCCTGGTTCACCCTCAACCTGAGCTGTCCCAATACCGAGGACGATCCGCACGGCTACCAGACCGGCGAACAGGCGGCCCGTCTATGCGGCGCGGCGGTTCGTTACCTGGGCATGATGGCCGATCGCGTGGGGCGCGCCGTCCCGCTGTGGGTCAAGCTCGGCCCGGAGCTGGCGGCCGAGCGGTACCGGGGCCTGGCGCGCGTGCTGGCCGATGTCGGCGTGGCGGCGGTGATCGCTACCAATACCCTGCCGCTGCCCACCCCCGACGATCCGGCGGTGCAGGCTGGGGCCGGCGGCGGTAAACTCCATGCCACTGCCGTGAATGCCGCCGCCCTGCTGGCCGGGGAAATCCGGGCACGAGGCTGCCGCCTGGATGTCGTCGGCTGCGGCGGTGTGTTGGATGGGGCCACCTGTTTTGATTTTCGTGCTGCCGGGGCTATCGCCTTCCAGTACTGGACGGCGCTGGTCTACCGGGGACCGCTGGCCGCTGCCGTGATCCTTGATGAAAAAGGGGCGATGACTCATGACTCAGCCGGCTGACAGTTTGCCGGAACGCGTGGCGCGGGTCTTGCTGGACATCGAGGCCGTGGTATTCACCCCACATGAACCGATCACGTTCAAGTCGGGCATCAGGTCCCCGGTATATGTGGATAACCGCCGCCTGATCTTCTGGCCGGCGCAGTGGCGGGCCGTGATCGAGGGTTTCCAGGCGTTGATCGCCGCCGAAAGCATCACCTGCGATGTGATTGCCGGGGTGGCCGCGGCGGGCATCCCCCATAGTTCGGCCCTGGCCTATCTGCTGGAAAGGCCGTCGGTGTTCGTGCGTAAAGAGGCCAAAGGGCACGGCACCCGCAGCCAGATCGAAGGCGGCCCGGTCGACGGCAGGCGCGTCCTGCTGATCGAAGACCTGGTCACTACCGGCGGCAGCAGTCTGGCCGGCGTGGAGGCCCTGCGCGCTGAGGGTGCCGCCGTCAGCGACTGCCTGTGCATCACCGGCTACGGCTTCCCGGAGGCCGACCGGGCTTTCGTCGAGGCAGGCGTGACCCTGCACCGCCTGACGTCTTTCCAGGATATCGTGGCCGAGGCCAGCCGGCGTGGCCTGTTCGACCGGGAAACGTTCGACCTGGTGAATGCCTGGCTGCGCGACCCCTATCATTGGCTGGAGGATTAGCCGCCATGACCCTGATCGCCGAGAAGTACGACCACCGGGCACGCCAGGTGAACTCGCTGCTGTGCGTCGGCCTGGACAGCCGCTACGACCGCCTGCCGGAGCGCTTTCAGGCGGCGGATTCCCCGCAGTTTACCTTTAACCGCTGGATCATCGAGCAGACGTTTCCCTTCGTGAGCGCCTACAAGCCCAACATCGCCTTTTACGAAGCCCGGGGTGAGGCGGGGCTGTCCGCCCTGACCCAGACGATGGCTTACCTGCGCGACCATCACCCCGATATCGTGACCATCTGCGATGCCAAGCGGGCTGACATCGGCTCCACCAACGAAGGTTACGTCACGGCCATCTTCGACCGGCTCGGCTTCGACGCGGTGACCGTCAACCCGTACCTGGGCGGGGAAGCGCTGGCGCCCTTCCTGGTCCGGCAGGATAAGGCCTGTATCATCCTGTGCCGTACCTCGAATCCGGGGGCCGGCGAACTGCAGGACTTGCTGGTCGATGGCCGCCCGCTGTGGCAGGTGGTGGCGGAGCGCGTCCGCGAGGCGTGGAACGTGAACGGCAACTGTATGCTCGTGGCCGGGGCGACCTACCCCGACGAGCTGCGCGCCATCCGCGCGCTGGTGGGCGATATGAACCTGCTCGTCCCGGGGATTGGGACGCAGGGCGGCAGCGTGGAGGAAGCCGTGCGCGCCGGGATGAATACGCAGGGACGGGGGCTGATCGTCAGCGTCTCGCGCGGGATCATCTTCGCCGAAAACCCGGCGGATGCCGCCCGGTCGCTGCGGGATGCCATCAACCGCAGCCGGTGAGGATGGGCTGCCGGTTCTGCCCGGCCAGCGTTATCATAGGCGTACCGACACCTACAAGGAGTATCCCCATGCACATCGGCTTACAAATCCCATCGTTCAAGTACCCCGGTGGCACGGCGGCGATCCGCCCCACGCTCAAGGATATCGCCGTGGCGGCGGAAGGGGCCGGATTCCACAGTTTGTGGGTGATGGATCATTATTACCAGATCAAAGGTCTTTTTGAGGAAGCCTACAGCGACCCCATGCTGGAGTCGTACACCACGCTCGGTTACCTGGCCGGCCTGACCGAAAAGGTTTTCCTGGGCGTGCTGGTGACCGGCGTGATCTACCGGCACCCGGCGGTGCTGCTCAAGATGGTCAATACGCTGGACATCGTCTCTGGCGGACGAGCAGCTGAGCAGCCTGCGTTACGCCTCGATCTTCCACTACTACAACGGCGCGAGTATGCTCAACAACGGCGTCGATTGGGACGGCTTCCTGATACTGACCGCGGCGGCGGTGGTGATGATCGTGCTCTCGCTGCCGATCTTCCAACGCCGGGACCTGGGCCTCTAGACGGCCGGGCGCTGCTGCCGGGGTTTCGCCTCCCTGCCGGGGAGGTGGGACCCCGGTCTTTTTTTACGGGCAAGCGATTGGCCGTTCCGGTCTGCCCTGTCCATTCGGGCAGGCCCAGGCTGCCTGAACGGTACTTGGCAGAACACCCACTTTATCCCACAATGAAAGCAACAAGTGGGAAAGTGACCGATAAAAATGCCTCCCAAGCAGTCGGATAACGACTCTCAATGGATGGACTACGCCGTGCAGCAGGCCGTCGGCGACGCGCTGGAAGCCGAACGCCGCCGCCTGGCCCAACGCTTGCAGGAGACATTGATCGGCCAGATTAACTTGCTGTTGGCCCAGCTTAACGTTTACCAGCAGGCCGCACCCGCCCAATCCCAGATGGCCTTTTCGGTGCTGGCGACCCTGGTCCGCCAATTACACCAATCGGCCCACGACCTGGAAACCAGCCTCAACCCCACCGCGCTGGAAACGCTGGGACTCGAGCCGGCGCTGGAAGCCTATGCCAGCCAGCAGCGGCGCAGCAGCGGCGTGAACATCACCCTGTCCCTGGCCCACCTGGTCCGTCGCTTGCCGCCGCACCTGGAACTGGCGCTCTTTCGCACGACTCAGGATGCCGTCGAGCGGGCCATTACCCGGGGGCGCGCCTCGCAGATCAGCATTCACCTGGCCCGCACCGAGAACGGCATCGCCTATACCCTGACCGATAGCGGCCTGCCGCCGGATGAGGACATCCGGTCGGATGGCGACATCCTACGGGCGGCGCGGCAGCGTATCGCCGCGCTGGGCGGGCTTATGACCCTGGCGAAGGGCCAGTCAGGCGGCCTGGTCGTGTCCATCGTATTTGAGTGGCAAGCATCGGCTCAGCTCACCGACCGCGAAAGAGAGGTGATCGGTCTGCTGGCGGAAGGCCTGACCAACAGAGCGATCGCCCTGGCGTTGGATGTCCGCCCGCGCACCGTCAAGTTCCACCTGGATAACATTTACAGCAAGTTAGGCGTCGGCACGCGGACGGAAGCCGCCATTTACGCCCTGCGACAGGGGTGGGTCGGGCGCCGCCCACCTGCCCAAACGGACATCTCGTGACTGCCACAAGAGGCATCGTGAACGACGCCGGAGTTGGGCACACTGTAAATATCTGACGTGACTGGTTTAAGGAGTGAACAATAATGACAGACAGGACCCTGACTCAGCCCGATTTAGGCCCGCTGGAACCGCTGTTGGCCGACCCTGCCGTCACCGAGATCATGGTCAACGGGACGACGGGCGTTTTTGTCATGCGGGAGGGGCAGCTTGCCAGGACCGATGTGCAGTTCGAGAGCGAGGATCACATTCTAAACGTCATCCGCTGCATCACCGATCCCCTCGGCCTGGCCCTCGATGCCCGCTCGCCTATTGTGGAAACCCGCCTGTCGGATGGCTCGCGCGTTAACGCCGTGATTGCGCCCATCGCGCTCGCCGGCCCGCTCCTGACCATCCGCAAGTTCCGCCAGTTTGGGCTGCGCTGGGACCAGATTGTCGAGTACGGCTCGGTCGACCAGCGGCAGGTCGATTTCCTGCGCGCCTGTGTGCAGGCCCGGCTTGGCATGGTGATCGGCGGCGGCACGTCTTCCGGCAAGACCACCGTCATGAACGCCCTGACGGAGTTTATCCCCGATACCGAGCGTGTGGTCACCGCTGAAGTCTCTGCCGAACTGCAGCTACGTAATGCCCACGTGGTGGCGATGGAATCCCGGCCCCCGGACGCCGACGGCAGGGGCGCTGTCACCATGACCGACCTGATTTTGAACGCGCAGCGGATGCGCCCCGACCGCATCATCACCGGCGAGGTGCAGGGCAGCGAGGCCTGGGACATGTTGAAGGTGATGACTCTCGGTTACGATGGCAGCATGTTTACCATCCATGCCGACAGCCCGCACGACGTGCTGGAACGGCTGGAGATGATGTGCACGGTGGCGACCAACCTGCCCCTGCTCCAGATACGCGCCCGGCTCGCCAAGGCCATTGACGTCATCACCATGCAGCTTCAGTTAAAAGATGGCCGCCGTAAGCTGGTCTCCATTTGCGAAGTAGTGGCCCTCAAAAACAACGTGATCGAATTGCAGGACATCTTCCGCTTCGAACAGTCCGGCGAGCAAGACGGGCGTATCCTGGGTGAATTCCGTCCGACCGGCTACCGGCCGACTTTCGCCCACAAGCTCGATCTGCCGGCGGCTTTTTTCGACCGGTAAGGGACGCAAGGCAACGATGATGGACCCTGGCAGGCGGCCCCGGCGGTCGCCTGCTTTGATCAAGGGAACGGTCACGATGCCCCCCCCCGGTTTTTTGCGGTGGCGAGGACCCTGCCGGGTGATATCGTCTGGATGCGCCTGCGCTCCCAAACACGCCGGAGCCAGCACGCCTGCTTGTCAAGATCGCAGACTTGGCTTACCCTGGTAACACTACCCAGCGCTGCTTAGGCAGGCTGTACCAGGTGCGCGCAGTCGGGCCGCGGTCGATAAGCTGTGGTTTGTATCTCAGGGAGCATGTCGTGGCCGTACATTTTTCGGTGAAGGCCAGCCAGTATTTTGACTCGATTTCGCTGATGCAGGTTGCCCGTACCCTCCAGGCGCTGCCGGGCATCGACGATGCTGCCCTGGTCATGGGCACCGAGGCCAATAAAAGGCTGCTGGTACAACTCGGCGACCTGTCGCCCGAGGCGGAGTCGGCCTCGGCTGGTGACCTGATCGTGATGATCAAGGGCGAACCGCCCGCCCTCGATGGTGCCCTGGCTCAGTTGGATGGGCTGCTGGCCCGGCGTCCGGGGGCCTCTGCTGCCGCCGACGCACACCGCCCGCGTACGCTGCGCAGCGCCGTGCGCGCCGCCGGGGACGCCAACCTGGCCGTGGTATCGGTGGCCGGCGCTTATGCCGCCGCCGAAGCCTGGGACGCCCTGCGTCATGGCTTGAACGTGCTGTTGTTCAGTGATAATGTCTCGTTGGCGGACGAGATCGCGCTCAAAGAGTACGCCGTCGCCCACGGCCTGCTGTTGATGGGACCCGGCGCCGGCACGGCCATCATCAACGGCGCGGCGCTGGGATTCGCCA
Organism: Anaerolineae bacterium; assembly: GCA_034430555.1. Classification (GTDB taxonomy): domain Bacteria; phylum Chloroflexota; class Anaerolineae; order Aggregatilineales; family Ch27; genus DAOTXK01. The sequence continues at coordinate 8,340 of DAOUEM010000201.1, read as the reverse complement.
ACGTGCTGCCGCGCGGGCCGGTCGGTATTGTCTCCGCCGCAGGCACCGGCTTGCAGGAAGTCAGCACGCTGTTGGCGAAGCAGGGGGTGGGCATCACCCAGGGAATCGGCGTGGGCGGGCGTGATCTCTCTGATGAGGTCGGCGGCCTGATGACGCTGCATGCCCTCCAGGCCTTGCAAAACGACCCGGCGACGGGGGTCATCGTGGCCATCTCGAAGCTGCCGTCGCCCGCCGTCGTCGAACGGGTGGTGGCGCAGCTGGCCGCCCATGATAAACCGGCGGTCGTCATCTTTATGGGGGCCGGTCAGGCTGCTCCTGCGTCCGCGCCGCATGTGTATTGGGCCTCGACCTTGCAGGAAGCCGCGCTGGCGGCAGCGATGCTGGTACGGGGCGGTGAGGTGACGGCGGTCCAATCGATACTGGCCGAACAGGCCCAGACGCTGCGGGCGTTGGCCGCTGCTTCGATCCCGGAGCGCCAGCCCGGCCAGCAGTACCTGCGCGGCCTGTTCAGCGGGGGCACGCTCTGCGAAGAAGCGATGAGCCTGTGGCAGGATGTCGTGGGTGGGGTATGGTCGAATGCGCCGCTCACGCCGGCCTTTAAGCTGCCCGATTCGAACCACAGCCGGGCGCACTGCGCCATCGACCTGGGTGAGGAAGAGTTCACCGTGGGCCGCCCTCATCCCATGATCGACCACGATCTGCGCATCCGCCGCCTGCTCCAGGAAGCGCGTGATCCATCAGTGGCTGTGATTCAGCTTGATGTCGTGCTGGGCTATGGCGCGCATCCCGACCCGGCCGGTGCCTTAGCTCCGGCCATCCGGCAGGCGCACGCCTGCGCCGCTGACGAGGGGCGGGCGCTGACGGTGATCGCCGCCCTGACCGGTACCGCCCACGATCCGCAGCCCCTGGCTTCCCAGAAAAAGACGCTGGAAGCCGCCGGCGTGATCGTGCTGGAGAGCAATGCCGAAGCGTCGCAGTTGGCCGCTTTGATGGTGAACCCGGCCTGAACCGCTCGGTCGAGGAGGTGACTCCCGGCACTTCAGGACGAAATAACAAGCCGTTGGACTTATCTGTTCTATCGTGGCTGCCCCGCCTGCTGACGCCGCTGATCACCAGCCCACGATTGTGTTGATGGTTTTTCCCTGGTAAAGGAGTCGTTTATGCCCCTGGACATGGAACTTGAGGCGACCCTCAGACCGCCGGATAGTGAAATGCCGCCCTATCCGGCCAAGGTTATCACCCTGGCGACTGGCAGCAAGATGGTCGTGCGGCAGGTGTTTCGGGATGACGTGCCCCAACTGCTGCCCGCCGTCAGGCCCACGTTGGACATCCCGCGCGATTATTACGACGTGGTTGGCGCGCGGCTGTACGCCGAGCTGCTGGCCTGGTACCGCTATCGCTACCGCGACGTGTTCTGCATTGTCGGCCAGATCGACGGTCTGCTGGTCGGCATGGTCAACAGCCGCATGTACTCGCCTGAGTCGGGCATCAGCTTGCACACGCTGGCGATTGAGCGTGGCCTGCGCGTCGGCGCGCACCTGTTCGCCGCCAAGATGGAGCATCACATCGAATACCTGGGGCAGGACGAGGTCCTGATCACGGCGGAAAGTCCCATCGGCTTCCGCCGGTGGATGATCGAATATGAGCTGGAAAAACGCCCCGGCCAGCACGAGCTGGGCGGCGCCACACCCTATGCCCTCAAGCGCGATAACTATTTCGCCCACAAGAGCCGGCTGGTGGCGGGACAGCGCCCGGTGCCGCCGGAGTTGATGGCGGTCGCGGAGCGTGAGATCATCGTTGCCAGCGAGCAGGACATCACCGAAAAAATCCTCGGCGTGAAAAGGAGGCAGGTGCGATGAAAGCAGTGGCGATTGTCGGCATCGGCATCATTCCTTTTGGACGCCGGGATGAAGATTCGCTGGTCGATATGATGGCGACCACCGGCCTGATGGCCATGGACGACGCCGGCCTGGGCGACCGCCCGGTCGACGAGGTTTACGTCGGTAACATGGCATCGGGAATGTTTAATCACCAGGTTTCGGTGGCGAGCGCGCTGGTCGATAAGCTGGCGCTGTTCCCGGCTGGCGCGGAGCGGATCGAAAATGGTCCGGCCTCCGGCGGCTCGGCCATCAAACATGGGTACCAGGCCATCGCCAGCGGCCTGGCGGAAGTGGTGCTGGTGGTCGGCGCGGAAAAAATGCGCGACGTAGCCGGCCCACGGGCCACCGAGATCGTCTCCTGCATGGCCCAGCCGGAAGCCGAGTATATCTACGGCGTGACTCTGCCGGGGCTGGCCGGGATGTTCGCGCGCCTGTATATGGCGCAGTATGGCATCACGCGGCAGCATCTGGCCCAGGTCGCCATCAAAAACCACGATAACGGCCTGCTTAACCCCAACGCCCATATCCAGATGAAGATCACCCTGGAAGGTATCCTGACGCACCCCGATGCGACGGTCAACAACCCGGTGGTGGCCGATCCGCTGCACCTCTACGACTGCTGCCCGGTCAGCGACGGCGCGGCGGCGGTGCTGCTCACCACGACCGAGATCGCCCAGTCGTTGGGCAGGCCGTTCGTGACCGTGGCCGGGGTGGGGCAGGCGACGGATACCCACGCGCTGCACGAACGGCAGGACCCGACCGATTTGAAGGCGGTGACCATCGCCGCGCAGAAGGCGTTTGCCATGGCCGGCTGCACGCCTGCCGACGTCAACGTGGCCGAACTGCACGACGCCTTCACCATCCTGGAGATCGCGGAGAGCGAGCACGTCGGCTTCTTCGAAAAAGGGGCGGGTGCCAGGGCCGTCGCCGCCGGGGAAACGCGCATCGGCGGCAGCCTGCCCATCAACCCCTCCGGCGGGTTGAAGGCCAGAGGGCATCCTGTGGGCGCGACCGGCGTGGCCCAGGCGGTCGAACTGGTGATGCAGCTCCGCGGCCAGGCCGATGAACGCCAGGTCAAAGGCGCGCAGACCGGCTTCGCCCTCAACTTTGGCGGTTTTGGCAACAACGTTGTCGCGCTGGTCCTCAGGAGGGAATCATGAAACAGATCACGGCCTACAAATGTACGGCCTGCGGCCAGGTGATGTTCCCTCAACACCTGCGCTGCCTGAACTGCGGCGGGCGGGCCTTCGAGGAAATCCATCCTTCCGGCCAGGCCAAACTGCTGACTTACACGGTGATCGAGCAACTGCCCTGGGGCATTGACGAGCGGGGACGCATCCTGGGGGTGGTTGCTTTCGCCAACGATGTGCGGGTCATGGGTTTGCTGGACGTGCCGGAGGACGCGGTCAAAAATGGCATGAAGCTCAGCGCGAGTTGGGAACCGGTGCGGGTCATCCATGGAGAAAACGCTTATGGGCTCGTCTTCCGACCGGCTTAGCCACTTTTTCGGCCAGCCGATATCCGTCGTCAACGTGGGACTGGCCTCGTTTGCGGAGAGCCTCCGGCAGCAGGATATCCCGGTGGTGGACGTCGACTGGCGGCCCCCACCGGACGGCGTGCCGCGCCTGACGCACACCGGCGACGGGACCGCCATCGACGAGGCTAACGCTGAAGCGGTGCGGCGGATCATGGCCGGCAGCCCGATGATCGTGGGGCTGGGCATCGCCCGCGAGGTCATCCCCGGCATGACGGACCACATGATCCTGCACGCCGGTCCCCCCATCACCTGGGGCCGGATGTGCGGCCCCACTCGCGGCGCGGTGATGGGCGCGCTGGTCTATGAAGGGTTGGCCGACTCGCCGGAAGATGCGGCGGCGCTGGCCGCCAGCGGCGACATCACCTTCGCGCCGTGCCACCATCACCACGCCGTCGGCCCGATGGCGGGCATCGTCTCGCCATCGATGCCGGTGTGGATCATCGAGAATACCGCGTTTGGCAACCGCGCCTACTGCACGCTCAACGAAGGGCTGGGCCAGGTGCTGCGCTACGGCGCCTACGGCGATGAAGTGTACCAACGCCTGCACTGGATGGCCGACGTCCTCTACCCGACGCTGGCCGACGCGGTGGCTTTGTCCGGCCCGATCGATCTGCGCAGCCTGATCGCGCAGGCGCTGCACATGGGCGATGAATGTCACAACCGCAACCGGGCGGGCACGTCGCTGCTGCTGCGCGCGCTCGCTCCGGCCATGGCCCGCACCTGCCGCGATCCGGAGCGCCTGGCCCAGGTGTTCACCTTCATCGACGGCAACGACCACTTTTTCCTCAATCTCTCCATGCCCGCCGGCAAAGCCATGCTGGAACCGGCGGAGGGCATCCCCGGCTCGACCATCGTTACGGTGATGGCGCGCAACGGCACCGATTTTGGCATCCGGCTGGCCGGCGAACCGGATCGCTGGTTTGTCGCCCCGGCGGGTATCGTCGAAGGACTGTACCTGCCCGGCTTCACCGCCGATGATGCCAACCCCGATATCGGCGACAGCACCATCACGGAGACGGCGGGTTACGGCGGTTTCGCCATGGCCGCCGCCCCGGCCATCGCCGGATTCGTGGGCGGCACGGCCCAGGACGCCATCGCCACCACACGTGAGATGTACGAAATCTGTTTCACCGAACATGAGCACTTCACCTGCCCGGCGCTGGAATTCCGGGGGACGCCGCTCGGCCTGGACGTGCGCCTGGTGATGGAAACCGGCATCCTGCCCCGGCTCAATACCGGCATTGCCCATAAGACGCCCGGTATTGGCATGGTGGGGGCGGGCGTGCTGCGCGCTCCGCAAGCGTGCTTCGCCGAGGCTTTTGCCGCCGTGCAGGCCTGGTGAAAAGCGCAGGTGCATCGCCGTATATTTGGATTTTGTCTGAACCAAGGAGCAGAGGATGAAGATTATCGACCTTACGATTCCACTGGGCATCGGCACCCCACCCTGGCCGACCTACGAGCCGCTGCAAGTCAAGTACTTTAAGCGCCTGGCGCCCAACGGGGCCAACGGCCAGATCGTGACGCACTCCAATCACCTGGGCACGCACCTTGACGGCGAGATTCATTTTTACACGCCCGGCAAGGACATCGCCAGCCTGGACTTCGACTTTCTGCACGGCCCCGGCGTGATCGTGGACCTCTCGGACGCCGCCGGCGATTACGACATCTACACCTCGCAGATGGTCGAGGAGCGGGTCGAGGTACGCGAGGGCGATATCCTGCTCATCCACACGGGTTATCATCGCTACGGCTGGGACCAGCCCACCGCCGACGAAATCCGTTATATGGTCAAGCACCCCGGCCCGGACCGCGAGTTCGGCGAGTGGTGCATCCGCAAAAAGATCAAGTGGCTGGGCGTGGACTGCGGCAGCGCCGACCATCCCATGAACACCATCATTCGCCAGTGGATGCCGCGCCAGGCCAAGGAAGCCGAAGCGCACTTCCAGCAGAAGTACGGCCAGGGTCTGGCCGAGGTCTTCACCGATGACAAGTACCAGTTGATGCACATCGAGATGTTCCCGCACGGCATCATTCACGCCGAATGCCTGGGCGGTGACATCGACCTGCTGCTTAACGAGCGGGTGGAGATCGGCTGTTTCCCCTGGCGATTCGTGGACGGCGAAGCCAGCATCGCTCGTATCGTGGCCTTTGTGGACGACGACCGTTACCAGGCTTTGATGGAGAAGAAGCAGTCCTCGCCACACACCCGCTTCGGGGACTGTGTTTGCCAGCAGCCGCAAGTTTAGCGCGCAGGAGCAGCGATTATGGAAACAGCCAGTCCGGTACTACCTCCCTTCGATTACGTTCGCGCCGATGAGCCGGGTGAAGTCGCCCGTCTGCTGCTCGAACACGCCGGCGAGGCCCGGCTGTTCATGGGCGGCACCGATCTGCTGGTGCGGATGCGTGACGGTCTTTTGTCGCCCAAAGTGCTGGTCGATGTCAAACATCTGCCCGGCATGGGCGCCATCAGTTTCGATCCGCAGGCCGGGTTGCAGATCGGCGCTGCCGTCAGCATGAACGCCATCGCGCGCTACCCGGATGTCAGCCGCGTCTATCCGGTCCTGGTGGAAGCCATTGAAGCGGTGGCTTCCTACCAGCTCAGGACGCGTGCCACCATGGGCGGCAACCTGTGCAACGCCTCGCCCGCCGCCGATACCGCGCCCGCTGCTCTGGTGCTCGACGCGGCCCTGGTCGCCTGGGGGCCGGATGGCGAGCGGTCCATCCCCATCGCCGACTTCTTTACCGGTCCGGGCCAACATGTCCTGGAACCGGGTGAATTCCTGACGCGCATCGACATCCCGGCCCCGCCGCAGGGTTATGTGGGGCGCTACCTCAAGCTGGGGCGTAATGCCGGCGGCGACCTGGCGATCGTCGGCGTGGCGGTGGTGGGTTACCCCGACGTGCAGGCGGCGTCCGGCTACCGCTTCCGCATCGCGCTGGCCTCGGTCGCGCCGACGCCCATCCGGGTGCCGGCGGCGGAAGCCCTGCTGGCCGAAGGGCCGATCACCTCTGAAGCGCTGGCGGCGGCGGCTCAGGCAGCCCGCGAAGCTGCCCGCCCGATCGACGACCTGCGCGGGTCGGCCCGCTATCGAAAAGCAATGGTCTGCAATCTGACGGGCCGCGCCCTGGCTGAAGTCTGGGCCGGCCTGGACAAGGAGAACCGGTCATGAGCCATCACCAGATTTCGCTGACCGTCGACGGTACGCCGGAAGCGGCCTCGGTCCCTGCCCATATGACCCTGCTCAAGTTCCTGCGGGAGGAGTTGGGGCTGACCGGCACCAAAGACGGCTGTTCCGCCGGCGAATGCGGCGCGTGCACGGTCCTGCTGGACGGCGAACCGGTCAACGCCTGCCTGGTGCTGGCCGTCGAAGCGGACGGCGCGGCCATCGTCACCGTCGAGGGTTTGATGCAGGACGGCCGGCTAGGGCCGCTGCAGCAGGCGATGATAGACCGCGGCGGCGTCCAATGTGGGTTCTGCACGCCGGGTGTGTTGATGTCGGCGCGAGCGCTGCTCGATCGTAATCCCAACCCCGACCGGGACGCGATCAAAGACGCGCTGCGCGGCAATCTCTGCCGGTGCACCGGCTATGTACGCATCATCGAAGCGGTTGAAGCAGGCGCCAAAGCGGCCAGATAGGAGACGGCAGATCATGGACCCCACCAAACAGGTAACGGCTCCGGTAGGCGATAGCGTCAGGCGGGTGGATGCGTTGGAAAAAGTGACCGGCGAGGCCCTGTACGCCGACGATCTCCCGTTTGGCCCTGACCTGCTGTACGGCCGTGTGGTGCGCAGCCCGCATCCGCACGCCCTGATCAAACATATCGACACGACTCAGGCGCTGGCCATGCCCGGCGTGAAAGCCGTCGTGACCGGCGAGGACACGACGGGTTACATCGGCCTGTACCTGAAGGACCGCCACATCTTCTGCCGGGATCGCGTGCGTTACGTCGGCGATCCGGTGGCCGGGGTGGTGGCGGCCAGCGAGGAAATCGCCGAGGCTGCCTGCAAGCTGATCACGGTCGAGTACGAGGTACTGGAACCGGTCCTGGACCCGGTGCGCGGCGCTCAGCCCGATGCCCCGCTGCTGCACCCGGACCTGGGCGAGTACGTCGTCGCCGATTTCATTTTACCGCAGCCGGGCACCAACATCTCCAATCATTTTAAGATTCGCAAGGGCGACGTGGATGGCGCCTGGTCGTCGTGTGATGTGATCGTGGAGCGCGCCTTCCGGGTGCCGCACATCCAGCACGTGCCCATCGAGCCGCATATCGCCGTCGCCCAGGCGGACCGCAGCGGGCAGATCACGCTGTGGACCTGCAGCCAGTCCCCGTTCGCCCAGCGCAGCCTGATCGCCAGCACGCTGGGTATCTCGCACAGCAAGATGCGCGTTATCGCGCCTTACGTCGGCGGTGGGTTTGGCTGTAAGGCGGGCGTCTCTATGGAAGCGCTGGCCGTGGTGATGGCCCAGCAGGTCCCCGGTCGGCCGGTCAAGCTGCGGCTGACGCGGGAGGAAGAATTCTTCTGCGCCTTTGTCCGGCAGGGGTTGGTCGCCAGGACCAGAGTCGGCGCGACCGGAGATGGCAAATTGCTGGCGATGCAGACCGAGTATTACTGGGATGCCGGCGCCTACACCGAGTACGGCGTCAACGTGACCCGCGCCACCGGCTATTCCTCCACCGGCCCCTACGAGATTCCCAACGTGCACGCCGACTCCTACTGCGTCTACACCAATCATCCCGTCGGCGGCCCGATGCGCGGCTTTGGCATGCCGGAGATTCACTGGGGCATCGAGCAGATCATGGACATCGTCGCGGAAGAGCTTGGCATGGATAGGGCCGAGTTCCGCCTGAAGAACTGCGTGCGTGAAGGCTCGATCATCGTGACGGGGTCGCGGATGCACCCCACCGGCCTGCCGGAGACGA
>DAOUEM010000200.1:0-8602 GCA_034430555.1 Anaerolineae bacterium | reverse complement strand
AGCCAGAAGGCGTGACGATGACTTCGGCCTCTTGAAAGGCGCGTAAAAACTGCCGGGCAACCTGCCTGGCCTCCTGGCGATAGCCGGCATTGAAGCCTGGTTGTCCGCAGCAGGTCTGCCCCGTGGGGAAGTCGACCGGGATGCCCAGGTGCTCCAGGATTTTGATGACGGACATGCCGGTCTTGGGGTATATCATATCGACCATACATGTCACAAACAGCGAGACCGGTTTTCCTGCGGGAGAGGGGCGTTCTGGCAGCGACATAAGCCGGATAAACCTCTATTGTGCGCAAAGTGGAGTGGGTCAATGACGCGATTATACCACCGTAAGGCCCGCCGTGGTGAGCAGACGGCAGCCTCAAGTTGCGGGATCGTGTGTCCGGTCGCCGCGAGGCCTTGATCCGCTGACGTTGGCGGTCATCTGCCCCCCGCGTCCCGAGGGCGGCCGTCAATGATAATGTAACTTTGAAGGTATTTAGCAGCGCTTGGGCTGCCTGGCCTGTTCTGGGCTACAATGGGTTTGTGGCAGCTGTAGGGCTAGGAGCGGTTGATGCTGGCAAAGGCAATATCGTGCGCAGTCGTCGGGCTGGATGGTGTGCTGGTCACGGTTGAAGTGGATTACTCTCCACATGCCGGGCAGCCATCGTTCAACATCGTGGGGTTGCCCGGCTCGGCCATCCGCGAGAGCCGCGAGCGCGTGCGTGCGGCCATCAAAAACAGCGGCCTCAAGTTTCCCATGAAGCGCTACACCGTCAACCTTGCCCCCGCCGACATCCACAAGGATGGCCCGGCCTACGACCTCCCCATTGCGGTTGGCGCTTTGGCTGCCACCGATCAGGCGCCATTTGAAGCACTTGACGACGCCATGTTTGTTGGTGAACTTTCGTTGGATGGCGAACTGCGTCACGTGCGTGGGGTGCTGGCCTGTGCCTATGCGGCCCGGGAGAACAGCCTCACGACGATTTACGTGCCGGAAGCCGATGCCGCCGAAGCTGCACTGATCCCTGAGATCGAGGTGATCCCCGTGCCTACCCTTGGGCACCTGGTAGAACATCTTTATGGGTTACGCGTCATCCCGGCCTTTCGACGCAGCGAAGTGGTGCCACCTGTCGATGAGGAAGTGCTGCTGCACGGATTGACCGACTTCGCCGAGATTCGTGGGCAGGCGCACGTGAGACGCGCCCTGGAGGTCGCCGCCGCGGGCAGTCATAACGTGCTGATGTCCGGTCCGCCGGGCTCTGGCAAAACGCTGATGGCGCGCGCCTTGCCCGGCATCCTGCCCAGGATGTCGTTGGAGGAAGCGTTGGAGGTCACCCGCGTGTATTCGGTAGCCGATCTGTTGATGCCAGATCACGTGCCGCTGGTGCAGGCACGCCCTTTCCGGTCGCCGCATCACTCCATCAGCCAGGCCGGGCTGGTCGGCGGCGGCACCATTCCGCACCCGGGGGAGATCAGTTATGCCAATAGAGGGGTGTTGTTTCTGGATGAAGTGCTCGAATTCGGAACAGCCACGCTCGAAGTGCTACGGCAGCCGTTGGAAGACAAAAAAGTGACCATCAGTCGCGCGCAGGGCAGCCTGACCTTCCCCGCCAATTTTATGCTGGTGGCTGCTATGAATCCCTGTCCATGTGGATACTATGGCGATCCTTCACATGAATGTACCTGCTCGCCGGGGCAGATTCGCCGTTATCAGCAGCGGATGTCCGGCCCATTGCTGGATCGCATCGATATCCACGCCGATGTGCCCCAGGTCGATTACGACAAGCTGACTGACAAGACACTGGGAGAGCCATCGGCGGCGATACGCGCGCGCGTCGAGCAAGCCCGTGATCGGCAGCGCTCCCGGTTTGCCGGACAACCCCAGTTGTTCTGCAATGCTGACATGGGGCCAGGAGACATTCGTCGTTATTGCATTCTCACCCCGGAAGCAGAGAGCCTGATACGGGTCTCTCTACGGCAGATGCACATGAGCGCCCGCTCTTATCACCGCGTGCTCAAGCTCAGCCGGACCATCGCCGATCTTGCCGACAGTGAGGTAATCGACGTGTCCCACGTGGCCGAAGCGATTCAGTATCGCCCGCGTCGTTTAACGGTTTGACGCCGCTGTGCCAGCCTTCGTTTGTAAATCGCTGCCGGAAAGGTCGGGCGACAAAGTCGTCAATGCCTCAAAAGTGATTATTATGCTGCATGGTCTGGGTGTTTGTGACGGTTGGTAGCCGGCGGTGACAAAATGCACCACTTTTTCATTCACATGTTAGGTTTTACCAGACATCGCCCAGGGGGAAGCTTATTATCAGCGCTGGATGAAGGTTCCTGAAGCAAAAGGAGTGGAATTCACGATGGATATGCTGCAGATCAAGGACGGCAGGATTGTCGATTCTTTGGGCCAGTCGGTCCGGTTGCGCGGCACGTGCGTGGGCGGCTGGATGAACATGGAAAACTTCATCAATGGTTACCCGGGCGCGGAGTACACGCTGCGCTCGACCTTTGCCCGGGAGCTTGGCCCGGAGAAGGCGCAGTTTTTTTTCGATCGTTTGCTGGACTATTTCCTGGCGGAAGAAGACATTGCTTTCATGAAGGCCTGCGGGGCTACGGTAGTGCGCCTGTCCGTCAACTACCGCCACTTCGAGCGTGACGATCGGCCGTTTGAGTACCTGGCGGCTGGTTTTGAACGCCTGGAGCGTGCCGTGCAGTGGTGCGCCAAACACGGCCTGTATGCCATCCTCGATTTGCACGCCGTTCAAGGTTGGCAGAATAACGATTGGCACTGCGATAATGCCAACCGCCTTTCCTTGTTCTGGCAGATGCCCATTTTCCAGGATCGTTTTGTGGCGCTGTGGGAAGAATTCGCCCGTCGCTTTAAGGGCAATCCGGCCATTGCCGCCTACAACGCCATGAACGAGCCGCTGACGGATGCCTGCACCGGGCGATTTGACGACAACCGGCAGCCCCGTTGGGCGCTGTTGAACGCCGTTTACCGCCGCGTGGTCGAGGCGATCCGGACCATCGACGCGGCGCACATTATCATGCTGGAAGGCGATGCCTTCTCCCACCTGTTTGCCGGGCTGGATGCGCCTTTTGCCCCAAACCTGGCTTACAGCAGTCACAATTACAACGGGGCGGGATTCGGTCCTGGCCCGTATCCCGGATGGATCGGTAACACTTACTGGGATTCCGAGGAGCAGGAAACCCTGTTTGCCCGGCAGGAAGGCACTCAGTTTACCCGCCAGCACAACGTCCCCCTCTGGGTTGGCGAGTTCGGTTCGATTTATAACGGTCCGCCGGAGGAAATCCCGGACCGGATGCGGGCCTTGGATGATTACATCGACGTGTTTGAAGGATACGGCGCGCATTGGACGACCTGGACTTACAAGGATGTCGGCGTGATGGGGTGGGTGCACCTTGACCCGGAATCATCCTACATGCGGCTTGTCCAGCCCCTTTTGGAAGCCAAACGGCGTTTGAACACCGACTTCTGGATGAGCTGGCTGCCGACGACGCCGGCGAAAGAAATGCTGGGGGCGTTGGCGCGGTACGCGGAAGAAGTGATCGGCGATCCAGCCATCAAGCCGCGGCAGAACTATCGGTATATGACCCAGGCCGCGCTGGCCGGATACGCCGGCGGTTTGATGCAGGCTCCCTTCGCGCGCTTGTTCAAGGATTTGTCTGAAACCGAGATCGACGAAGTGCTGCAAGCGTTCGCGTTTAAGAACTGCCAGCCGCAGGATGAACTGGTCGCGGTGGTCAAGAAACACATGGCCCGTCCGGCTTAGGCGGTCGTAGTTACGTGCGGTGCAGGCGGAAAAAGTGAGGAATGCCGATGACTTATGAGCTCATCAACACCCCCCAGGGAACCAGGTTGCGCGTGACCGGTGCTTTGCCGGCGGGCTTTCATGGGGAGCAGCAAGGTGATGTATGGATTTGCCCCCTAGATGCCGCCAATGCCGGCTCACTGCGGGCTGCGCTGCCCTGGACGGCCCCGACGACCGTGGGTTTGCGAAAGTCGGTTGGCTGCGGCGACCGCTTAGGCCTGGCAACGCCCGGTCATGTCGCTGCGGTGCGCGACGGTGATATGTTTCCCGTTTTCGCCCAGCAGTCGATCCGCGAGATGGAGCGCACGCGCCGGTCCCCCCAGGATGTGATGGATGATGCTACCTGGGGTGTTTTTGCCGCCGACTATCGCGACGGTTTCGGCTGCGACGCCGATCACCTGAAGAATACGTCCGTCATCGACCTGGCGATTACCGCCGGTTACGTGGGTTTCACGCTCGACCCCGGCGATGGAGTCGACAACGATGCCCAGGCCGATGACCAATCCACGCTGAGGACCAAGTACGAGGCGCTGCCCTGGGACCGGCTGGAATCCAGCCCCACTGATATGCTTGGCCGTTACCGGGGGCAGTCTCCCGCCGGCCCTATCGATGACGGCATGGTGCTTCGCGCGGCCTGCAAATATGGGGTAGCCCTGGCCGATGCCGTGCACATGGCCCGTCATATATCGGCGCAGATGGGCGGCAGGCCCTACGATCTGGAGGTCTCCGTCGACGAGACCGAGGTGCCTACCAGTCCCGCCGAGCACTACTTTTTGGCCTCCGAACTGCGCCGGATGGGCATCGAGTTTCATGGCCTGGCACCGCGTTTTGTCGGGCGTTTCGAGAAGGGAGTCGATTATATCGGCGATCTCGGCGTGTTCGAGAAAGATTTCGCGGCTCATGCCCGCATCGCCCGTGAGCTTGGCCCGTACAAGATGAGCATCCACTCTGGTTCGGATAAGTTCAGCATTTACGGCATCATCGCCCGCCAGGCCAATCCCTACGTCCACCTCAAGACCGCCGGCACCAGCTGGCTGGAGGCCGTGCGAGTCATCGCCATGCACGAAACGGCGCTGATGCGCGCGATGCTCACTTTTGCCCTGGCCTGTTATCCCCGCGACCGCGCCACCTACCACGTGTCGGCGGAAGTCGCCAGGGTGCCAAAGGACCTGCCGGACGATCGCCTGCCGGAACTGCTGGACCAATTCGACGCACGACAGGTGCTGCACGTGACTTTTGGCTCGCTGTTAGATGAATACCATGAAGCCTTCATGAAAGCTCTGCGGGCCAACCTGGAGACCTACGAGCAGGTGCTCAGGCGGCACTTTGACCGCCACATCCAACCCTTTGTGGAAAAGGAGTGACCTGATGCCCTTACCGGAGGATCGTTATTTCAGCCCGGATGCGCGGCAGAAAGCGGTCGCCCAGGAGTTGTACGGCGCCATTGCGGACTTGCCGCTGCTATGCCCGCATGGGCACGTCGATCCGCGTATGTTCGCCGATCCTGAGTATTCGTTTGGCACGCCGACCGAACTGCTGATCATCCCCGATCACTATGTGTTTCGGATGTTGTATTCGCAGGGCATCCCGCTGGAAGACCTGGGGGTGCCGGCGCAGGATGGCACGCCGGTCGAGCAGGATCACCGCAAAATCTGGCAGACCTTCGCCGAACACTTCTACCTCTTCCGGGGGACGCCCACCGGGATCTGGCTGACGCACGAGTTCGACGCGATCTTTGGCATCACTGAGAAGCTGAACGGCGGTACGGCCCAGGCCATCTATGACCGGATCGCCGCCTGCCTGGAACAACCCGAGTTCCGGCCACGCGCCTTGTTTGACTCCTTCAACATCGAAGTGCTGACCACCACCGATGCTGCCACCGATACGCTGGAACATCATCGGGCGATCCGTGAGTCGGGCTGGTCGGGCACGGTTCTGCCGACCTTCCGGCCCGATGCCGTGGTCAACGTCGATACTGAAGGCTGGCCGGCCAATATTGAGCTGCTGAGCGCACGCAGTGGCATAACCGTGACCGATTATGCCTCGTTTATTCAGGCCTTAGAAGATCGGCGCCTATTCTTTAAGCAGATGGGCGCGGTCGCTGCCGACCATGCCGCTCTGACGGCTTATACCGGGCGGCTCAGCACTGCGGAAGCTGACGGTATCTTCCGGCGAGCGCTTAAGGGTGAAGCTACGGCGGAAGATGCCACACGTTTCACCGGGCACATGCTCATGGAGGTGGCGCGGATGAGCGTGGAAGATGGGCTGGTCATGCAGCTTCACGTCGGCTCGTACCGTAACCACAACCGGCAGGTCTTCGAGCGTTTCGGGCGGGACAAAGGCGCGGATATGCCCATCCCCTCGGAATTCACCCGGAACCTCAAACCCCTGCTCAACGCTTACGGCACGGATTCACGCCTGGCGCTGATCCTCTTTACCCTGGACGAAACGACCTACGCCCGCGAGTTGGCCCCATTGGCCGGCCATTACCCGGCGGTGAAGTTGGGGCCGCCCTGGTGGTTCTATGACAGTTTGAGCGGCATGAACCGCTACTTCGACCAGGTGATGGAGACGGCAGGGCTGTACAACACGGCTGGCTTCAATGACGACACGCGCGCTTTCCCTTCCATCCCGGCCCGGCACGACGTCTGGCGGCGGGCCGCCTGTAACTGGATCGGCGGGCTGGTGGTCCGCGGCCTGCTCGACATGGACGACGCGGCCCTCATGGCCCACGACGTGTCGTACGGCCTGGCGAAGAAGGCTTACCGCCTGCCGTAATCGGACGGCGGCGATTACGGGTGTGGTGCTGGAAATCGGAAATAGGTGGCGCGGATATCTTCCGTGCGGGTGAACACCTGGGGCGGCAGCGCGGCCCATAGGTCGCCCGGTGTCGCGATCTGGCCGCGCTTGGCGGCGACGTAGTCGTGCAGCCACTGAAAGAAAACTTCACCGCCCATCTCCTGGCGCAGCGCGTGCAGCAGGCGTGCGCCCTGCAAATACACGGCGTTGATGTAGGCGCGCACGCTCTCGAACCGGTACACTGACGAGTCGACGGTGCCTTCCGGCGAGTAAGCGTTCACCCGGAAATCCCACCACCAGTCGGTCAGGTCCGGGTAGTTTTCTTCCAGGTACACGTATTCGCTGTAGGTTGCCAGCGCCTCGTCCTGCCAGGGGGAAGCGCTTTGATCGTTCGCCACGATGTTGTACCACCACTGGTGGGAGACCTCGTGCGCTGTGATAAGGGTCAGGTAGCCCGCCGGGCTGCCGTGATAACTGCGGAACCACTCGCCGCCTACGAAAACCAACCCGCTGAACTCCATGCCGTCCGGGAAGTCGCTTTCCAGGATGAGCAGCCGTTCGTAGGGATACGGGCCATACAGGTCAGTGTACAATTCGAGGGCGGTGACGGCGGTCTCCAGTGCGTGGGCCGGGGCGTCGTAGTCGGCGTCTGCCGGCGGCAGCGCATCGTCAAATACGTACAGCTCGACCTGCACGCCGTCGGCGCTGCTCGTCGAATACTGGTAGTAATCACTGCTGAGGCTCAGTACGAAATCGCGCGACGCCGCCAGCGAGAAGTGCCAGGAGCCATCGCTGCGCCAGGTGCGGCCTGGCCCGACCACGATCACGTTTCCCGGGGCATTGGTTATCGTCAGCGCGACTTCGTAGTCGGCTGCCGGGGTGACGGTTTGCTCCCCCACGTTGATCGGGGCCGGCGTGAGCCAGGCGCCGTCCTGGTAGGCGGCGATGGTGGGAGTCCACAGCCCCAGGTTGAACTGGCGCTCGCTGTACCCCAGGTATCCCTGCCGGGGGAAGAAGCCGGTGCCGATGCGCGGCGGGAAGACGGTATATTGGAATTCCAGCGTTTGACGGCAGTCCGGCAGCAGCGCGTCAGACAGCGGCACGCTCAGCCGCACGCCCTCCAATACCGCCACCGGTGCTTCAGACTGACCAGTCAGCGCGACCGCTTCCAGCCGGAAGATGCCCGGTTCTTTATTGGCCGCCACGTAAAATACCAGTTCCGATAGCGCTTCGCCGGTATCATTCTGGAAATTGATCAACTGGGTCACGTTTACACTGTGTGTCGCAAAATCAAGCGCGGCCGTAATCACATAGCTGGTTGTCGCCTGCTCGAGTGTAGGCGATTCGTCGCAGGAAGCTGGCTCGTCGGTCGGTGTGCTTGGGATGATAGTAGCCGCCGGGTAAGCTGTGCGATGCGTGTGGGTTGTGGTGAGGGGGCCGGTCAGTACAAGTGGTGTGGGCGTGGGGGCAGGGGGTGGGGCCGTGGCCGGCGGGGTGGAAAGCTGACATGCGCCCGTGAGGCTCCCGCCAATTAGCCCGATGACCAGCCAGCGTAACAGTGTGGTGTTCATGAGCGCGATCATACTCGCGGCAGCAGTTTTTGCAACAGCGAGACCCGGGATGAGGTAAAAGCGTATAGGAATCGCAGGCCGAAGGAAAATCGAGGCCGCTCAGGCCGGTGCGGAAAGGTTGTGAAATGACGCAAAAACGATAGAATGGCCCGAGAACGACCTGTGGGGGCGCATCCAATGGGTGCTGAATGTGTTTATGTAATCGGTGAAATCAATGTTGCAGGAGAGAGACAATGCCGCATGTGGGGGAACAGATTATCAGCCTGATGAGATTGAGTCGTTGGAAAGAATATGTGCCATTTACCATTCCGTTGACACTGCTCGGGGCCTTGTTGGCGGATCCGACGTTGGACCTGCGGCTGGTGGCGGTGACTATTGCTAATATTTTAGCGGTTGCTTATGCTTTTATGATCAATGATA
>DAOUEM010000199.1:0-12667 GCA_034430555.1 Anaerolineae bacterium | reverse complement strand
AACAGTGGGGAGCGGTTAATATATTAATTTCCCAATTGTATGTTACCATATTTTGCCAGCCATTGCATAAAAAAAACATAAATAACCAATGGTGCTAGTTTTGGAGGACAATACAGTCCCCCAAAACGCGTTTTGGCCGAGTTTAGACCGGATTCAAGGCTAATTTACCTCGGAGCCACTCATTTTGCTGACGTATCGTAAGCAAGACTGCTCTTCTGCTTATATTTTGAAGACCCAAAGATGTCTCACTTTCGTGGCAACTAGCGCCATTGGTTAGACAATATGCCTGATCGGACTGGCCCGCGCGGCGGCACGAGGCCTCAGCACTGGCGGAGTACGGCTTGCAGGCGCTCGTACTCCTGGCGCAGCTCTGCGAGGCCGGCGGTTAATTCCTGCGGCCGGTCGCGGCCCTGGTACTGGCCTTGTTGCAGGTTGGCCGCCTGGATGCAGTCCTTCAGGTGCGCTTCGTGAGCCTGGAGCATCCGGCGGCGTGCGGGGCTGTCCGGCGCCTGCAGCAGGCCGGTCTCCATCCGGGGGAAGAGCGGCTGCCGGCTGAGCAGGCCGCCCGTCCGGCGCGTGACTCGTTCCGCCAGCAGGGCGGCGGAGAGCAGCGCTCGCTGCTGCACGGTATCGCGCAGCTGCCTGAGCGAGGCCATGAACAGCGTTTCGTATAGCAGGGCCTGGGTGTACTCTTGCAGGCTGGTCACGCCGGTGGCCAGGTGCGCCAGGTGCCGCAGCCCGGCGATCACCTGGAAGGTTTTGAGCACGTGCGGGTGCTGCCGGACCTCGCGCGAGGGCAGCAGCAAGGACTCCAGCGTGCGGCCGGTCAGCAGGGCGCGCTCCAGGGCGGCCAGAGCGCCGGCCATCTCGTCGGGCGGGTACATCGTCAGCCGCAGCTTGATGTCCGCTTCCAGCTCCACGAAGTCGCGCAGGGCATGGCTGCGCCCGGTATGCTCGAAGTCGATCAGCCAGGTCATGTCCACCTGGTCCACGAAGAAGTTGTCGGCATGGAGATCGCCGTGGGTGGTGCACAGCGTGACCTGGTCGAAGACGATGGTTTTGCCCTCCCGGACGGCCCACAGCGCCGGGTTGGGCAGCGGCTCGGCCAGCCCGTCGAAGACCAGGCGGTAGTTCTGCTGGTCCAGGCGAGCCAGGTGGATGTCCAGCTCCATGATGGTATTGTAGAGATCGTACAGCCGGCTGTCCGCCACGATCTCGCGCTCCTCCTGGAACCAGGTCTGGCAGGTCTGGGTGAACAGGCGGCGTAACACGTCCAGGATCGGCCCCGGCGGGTTTTGCCGGTAAAACTGGCGGAAGGACACCAGGTCGGTGGGGGAGGCGCCCAGGAAGGCGTAGGCGATCGCGCCCAACTGCCAGCCCAGGGCGCTGCTTTCCAGCCGGGCCTGCCGGTCCTGCTGCAAGCGGCCCTGCACGAAGTTGGTATAATTCTGCACTTCGCGGTTGATGTGGGCTTTGCTGCCGATCTTGACGACCTTGGGCGTGAGCAGGGTGTTGGTTTCCTGCTGCTGCTCCTGCGCCCACAGGACGACGGCGCGGCGGACCGGCGTGGCGGCGAAGGCGGCGGTATCCAGCCCCGGCAGCAGTTTGAGCACCAGGCGGCTGGCGTTGGGGAAGGTGCGGCCCAGCAGGTCCTGCAGGTGGTCCAGCGAGACACGCGCGCCGTCCATCTTGAGCGTGCTCGTCACGTGCCGCTCGAAGTTCTGGACCGGCCATTCGATGCGCATGCGGCGCTGGCGGCGCTGGAACTCCACGTGTTCGATCAGGCGGCGGGCGGCATCGGCGTGATCGCGGCGTACGTAGCCCATGCCCAGTCGTCCGGCGCGGTAAGCGACCTCGTCATCGGCGCGCTCCAGGAAGATGACGACGCCGGCCGGGGCCAGGCGCTGCCCCAGCCCCAGCCCGGAGAAGTCGTCCGGGTCGGCGAGGTTAAACAGCCGGGGCGTGATCACGGCCACCTGGCAGAAGTGCTCGTTGACCTTCATCTGGGCATCGCCGCCCAGGGTCTGGCCGTCTTCGCCTTGCGCTTGGTAGACGTGAAAGCCGCGTTGGCTGAGGTTGTGGGTCAGCCACTCGCGGCGAGAAGACTCGGTCTCGACGACCAGTACGCGCAGCTGGTTGGCCTCGGCCGGGCCAGGCGATCCATCACTCATCGGGGTTTACGTTCCATCATAGTTCTGCCAGGCGCCCCCTAAACCCAGGTTGCCTGCTATCCCCCACATCGACCGGCCGCTCGCGGCGGCACCCCAGGCCCGCCCTGCGCCGATCGGATGACCTACCCCTAGCATACCGGCAGACGGGCTTTCCTCGCCAGACGGAAACCCTACGGAAGACCACCGGTTGACCGATTCGACTGGGCCTGGTTGCCCCGGGCGCGCGTCTGTTCGGCCATCAGGCTCTCGATCCCGGCGATCAGCGACTGCGGCGGCTCGCCGTCATAGGCCACCTTTTGCAGCAGCAGCGCGTCCAGGCACAACTGCAAATGCTCCTGGTGTTCGTGCACCAGGCCCGCGATCCTGGCCGGCCCGTGCCCGTTCAGCGCGTCGACATCCAGGCGGGGGATGGCCGCCGGGAGGCCGGTTTCGCCTGCCGCCCCGTTGGCCTTGAGCCGCCGGGCGATCAGGGCGGCGGAGAGCAAGGCCCGCAGCCGCACACTCTTGTGCAGGCGGCGCATGGTCGCCATGAGCAGCGTCTCGTAGAGCAGGGCTTCGTAGTACTCGCGCGCGTTAAAGACGCCCGTGGTCACGAAGGCCAGGTGCCGCAGCCCGGCGATCACCTCGAAGGCTTTGTGCAGCTTGCGGTTGGCGGCGATGCCGGCGGAGGGCAGCAGCATACCGTCCAGCGTATCGCTCCCCAGCAGCGCCTCTTCCAGCATGGCCAGCGCGCTGAGGTCGCCGCCGGTGAAGGTGGTCAGCCGCAGCTTGATGTCCGCTTCCAGCTCTACGAAATCGCGCAGGGCGTGGCCCGGCCCGGTCTGGCCGAAGTCGATCAGCCAGGCCTGCTGGTTGCGGTCCACGAAGAAGTTATCGCCGTGCAGGTCGCCGTGGGTGATGGCCGTGGTGATCGTGCCCGGCGTGGCGCGGCGGCCCACGTCCAGCGCCCACAGCGCCGGGTTGGGCAGCGGCTCCTCGATTCCGGGGAAGGCCAGGTACGGGTTCTCCGTATCCAGGCGTTCTTCCAGGCGCGCCCGGAGGTTCAGGGCGTCGTCGTACAAGGCGAAGAGGCGCATGCCGTCCACCCGCTGGCGTTCTTTTTCGTACCAGTTGCGGCACGTTTCCCCAAAGAGCCGGCGCAGCACGTGCAGGATCTCGCGGCTGGTCCGCTTGAGGTAAAAGTGGCGGAAGGGGACCATGTCGTGGGGCTGCACGCCCAGGAAGGCATAGGTGATCGCGCCCAGGTGCCACAGGCGGGCGTAGTCTTCCAGCCGCGCCTGGCGGTTGAGCTGCAGCCAGCCCTGGACATACCGCTCGTAGTTGAGCCGCTCGCGCGCGATCTCGTCGGCCGGGCCGATCTTGATCACCTTGGGAATCTGCTGACCGTCGGCGATGGGGTGGCGCTCGCTGGCCCACAGCACCACCGAGCGCCGCACCGCCGAGGCGATCAGCGTCATGGTGGTGAGGGACGGCAGCGGCTTGAGGGCCACGCCGCTCGACCGGGGGTACAGGCGGCCCATCAGGTCGTAGAGGTCTTCCGTGGTGACCGCGCCGCGCGGGTATTTGAGCTTGTCGGCCACGTGATCGGCGAAGTCTTCCCCCGGCCAGCGGACGGCCAGGGTGCAGTGGCAGCCCTGCCGCCCGCGCGCTTCCACCGCCGCGCAGAGGTCGCTGGCCGGGTCGTCGTAGCGCACGTATTCCATGCCGCGCTGCCCGGCGCGGAAGGCCAGCCGATCGTCCGGCTGGAGGGCGCAAATCACGATGCCCGCCGGTTCGAGCTGCCGGCTGAGGGCGTCCAGGTCCAGCTGGGGGCCGAGGGACGAGGTCTGGTCGTCTGGCAAGGCGGCGACGTCGACGGCCACGACCACGGCGTGGCAGCGCCGATCCAGGACCAGCTCCGCGGCGTGGGCCAGCAGGGCCGGGCCTTGGCCTTCGGCGGTAAAAATATCCGAAAACCGCTGCTCCAATTTGTGGACGATGGCAGCGCGCCGGGCCGGGTCGGATACGACCACCAGCACGCGGAGTTTGCAGTTGTATTCCACCGAGCCGTTCCCCTGTATCAACAAACCATTCCCAAACACAATTATAACATGGCCTCACAATGCTTTTTCTATGGTTCGGTTCTCCTATTTAAACCCATGACAGGCGCGTGCTACGGGGGCGCGGGCTGGCGATCGGGGAGCGCGCCATTTGCGCCGGACGGCGGGTGGGGTATCCTACAGGGGGAGTCCCGGCGCGCTGGCCGGGGCCCCGGCACGGTGACCGGGGATAGAGGATGCAAGAGAGGCTATGATCACACGACGAGTGGCGCGCAGCCTGGTAGACCGGGTGTTGGGTGGGGTGTGCGGCGGGCTGGGCGGTTACCTGGGGATCAATCCCTGGTGGGTGCGGCTGGCCGCCGTCCTGCTGACGCTGCTCTCCGGCGGGGTGGTGGCGCTGCTGTACCTGATCCTGTGGTGGACGCTGCCGCTAAACCTGGTCCCCGATCTGCGGGCGGGCCCCGACCTGCGGGCGGGCTCCGACCTGCCGGCGGTTGGCCGCGACCTGGGGGCGCTGCTGCTGGTCGGGCTGGCGATCGCGCTGACCGGCGTGATCGTGCTGGCGCGCGGGTTGGGTCTGCTGAGCGGCCCCGGCGGCGCGGACCTGTTCTGGCCGGGCCTGGTGATGATCGCGGGCCTGGCGCTGTTGTGGCGGCAGTTACGCGGCGGCTAAGACCGGCGGCTGAGACCGCGGTAACAGCCGCCGGCAAAGGCACGAGCTATGTTTCGAAACTCACGATTGAGCCTGCAAGGATTATTCTGGCCGCTGCTGGTGCTGGGCCTGGGGACGGCGGCGCTGCTGCAAGCGCTGGAGGTCTTCCCGCCGGCGGTGGCCGACCTGGTCAGCCGGGCCTGGCCGGTGGTGCTGCTGCTGGCCGGGCTGGCCGTGCTGCTGGACCAGATCGGGCCGCTGCGCCGGGTCGCCCCGCTGATCGCGGTGGTGCTGGCCGGCGGCCTGCTGGCCGGGATCGTGGTGCTGGCCTACAGTACCCGCGCCGCCTCCGAGCGCGACGATAACGTGGTCGACTTTCAGCAGGCCCTGGCAGTCGACGTGGAGCGCCTGCACGTGACCATCGAGGCGCTGGAAACCACCGTGCAGATTTCGCCCTCGGTGGCCGGGGTCAGCGCGGTGCTGGCCCGCTTTGTCGGCAGCGATTCCAGCGAGGTCGCCATCGATTACGCCGTGGAGGACGGGACCGGCGTCTTCACCGTGCGCGAGACGCATCCCGACTCGCTGCCCCTGCTGGGTGCGGTGGGGCGGGGCCGTCTCAACGTGGAGCTGCCGCTGGGCGTGCCGGTCGAGCTGGACTTCCGCACCGCCGACGGCACGGTCAGCCTGAACCTGCTGGGCCTGCGGGTCTCGCGGCTGAACGTCACGGTGGACAGCGGCGACCTGGTGCTCAGCCTGCCCAATACCGCGCTGAACCGGCGCGGCGACGTGCTGGTGGCCGGCGGCAGCATCACCCTTTTCGTGCCGCAGGACCTGGGCCTGCACCTGTTCGCCAGCAGCCGGGGCGATCCGCTCGGCGGCTGGGATTACGTGACCAACCGCGACGGCTCCTACCAGTCGCGCACCTACGAGACCATCGACGAGCAGACCGAGCTGAACCTCACCGTGCCCGCCGGTACGATCCAGGTGAATTAGGCGGGTCGTTTTACAGATGCCGGCCCATCCCCGTGTAGGCGTACAACTGGCGAAAACCGTCGGCGAGCGCCGCCTGGATGACCGGTTCCTGCCAGTTGGGCGCCTGCATCTCGATCCGCCGTCCGGGCGCGAGCGTCAGTGCTTCGTTCAGCAGCCGGGCCAGCAGCAGTCCAGCCAGGCGACCGTGCGCCGGGTCGAGCGTCACCCACATCTCGTTGATGCCGCCGGACCGGATGCGCGCTTGCAGGCCGCCGTGCCCCACCAACTCGCCCGCCTCGTTCCACAGGCCGTAGCGCCGGGCCTGCAGGCCCATCAGCGCCATAATCGGGCGCAGCAGCGGGCGCAGCACCCACGGCTGGCGGAAGCGTCTTTCGTCCACCAGCTCGAAGGCGCGCACCGCCTCCGGTGTGATGCGGGCCGCCAGTTCATAGCGGGGCCGCCAGTCGAAGGCGTTCTGCGGGGTGAGGGTGATGCCCGGCGGGGGCAGGTCCGCTTCAGGCAGGGCTGCCTCTGATGCAGGGGGCGGCGCATCGGCGGGCCGTTCCAGGATGACGCTGCCGCGGTAGGCGGTGAAGCCCAGGTTTTCGTACAGTTTGACGGCGGGCACGTTGCCGGTCACCACGTCCAGGGTGGCGGTTTTTGCGCCGTGCTGGCGGGCCAGGTCCACGCCGGCCGCGACCAGCGCCCGCGCGATGCCGCGCCGCCGGTAAGCCGGCAGGACGGCCACGTTGCCGATGGTCCAGGTGGCGCTGGCGCCCATCTGAATCACGTTGACGAGGCCCACTGCCTGCCCGTCTTCTTCCCAGATGAAGCCCTCCATCATGTGGCGCAGGCCGGGCGAGCCCAGTCTCAGGACGCGTAACAGCGGCCATATTCTGCGCAGCATGCCCAGTGTATCGATCATGTTTTCGCCTTCGTCCGCCTGGATGCTCCACTCTGGATGGTCGGGGTAAACGAAGGCCGGGTGGATGATGTCCATCATGATCTGCGCGTCGCCCGGCAGTTGGAATTTTCGGATCGGCATCGGTTCTTCTCCCAGGAAAAACGCGGCGATCAGCCCTGCGTCAGCAGCAGCAGGCCCAGCAGGCCCACCAGCCCACCCGCCCACAGGAACGGCACCAGCAGCCGCTCCGACAGCGGGTTATCGTCGACCAGGTCTTGGACCGGGTCGCCGGTGGCGGAGGGCACGGGGCGGAAGCGCGGCCCGATCAGCCAGGCCAGGACCAGCCCGCCCACAAACCCGCCGATGTGCGCCCAGTTGTCGATCATCGAGCCGGGCGAGAAGCCGATGGCCAGGTTCAGGAACAGCAGGAAGACCAGGTTATTCAGGCGGCGGCGGGCGATCTCGCCGAACAACCGGCGGTGCTGGTAAAAGAACACCACCTCGGCGGCGAAGATGGCAAACACCGCGCCGCTGGCCCCCACGCTCATCGAGTCGCTCAGGATCAGGCTGGCCAGGGACGCCGTCAGGCCGCCCAGGAAGTAGACGACCAGGAAACGGGCGTGCCCGAACAGCCGCTCGATATCCGTGCCGATGACGTACAGCGCGTAGCCGTTGAAGGCCAGGTGCATCAGGCCGCCGTGCAGGAACATCATGGTGAACAGGCGGTAAAATTCGCCGTCGCGCAAGATAAACTCGTTGATCTTGGCCCCGTAGATGAACAGCAGTTCTTCCCCGTTGAGCACCCGGAAGTTCTTGACGATCGTGTTCGGCTCCACCGGGATGAGCTGTCCGGCCACGTATACCAGCACGATCAGGCCCAGCAGGACGCGCATCGCGGTCGGCGCGGTATCGGGCAGGCGGACGGGCACGCGGGGCCGCCGGAGCGGCACGGGGCCGGTCGCGCCCGGCTGGTCGGGCGGCGTGGGCGGTGGGGTTGGCTGGTCGAAGGGTTCTTCGCTGTATTCGGGCTGCATATAACCTCGCTTGTGATGCGGCGCTTACAATAATGCGGCGCTTACAATAATGCGGCGCTTACATTATTGCGGCGTCGGCGGTTATTTGGGATCGGCAGGCGGGTGTATTTCAATTTGGTGGCACTTGTAGGGACGACGCGTGGCTTCGCCCGGTCGAGGCACCGCCTCGACCCTACAACATGGCATCATTGTCCAGTTCGCCCCGAATCTCAAATGCACCCCTGAAGCTCCGGCTGACTGTCGTCTCGTTTCAAGTTATAATAGGTAGCTATCCGTAAATCGTCCGGGCGCAGCAAGCAGCGCCCCTGCGCAGTTAATTTGCGGATGGGTTAACAAGGCGATTATACCCGGTTTTGCGAGGGATACTGTGCCCTATTACGATTTCTACTGCCAGGACTGCCGCCGCAAGGTGACGCTCTTTTACCGCTCCTTTGCCGCCTACGAGACCGCCGACCTTCACACCTGCCCGCGCTGCCAGGGCACCGATCTGCGCCGCTGGATTCGGCGGGTGCACGTCGCCAAATCCGAGGAAGCCCGCATGACGTCGCTGACCGACGAGACGGCGCTCAGCCAGCTCGACGACGCCGACCCGGCCACCATGGCCCGTTACATGCGCAAGATCGGCCGGGAGATGGGCGAGGACCTGGGCGACGAGTTCGGGGAGGTGGTGGACCGGTTGGAGAGCGGCGAAAGCCCGGAATCGATCGAGGCCAGCATGCCCGACGTGCTGGGCGACGACGGCGGCGGCGATCTGGGCGGCCTGCCGCTGGACTGACCGTTACGTTTTTTTCACAGGAGAGAATTTATGTCAACAACATGCCCACATTGTAATGAGAAAGCCATGTCTCTGCTCAAAAAGGCCTTTCTAGGCCCCTCGCGGACTCCGTTATGTCAGCACTGTGAGGGCAGTGTAAAAGTTTCACAATTGCACAGCGCGGTGTTGATCGCACCGCTTGTCATCCTGATAGTGCTGCTGTCTGTAGCGGGTTTGTCTTTGTCGCCGCCCCTGGTGGTACTCCTTGTCATCGTAGAATTGGTGCTATATATCTGGTGGGTGCCGTTGGTGCCTGGGGAAGACGGCTAAACCGGGCCTTCACCCACTGGCCAGCCCATCAATTGCCTGATCTGGCTCAGAATCTGCCCGGCGCGCTGCCGGGTCGTTTCTTTTTTGCCGGAGAGCGTGCCCAGCCGGACCGTCTCCCCGCTCTTTAATATCGCCTCCAGCCTGATCCGCGTGAGGTTGCTGGTGTACATCGGCACCTCGTGCACCGAAAACCCGATCGAATCGACGTCAAGGAGCGGGATTTCGCGCGTTTGCCGCCAGGTGCTCAGCACCAGCATACTCCGCGCCCCGTCGAAGTGGATGGCGGGCTGCACCAGGCCGCGAGCCGCGGTGTAGGTCGCCGCGCCGAGCAGAATCGCCACTGCCGGGAAGATGCACAGGTCGACCGTGTTGTTTTCCAGGAGACGGCCGCTTTGCAGCCCGCTGACCAAGGCCAGCGCGGCCAGCAGCGAGAACAGGCCCAGGACCGCCGTCAGCAGCAGGTTGCGCCCGCGCTGGGGCTTGAAAACGATGGTCGTCGAGTCCGGCTGCTCGATACGCGCGCCGTCGATCTGGGTGGCGCCGCCGGCGGCGAGCGGTGGGTTGGCCTGTCGGCGTCGACGGCGGACCAGGATCACCCACAGGGTCGGGGCCACTACCAGCATAACCATGATCAGGCAGCCGCAGAGCGCGTCCATAATATCCCCCTTAGTATGGAGCCGTCGTAATGTGTGGTGACATGGGTGTTACGCCACAACAATTATACCGGTTCCGGCGGCACCCGGTTGTGAAAGCGCCTTGACGGATGGATGATCTCCGGCGACAAAAAAAGGGCGCGCACCCGGAGGCACGCGCCAAACATTTTTCCAAGAATACTAGTCTCACGTCACATATTGTCGGCGTGGGTTTCGCCGGGCTGGACGCTTTTATGCGCCACGTAAAACTGGCGGCGGTGGGTCACCAGGAAGCCGCGGATCGGGCTGCGTTCCCGGGCGCGCATATTCCGCACCTGGTAGCGCCGCTGGGAAAGATGACGGCGCTGCAGCCGCTTCCAGTAGCGAGTCTGTCTCTTCTTCAGTTGGTCTTGGGCCTGAGCGGATACGGTAAATGGACGGGGTGAGGTGTCGGTGCGGGGAGCTTTGTCGGACATGGAGGAACCTCCTTATCTGTATGCACCTGTACCCTAGTATCCGCCCAAATCGATCCCGGATCAAGTGAGTCTAACGGATTTTTAACGTAACGGTGGGCAACCGGTGGTTGCTGACGGGCACCTGATGCTGCATCGTCGGCGCGCTTACTCTGGCAGGCCCCACAGCCGGGCCGTGCCATCCCAACTGCTGGAGGCCAGCCGCGTGCCCGCTGCGTTGAAGGACAGCCCGTTCACGAAAAAGGTATGCCCGTCTAGCGCCGCCAACTGCTCGCCGGTGGCCGTATCGTAGAGGCCCAGCGTATCGCGGTTCCAGCCGCCGCCCACCGCCAGCACCGAGCCATCGGGGCTGAAGACAAACGCCTGCGCGTGGACGTCAATCGTGGCGAAGGGCTGCGCATCGTCGACGGGCAGGTCCGCCAGCGCGTACAGTTGGACTCCTTCCCCCGCCGCCGTGACCAATGTCCCCTCGTCCGGGCTGAGGGCCAGGGCGTTGATCCAGGTCTCGGTGTTGACGGCCAGGATGAGCGGCAGATCGGGCGCGGCCAGGTCCCACAGGTGAACGTAACCGGCATCCGTGCCCACGGCCAGCGTGTTTGCGCCGCAGGCCATGGTCGTGACCCAGGCGACCTGGCCCGGCAGTTCGGCCAGTACGTCGCCGCTGGCGGCATCGCGCAGTTCTATGATCCCGCCCTCGGCGAAAACGGCCAGCGTCAAACCGTCCGGGCTGAGGCAGGCTTCGCCCAGGCTGTCGTACTCATCCATCGCGAAGAGCAGCGCCCCCGCCGCCGCGCCCGCGCTGACGTCCCACACGCGCACCCCGTTGATGCCGTGCGTCGCCAGCAGCCGGGTCCCGTCCGCGCTGAAGGTCAGCGCCTGCGCCGCCACGGATTCGGGCACCGCCCCGAGGTGAGCGCCGGTCGCCGCGTCCCAGAGCTGGATCGGCCCGCCCGACGCCGCGTAACCCCCGCCGCCGACGGCCACTGTCGTCCCATCTGGGGAGAAAGCCACGCTGGCCGCGCTGATCTGGTCGCTGTAGGCGCCGCCGCGCTCGCTGCCGCCGAAATTGTAGCCCTCGATGGTGGCGACCTGTTCGCCGGTGGCAACATCCCAGACTAAAATATCGCCGGTGCCGATGGCCCCTGCCATCAGCGATCCGTCCGGGCTGACGGCCACGCCCAGCGTCGATATGTACTCCGGGTACGGGCCGGCTTCATACTGTCGGACGGCGTTACCCTCGGCAGTGGTGGCGGCCAGGTCCCAGATGGCCAGCCCGCCTACCGCCAACTGCTGTTCCGCCCAAAAGTCAATGCGGTTCCAGAAGCCGCCGGTGTGCCCTTCCAGGTGATAATTGACCGGGTAGTCGAACGGCGTTTCCATCTCCAGCGCCCCGATGGGCATCAGCCAGGCATACGCGCCCCGGTAAGTGGCCGCGCCCACGATCCAGCCCTGCGGGTTGAAGGCCAGGTCGGTGGCCTCGTCATCTTCATCGGCTAGATGGAAATCCGCCAGATGCCGGAACTCGACGGCGTCCCACAACTGGACCATGCCCCGGCTGCCTGTCACCAGCATGGCACCGTCCGGATGGTAGGCGACCGCGCTGCCGTCAAGGGTGATCAGTGGCTCGTCGCTCTCGTCGGTCAGGTCCCACACCTGCACGCCGGCCGCACCGCAGGCCAGCTGCGTCCCGTCTGGGCCCCCGTCTGGGGCCCCGTCAGGGGCGAAGGCCAGGCTGTTCAACGGCGCGCCGCTGTCTCCTTCCCGGCAGGTGAATTCATGCGTCACGTCGCCCGTCGCCATGTCGACGACCCACACGATGGTGCTGCTGCCGCCCAGCGCCAATTGGGACATGTCGCTGCTGTATACGGCGGTCCACGTATCGGAGGGGCCGGGTACCAGCCGGGGCGGGGCCTCCCAGTCGGCGGTATCGTGCAGCCAGGCCCCCGCCGATCCGGCCACGACCAGCGTCGTCCCGTCCGGGGACCAGGCGATGTTGTTGATCCAGCCGCGCCCCAGCACGGCCAGCCCGGTCACCTGGGAGGCGTTGGCCGCCGTGATGGGCGGGCCGCCGACCCCCTGGGCGTTGCTATCGCCGCCGCCGCTGCCATATAACAGTGTGATCACCGGCAGCAGGACGAACAGGCACAGTAAACGGATTTTTCGGGTTGTCATGGCGTACCACCGGACTCACTCATCGGATGGGAAGGCGCGGCGGGACCGTGGATTCGGGGGTTTGGAGTCGGGAATCGATGGGCGAGGGGGCCGCGCAACTTCTCCCTTACTGTACACTATTTTTGATGGTAGGATAATTTAAGGGTTGATTTTCTAATAGAGAGGGTTTGTAGATACTGCAATGAATTATATGAACATTCTGGCAACAAACGGGGATCGAATTGAAAAGCAGGGCTGTGAACTCGGAATAGCTTTTCCGAGGTATGCTGAATTCTGGTTCAGGTTCATCTTTTTTAACAGAGACCCAAAGGATTCTTCGAAGCTTCGGCCAGGATTTCCGGAGGATATTGAAGACCTTTACAATAATCACTATTCCGTCTTTTACCATTTGGTAGTTGCATACAAGCAGCTTCCAGAGATTGACAATGGAATCGTTGATGTTGCTGATCCACTGTACCATTTGGGTTCCGCGATTGATTTGATTGAACACACTTTCAATCAGGCGTATGGCAAGATGAAATTTCTTGGGCGAGA
>DAOUEM010000198.1:0-2761 GCA_034430555.1 Anaerolineae bacterium | reverse complement strand
GCCTATTCCAATGAAGAGATGCTGTCCGTGATGTTGGAGCGCTTCCAGACCAACGTGACCGGCCTGGGTACCAGCGCCGGCTTGAGTGGGCTGGGTGCCCTGGCGGCGGTGCTGGCGATTGCCACCAAGGGGCCGATTATCGCTTATCCGCTAGCCTTCCTGGGCGCGGTCGTGGGGATACCGGTGGCGGTAGGCGGCGGCGTCTTCGCCGTGCGTTACTGGCGTAAACTGCGCCAGGACGTGAAGAACGACTTCGCCGGTCAGATCGATCTATTGGAGAACGGCTACCGCCAGGCGATGACAGAGCTCACCGACCGCGAACGCAGCCGTCTGCTGCAATATGGCCGCCAGATTCTGGAACCGGTGCTGACCCATTTTCAAGCGATGGCCGAGACTGCCGGGCGCGACCTGGACGATCTCCAGTCGTTGCAGGAGCAGGTCGACCGGTTGCAGGCGCAGATCGCAGCCGTGGACCGTGCCGCCTTGCCGCCTGATACCCCTGTCGAACCGCCTGCATCATCCGAGACCGCAACCCCATCTGCCGGAGAATAACCGTCAGCCTCCGGTTGATCAGGGGATATCGCCGATCTTTTCCTTGAAGGTGTATATCATCTGTACCACGCCCACACGCCGGACGAACCCCTGCTCATCCGGCAGGTCGAGATAACGTTCCAGGTCGGCAATCGCGCCGCGCAGATCGCCAGTATGGCCCCGTGCAGCCCCGCGTACCACAAAGGCCGGGGCATAGGTGGGGTAGAGGTCCAGGCACGTATCAAATGCCGTGATGGCCGCCGCGTACTCGCCCTGGCCGTAACGCGCCAATCCCTGCATGAAGAGTTCTTCCGCCGTGAGCTGGACCGGGGTCGGGGCGGGCCGGTTGCTCGTGACCTCGATTTTACGCCGCACAACGGCCTGCTCTTCACTGGGCGTAAAGTGGATTGTGCCGTGCACTGGCTGTGTCAGGAAGCGCGCCCGCAGCCGGGCCATCGCTTCCGGGAAGTATTCGTGGTAAAGGGTAATGGCGTTGTAGCGGGGCAGGTCGGCCAGCTTGCCGGTGAAATAAGTCGCATAGTCTTCAAAACTGAAGCCGTTAACCAGGACCGGGATGATGTTCCGGTTCAGATCGATGGCGTGTTCGATCTCGCGGCGCAGCCAGTCTTCCGGTTCCATGAACCGCTCCACCGAACCCGGCGTCAGGATCACCAGGAAATGGGCGCGAGCCGCGATCTGGTTCAGGATGATGGTGCCAAACGTTCCGGCATCGATGCTTTCCACATCCATGAAGACGTCGTATTGGTGGTGGACCAGGTCGTTAAAGATGGCGCGGGCAATGAAAGAACTTACACTGCGACGATAGCTGATAAAGACGGTGGAGTCAGACACGGGCATGGTGGACGGCCTTTGCGCCAACTGGTTAATCTTGACTCATTATGTGAGGGAGCGTGTTGACTGTCAATGGCTTTCAGGTATTTTGAAGCAGGGCTTTGGATTATGTAGGTTGGATCGTAACAAAACATCGGATTTTATTGCGATTTTGTATAGAAACATAGACTTGTTCGGGTATTTTGGCTAAAATTGCAGTATCGATAAAATCCCTGGAAGTGTCCTATGATCTGTCGAAGCTGTGGACATGTAAACCGTGAAGGTGAGCTGATGTGTAATGACTGCGGCGACTTCCTTCCGGTAGGTACGACAAGATTGACGCCTGAAACAAGCCTCCCCCCCGCCAACGAAACCTGCCTGGTGCTATTCGAACTCTCCGATGCCGTTTATCGTGTCAAAGTCTGTCAGGGTAGACGATTGATGATTGGCCGTGAAATGGCCATTGGCGACGACGATGAAGTCAATGACCTCGCTCGGCGCCTGGCCCAGGAAGCTGGCATCTCTCGCTGCCATGCCGAGTTGTTTGTCAACAGTGGCACGCTGCTGGTGGTCGACCTGGACAGCACCAACGGCACCTATATCAACGGCCAGCGCATCATGGCGCGGGAACCCTATGCCCTCAAGAGTAACGATGTCGTGGCCTTTGGCACCCTGGAAGCCCAACTTTACCTGGCGCTGGTCGCTACCGATACGTTGATGGTCTGAGTCAGTGGGGGGCATTGAGGTTCGTCTATACCCCGAGACCAGGATATCCAACCAGCGGTGTTGGCCTTGTGCATGTGGTCGAGACGGCTCCAGAAATGATTGGTGCCGATGTTCGTTTTTCCCTGATGGTTTGGCTACTCTACCCAAATCACCTGACAGATTTTGTTTCATTTGGCCCTGTGGAATCTCCGCTGGAGCATGGTAAACTCCCCTTTCGGTGATCCGGTGTCTGTGGGGGTGCAGGGATATGACCTGTCATGTGGTGATTGCTGATAATCTCGACCCGGCGGCGGTTGAAGTGCTGCAAAGTGTTTCTGAATTTCGCGTGACGACTGGTCCCTTATCTCGCGAAAAGACGCTGGCGGTTATCGCCGATGCCCATGCCCTGATCGTTCGCAGTTCGACCAGGGTGAATATTGAGCTGTTGGCCGCTGCGCCGCTGCTCAAGGTGGTAGCGCGAGCCGGGGCCGGCGTGGATAATATCGATCTGACGGCGGCTGCCGGGCGCGGTATTGCCGTGATGAACACGCCGGGTGGCAACACCATCGCCGCCGCCGAGCACACCTTCGGCCTGATGCTGGCGTTGGCGCGGCACATTTCTGTCGGCGCGCAGTCGCTGCGTGAAGGGCGCTGGGACCGCAAGCTCTATATGGGTACCGAGCTGTATGGCAAG
>DAOUEM010000197.1:0-6306 GCA_034430555.1 Anaerolineae bacterium | reverse complement strand
CGCTCGCGGGAGCCGAGGTACAGCGTGATGCAGTCGTGGGCACGGGGGATGACCAGCGGGGTGTGGCGGGCCGTCAGCCCCAGCGTCGAGGTGCCGCAGATGCCGTAGAGCAGCAGGATGGCGTCGCATTCGTCCGGGGGGATGGCGTCGACGGCAGCGTTTCGGCTTTGACGTTGGGAATGTCGATGGCCCGCTGGTAGTCCTCGGCAGTCAGGTAACCCAACCGCCACGCTTCTTTGAGGACGCCGCGCAGCGCGCTCAGGCAGGTGTTGGCGGTGCTCACGCTGAACAGGCCCGTCAAGTCGGCGCGCAGTTTGGCGGTGTGGGGATAACGCAGCTCGCCCCAGGCCGCACCAAGCAGGGCCGCCTTCGCGCCGGACTGCTGCTTGCCGCGCTGGTCGGGCAGGCCGCCGGTGAGCAGGTCGGCCATGGTATCCAGGGCGCGGCCCATGTTACGTTTGCTGTGCGGGCTGGTCAGCTTGCCGAGATAGACGAGCACGGGATTGCGGTCGGGGCGGGTCTGGGTGGGCAGGATGAGGGTGGCTGGTTCGGTGGGGATGAGGGTCGTTTCGGGCTTGTTCTCAGGCGTTTGCAGAAGGTCCATACCGCCATTTTACACCCCCCGAATCCGGTTGTGAATCCCGAAACAAGGTTCTTCTCAGAACGGTTCCGACGCTGAGTCGGAGGTGTCGAGAGGCGACTCAAGTGGTTTTGATAAACGGCATAATCATAAGCAGTTTGAGCGTCGATTCTCTCTCAAATAGCCGTATTTCGAACGCCTGCCAGGTTTATCTAGCGGTTGGATTCGATACTCTCCCTCCCTGATTCCCTCCCCGATTCCCTCCCGCGCTGAGGGAGATTATTCGCGCGGCCTGTCCTACCGTGGAAGCAACACACGCACATGAGACCTCACGGGAGGGACAGCGATGACCACCAGTGGAAACGACAGCTTCTGGAACAGCAAAGAAGCGCAAGAACGCGCCGCTGACCTGCAGCGGGAAGCCGCACAACAACGTCTGGCCGACCAAGTACGTCCAGCCGGTGAACAGGCCTCAGAACTGCCAGCGCCAGTAATGGCGACCCGGAAACTTCGCTTCAGCCTGCGCCGCCTGCTTCGCGCCCTCTGGCCAGGTACGGCCATCCTGCTGTGTCTGACGGTCCTCGTGCCGGAGGTGCATGCGCAGGGAGACCCGACTCTGGACCCTGACCTGGGAATTGGCGATCCGGCTACCTTCAGCTTTATCCTGGGTTTCAACGCGCTCAACCACGACGACTTCGACCGGGCCATCACGTACTTCACTCGCGCGATTGAAGAAAGGACCAACTTCGCTTCAGCCTACGCCGGTCGCGCTTTGACCCACTACCTGATGCAGAACTACGAAGCCGCCATCCATGATTTCACGCAGGCGGTGGAGATCAATCCGGCGTATGTGAGCGCCTACAACTGGCGGGGGCGCATCTACCTGGCGATGGGCGACTTCGAGATGGCGCTGCTGGACGCCATGACCGCCCGTGAGCTGGACCCGGTCTATCCCGGCTCCTACTGGACCACAGGTGATATCTACTTCGCGCAGGGACGTTTCGATGCTGCGCTGGAGAGCTATGAGGCGTACGTGTCGCTGGCAGGCGATGATGTGGCAACCGAGGTGCTGGACCGCATGGACCAGTGCCAGGCTATGGCTGTTGCTGCAAGCACATCATAAAGTCAGCCCATGCCAGCACAAACTCCACATAGCATAAAGCGGCACCGGAAATAGCCACCCGGTGCCGTTTTCCCATTCTGAATACGTCCTGTTTACTCATCACTCCCAAAGATTGCCAGGAGTTCATGTGTAACTGTCTGGAGGTCAAGCGACTTGCCGCGCCCCCAGGCAGATGAATACTCGGCCTCGCCGAGTGCTGCCTTAAGATGGGTTTGTAACTCCACCAGTAACGCGTGCCGGTCCTTATACCACGCCGGGATCATGGGTAGATGCAGGTAACAAGACAGAACGGCTGCGGCCTGATCAGGCTGACCCTGGTGCGCTAACAGAATGGCCAATCCACCAATGATATCTGGGAGCATGTCAATTCGCCTTCGTCGGTGCAGTTCCTCAAATGCATCAGCCAGAAGGGGTTGCGCTGCCTGGAAGTCACCCGATGCACACAAGACCCACCCGTGAATGATCTTCCTTTCAATAAGACTTTGCCAATCACCTGGTCTTTGAAACTGCGAAAGTGCCCGCTGGACCAACTGGTCTGCCTCAGTGAAGCTCCCGTCGCCAAGAGCGAGGTTTGCCAGGCCTAACAACGCTCCACCTACTACATCGGAGTCGCCAAACTTGATCCCTGCGCTGAGCAAATCCCCCACAAGGTGGTGAGCCTCCTCGAAGTAACCTAGTGAATATGCAGCATCAGCCAAGTTACTGAGTTGACGTGGTAAGTAGCGCAGACTCAACTCATGCCCCAACGTCAGGGTTTGCTGGTAGTATTCATAGGCTTGTTTGTGCTGACCTCGTATAGCGTGTAAGACGCCCAGGTCATTAAGTACGGCAATGAGAGCAAGTCTGTTCCCGCTCTCATGCGCCAACGCCAGCCGTTCCTGTAATAAACTCTCGAGTTCACCTGGCGGGACACCCATCGAAGCTTTGACATAGGTGTGACTAGCGAGTGCATCAGATAAACCCCACTTATCGTTGATGTCACGCGATATGGCCAAACTCTCTTCAACAGCCTCCAACGCTTTCTGGTCATGGCCAATATGGATATATGTTTCACCCAATCGGCTCAGAGCGAGTGCCATGTCTTGGCGCTGATCGAACTGCCGTGCTATCGCCAGGCTTTCTAGCAAAGCATCGCGTGCGGATTCCAGATTGGTTTCTCCCAGGCCTGTTTGGAGGATGGCATAAGAAAAACAACGCAGGATCCGTCCGTATACTGTCCGCCCTTGATGATCTGATGGCATGGTGCGGGCCACACTACTGAACAGCTCTCTCGCCTCCTGGATACGTGGTTCGCAGAATAGGAATATATTCATACTCCAGAGGTATAGGTCCAATATGCCAAACTGTCCCTGCTGCGTTGCCCACACCCAGCCGGCGCGCACATTCTCAAAGTCGCGCTCAATTTCCTTCATCATCTCAGCTTCTTGCCCATACTTGAGGTCGTTTTCTCGCTGATGCATTGCTTCGGCATAGTAGCGGCTGTGGATACCCTGCACTGCGTCCCTGTCACCAGTGGCTTTGAGATATCTGGCAGCAAACTGTCGCAGCAGTTCGTGCATAGCGTAGCGCCCGTCAGGCTCTCGCGTGAGTAGCGCCTTATTCACCAAGCGATTGAGGGTCGGCAGGTCCACGCCGGTCACGGCCTGCGCCGCCTGTCGCGTGCAGCCGCCCCGGAAGACGGAGCACCGCATAAAGGCTATGCGTTCATATGCTGTGAGCCGTTGCCAGGTGGGTTCGAAAACGGCCCGGATGCTCCAATGCCGGCGGGGCACGTCCCGCATCTCGGTGACCAGGAAGTCGAAGCTGCGGGCGATCTCATCGGCGATCTCAGCAGGCGACAGCACCTCCATCCACGCTGCCGCCAGCACAATCGCCAGCGGCAGGCCATCCACCAACCGGCAGATGCTGGCTGCATGGGATATGTTGTCTTGGGACAATGTGAAATCAGGACATACCTGCCGCGCACCTTGCACGAATAACCTTATGGCGTCATGTTGTTGGGCGTCTGCTGCTGCCCCCTCCTCCGGGATACGCATACCCCCGACGGTGTAGACCGTTTCACCGCTCAGGCGCAGCCGCTCCCGCGACGTGGCCAGCACCTGGACATTCGGTGCGGTTTGCAGAATCTCCGCCACCAGCGTCATACCATCGAGCAGGTGCTCACAGTTGTCCAGCACCAGCAGCAGATGTTTGTGGCGTAGGAAATCCAGGACCTGTTGTTTCGGGTCACGGTTGTCAGGTTGGATGGGATAGCTGGTGTGTTTGGCGATGGCCGGGATGATGTGGTCGGGTGAAGCCAGTGGTGCCAGCGGTACGAAGTACACACCATCTGCAAACTGGCTCGATTGCCGCGCCGCCGCTTCCAGCGCCAGGCGGGTCTTGCCCATCCCGCCCGGTGCCAGGATGGTGATCAGGCGCACCTCTGGGTCAGCCAATAAGTCTGCCAGTTGGACCAGTTCCTGCTCACGTCCGATGAAAGGGGTTGTTTGGGCCGGCAGGTTGTGCGGCTCGTGCAGGGTGGACAATTCCGACGTGTCGAGCAGGCCCAGTGTAGTAGCACGCTCGACCGCCTGCTCGCGACCACTCACGCCCAGCTTGTCGTAGATCTGGCGGTTGTACCACTTCACCGTACTGGTCGCGACCACCAGGCAATCGGCGATCTCACGGTCGGACATACCCTCGGCCAGCAGCGCCAAGATGTCGGTTTCCCGCGGTGTGAACGGCTCGACGAACGGCAGTTCCTCGCCAGGAGATGGCTGGCCCATACAAGCCCTCCTCTGATGGCTAGTTTCATCTGCACGGCTTGTCAGAGAGCGGTACTCGGAGGGATCAGTATGGAGTGATATGGCCGAGTCAGCAGTGAGGAAAAGCGGGAAACACACAGAGCGATGCTTAACGTAGTTCTACAATGACACCCTACAGGATGTCAAGAACCAGGGCCACTGATCCATTGGTACATCGAAGACCCCAGAACCGTTCCGCTACCGGCGTGAGTACGCTCTCAGCCACCGACCAGCCTTCTTGGGTCAAACCAGCAACCACAGCCTG
Organism: Anaerolineae bacterium; assembly: GCA_034430555.1. GTDB lineage: Bacteria > Chloroflexota > Anaerolineae > Aggregatilineales > Ch27 > DAOTXK01. The sequence goes on along the minus strand of DAOUEM010000197.1, from coordinate 1,555 downwards.
ATTGCTATGGCATTTATCGCTTCAGAACGGTTCCGGAGCCAGGTCAAAGCCAACGCTCTCTTGCTCAAGGGGTGGGAGGTATGAGGTCATGGGCGATTGTGGTATGATGCTGCGCAAGTGTGATAGTCACGACTTAATCTGACACTCTGGGTACAATCCACACGGAGCGCTTACGTTGGGCTTTGTGGTAGGCTGGTGTAGTGTGGTAATGCCGAACACGATCCAGATAGTCCTAATGAATTGAGCGCACCACGACTCGCGCGTAGGACGATGTGGTGCACTGCGGTTTGAGCCGACAAGCCTGGCAGATTTTCTCTTCCGCACTGTGCTTCCGGCGTGTCTGGCGGTGGATAGTGTTGATCGTATCTGTTGCACTGGTTTCTTCCTGGCCCATTTCCCATTCCTTCTTCAATCATGGGTCAGGAAAGTCTCCTTAGTCTACCCTACTGATTTGTCCGGAAGGCTCTGCCGTCAAACACTCAGCTGCCTGGCTGTCTTTCCGGTTCTTGTTTTCAGTTTGACCGCCAGCCCAGCCAGGGGCAGCTTCTCGGCTCGCGACACACGCAACGGCTTATCAAGCTTGCGTTCTGCCACTGCCAACTGCCGGCGCAGCAACAAGATTTCTAGATCCTTGACCTGATCGGTTCGACTGCTGAGGGTGACTAATTTCAGAATTGCTGAGAAGATGTGCGAAACGATGAACCAACCCATACTCCCCTATTCCCGTTGGCAGAAAAATGCCTATTCTACCAGCGGATTCAGGTATGATCTGGGTCAGTTTTCGCCTAGGCGGAGTTTTTTGGGGTACGGGCGACTGTTGATACCACGAGTACCTTAACAACCCGTCTGTACTCTCCTCGGCGTCAGTCAACTCGATGGTAGCCAGGGAAACGTTTTTTCAACATCAGTCCCGGCTCAGGCTGTAGACGGCCAATCTCAATGCAGACCAGGTAATCAGGATAGGGAGCACCAAAGGCAAGACCGATTCGACGATGAGGCGCATCAACCAGGAAAGCGGCAATAGCCGGAGCAAGTTGATGAGCGTGAAATAGGATAATCCCAGTAAGGCTATCCAGGCTATTGGAGGAGCCGAGGACATCCAAGAAGAGCCGGCCAGGATACCCAGCGTTGCGAACATCACGGGTTCAAAGAATAGGCGCAGGATTGTCGCTGCCAGCCCTACGATAATCATCAGTTGTGGAATGAATGGGGATTGTTTTGGTGGCCAGAGGGTAACGTGTTCCAGGATAATAGGCGATAGACTCATCAATGATGATGCCACGACGAGCATATCAAGTTTACCCATCTGCCGCCAGATGCTTGCCGCGATCTTACTGAGGAGGATAAACCGTAAAGAAAATGGGGTCACTCGCAACACGTCAAGCGCATTATGTCGCCGCTCATCTGTTATCGCTGCGATAGCTGCCTCACTGACTAAAAACAACGTCCGTCCGTAAATGACCAGGCCAACCGGCAGTAGGAGGAGTGAGAGTAGGCCAAGGATGGCGCTGAGGTCCAGAATTTCGGGGGAAAAAACCGACAACAGAACCAGAAC
>DAOUEM010000196.1:0-3445 GCA_034430555.1 Anaerolineae bacterium | reverse complement strand
ACGCTGGCCGATTACGCTTTATACGTTCTGCTGGCTCCGCACATCGGAAATGCGGGATACGGCAATAACGGCCACGTGGGGGACTATAAGGGCGTCCCGATGCTGTTTGCGGAGCGCGGATCGACCGCGTTGGCCTTGGCGTGTTCGGCGGGCTTCAGCGGCATGAGCTGCGGCTATGTGGGAGTGAGTGACGGGTGGCAGGACATCAGCCAGCACCACCGCATGACCTGGTTTTATGATCGGGCAAATGACGGCAACATCGCTTTGGCAGGGGAGATCGATCTCGGCGCGTGCGGCGGCACATTCGTTTTGGCCCTGGCATTTGGACAGAATGACGCCGAAGCCGGACTCAGGGCGCGCGCAGTACTGCTTCAGGACTTCGATAAAGTCGCCCGGAGTTACATCGACGAATGGCAGCAGTTTCAGGCGCACTGCCTGGACCTCGACGACGTAGAGGAAAGTCCGGTGAATCTGTACCGGGTCAGCATCGCCGTGCTGAAAACTCACCAGGCCAAACGATCTCTTGGCGGGATGATTGCAGGGCTTTCCATTCCGTGGGGCGCTGCAAAAGGCGATGACGATCTGGGTGGGTATCATCTCGTCTGGCCGCGCGATCTGGTTGAAAGCGCGGGCGGGATGCTGGCCGCCGGGGATGTGGAAAGCGCGCGGCAAATGTTGGTCTACCTGATCTGCACTCAAGAAGCAGACGGGCATTGGCCGCAAAATATGTGGTTGAACGGCACGCCGTATTGGGCCGGTATCCAGATGGACGAAACTGCTTTCCCGATCTTGCTGGCGGACGCGCTGCGCCGGTTGGACGCACTGGATGGCTTGAATCCCTGGCCGATGGTGCGCCGCGCGTCCAGCTTTTTGGTTTGTAATGGTCCCGTGACCGGCCAGGATCGGTGGGAGGAAGACGGAGGATTTTCACCGTTTACGCTGGCCGTTGAAATTGCAGCGCTGCTCGCCGCTGCCAACTTCGCCGACCAGGCAGGTGAGCCGGGCGCTGCTACTTATTTGCGCCAAACCGCTGATGCCTGGAACTCGCATGTGGAGCAGTGGACGTATGTCACCAATACCGATCTGGCCCACCAGATCGGCGTTGAAGGATATTATGTGCGCATCGCGCCGCAGGAAGTAGCCGATGCCGCGTCTCCGGCCAGCGGGTTTGTGCCGATCAAGAACCGGCCCCCTGACCAGAGCGAAGCTCCTTTGACGCACATTGTCAGCCCGGATGCGCTAGCACTGGTGCGCTTTGGTCTGCGAGCGGCTGATGATCCGCGCATTCTGAATACCGTCCAGGTCATTGATGCTCAGCTCAAATCCGATACCGCGACCGGGCCGGTGTGGCATCGCTACAATCAGGACGGTTATGGCGAGCACGAAGACGGAAATCCGTTTGATGGGACGGGGATTGGGCGCGGTTGGCCGCTGCTGGCTGGGGAACGGGCTCATTACGAACTGATAAAAGGGAACCGGCCCGAAGCAGAACGGTTGCAGAAAATTATGGCAGCGCAAACCAGCCCTGGCGGTCTGATACCGGAGCAAGTATGGGATGCGTCTGATCTGCCTGACCACGAACTATTCAACGGAAGACCTTCGGGATCGGCCATGCCGCTGGTGTGGGCGCACGCCGAATATATCAAACTGGTGCGCTCGCTCCGTGATGGACGTGTCTTTGATCTGCCACCACAGCCCGTACAGCGTTATCAAGTTGAAGAAACTGGCTCATCCTATGCGATCTGGCGCTTCAATCAGAAGACGCGCAGTATCCCTGCTGGTAAACTTCTGCGCGTCGAGCTTCTGGCCCCTGCGACGATTCAGTGGAGTGCGGACCATCGGAGCACCACGCACGAGATCAAGACGATGGATACCGCTCTCGGTACGCATATTGCGGACCTGCCAGTGGATGATCTAGCTCCTGGCGTGGCAGTGACCTTTACGTTTTTCTGGCACGCAGATAACCATTGGGAAGGAAAAGAATTCACCGTACAGGTCACCAGCTAGCCGGGGCATCCTCACGATCAGCCAGGTCGTTTTGAGCTTTGGGCTGTCTTCTGCCATCATTCCGCTTATCCTATTCACACGCCGCAAGGATGTCATGAGCATTTTAGTGGACAACCGGTTGACTACTTTGGTTGTAAGTGGGATTGCCGGGTTGATTATTGCGTTGAACCTGTATCTGCTATACCAGACTTTCCTTGCTGGGGGATAATCCCAGCCTGGCGTGTCTTGACATGGCCGGCAGATATCTAAAGCGTTTTCTACCTAATCATAGGAAATGAAGAGAAAAAACCATGTACGATGCCAGCAGAATTCGAACAACACGCAAAATCAGAGGGATACAGTGGTTCGGTGTGTGGGGCGTGAACAACTTCTATCACAAGCTTGCGCTACAGGCACGCGCAGGTGCTGTGATTGATCCTGGCTACTTCTTATTGATTATCACATCGGGCATTCTGGCTACGGTTGGCCTACTCTCCAACAGCGCTGTGACCATTATTGGTTCGATGCTGATTGCGCCATTTCTCGGACCTTCGCGAGCCGTGTGTATCGGCGGACTCTACCTGGATAGGTCCACAGCCATTCGCGGCTTTATTAAGCAGGTTGTCGGTTTGTTGATTGTGGGAACCGGGCTGGCTTTTGTGATCACAGTTCTGTTAACAAATTCCGAACCTGGTATCGAGGTTACACACGAAATCCTTCTCCGTGCAATCCCCACAAATAAAGACCTCATATTCACACTGCTGATTGCTGTGGCAGCTGGGGCTGGAGCCTCCCTTGCTTTTACGGCAGAACCACACATTGTAGAACATCCCTGGGGACAGCTCATTGATGTCATGGTCGGGGTAGAAATTGCGATCTCCCTGATTCCCCCCGCCTCAGTCATCGGCATTGGGCTTGCGTTGGGCGATTTGCAGGTCAGTTGTAACGCGCTGGCGCTGCTGGCGGTCAATGTGCTGGCTGTCGACTTTTTCGGAAGCATGATGATCTTCATTCTCCGCGGTCTACGCAGGCGTTATTTCGATCTCGAACGGAACATCCGTAAACTGGCCGAAGCGGCTGTCAAAGACTTCTCCATGCCTGACTTGGAAGACAGCATCGCGGTCACGCTAATGAGTGAAGACACTGCTAGAGTGGATATAGCAGTCCATGGTTATGAGGCACATCGAGTGCCTGACTCACTGGCTGAGCGTCTCGCGATAGATATCCTGGAGCAAACGCAATGCCGCTGTCTAGTGACTGTAGAATTGATCCCAGTCCAAATGTTTTCGACACTGGGAGTGCGATAAGTATTGCGGTTTATGCCAGCGTAATCTTATGGTCTTTTTTGCTGTGTATCATGTTATCTTGTTATGAATGAATCTATTGTTCTACTTGCTATTTTGTGGTTAAATTATTAGCAGTATAGGTGAAATCGAGTTGTAGCTATAAAAACCGATTT
>DAOUEM010000195.1:0-1819 GCA_034430555.1 Anaerolineae bacterium | reverse complement strand
TTCGACGCTGGTCGTGAGCAGCGAGGTATCGACGCCCTCGGTTCCAGCCGGAATAGGGTCTTCCAGCACGAAGTAGTAGATATCCTGCGGCAGGTTGAGCGTCAGACGAACCGTGATCACGTCCCCGACCTGGGCGCGGGTCACCGGGGTTTCCGGATCATCGGCCAGGAAGTACTCGCGAGTCACGCTCACCCCCCGGCTGAGGGCATCCACTTCGGCAGCGGGCAGGCGCAGGTTGAGATGCGCCGTGTAATACAGCGCCCCTTCCCCGTCGCCACGCGCCACCACCAGGCGGTTGACCTCGTCCAGCAGCAGGTCACTAACGGCCACGCGCAGCACCTGGCCTTCGCGCACCGTTTCCGGCGTGACGGTGGCCTGCGCCAGCAAATCGCGGTTCAGGCTGAGGGTGTAGTCGTAGCTGCCGCGCAGTTCCCCGGTGAGCACCATCCAATCGGTAAGCGCCATGACGGCCCAGGCGGTCTCCTGGGTGGTCGTCCAGTGGTCGCCCTGGCGGGCCACCATCAACCAGCGAACGGCATTGGGCAGCAGGTCGCTGTCCGGCGTAGTGCGCACCAGCGCATTGAGCACCAGGGCGGTGGTACGGGTATCGCTGCTCCAGTTCCACCAGTCCTTGTAGTCTTCCTCCCAGTGCGCGCCGGTGGCAGACAGGATAGCGGCCGTCGCCAGGTCGCTGACCAGGTCAGCCACGGCCGGCTGCTCCGGGTACAACTCATGGAAGGCCAAAAGCAGGTAAGCGCGGCCCTGCAGCGACATCTCCAGGCGGTAGGTGTGCAGCGCCTGGAATTCCGACAAGCTGCCCTGATCGCCGCGTGCCAGCACGTAGAAGTAAAACGCCTGCCGGTTGAGCCGCCACGGCTGGGTGTCCATCTGCGGGCGGACCAGGTCGGTGCGCACGTAATTGAGCGCCCGGTCGATCATGCCCTGGTCGATGTCAAAGCCGGCGCCTTTCGCCTCGATCAATCCGAGCGCGGCGTAGGCGGTCACCAGCGGGTTGCTTTCCATATGGCCGAACCACCCCCAGCCGCCGTCAGGGTTTTGATCGGCGGTCAGCTTATCCAACGCCTGGTTCAGCACGATGTAGAGGTTGGCCTCCAGCGCCGGGTCCTGCAAACCGAGGTCCTGCAAAGCGCGGTAAGTCATCACGTTGGGCAGGAAGCGGCTGACCGTCTGCTCGATGCACTGGTGCGGGAAGTTGCGCAGATAGTCGAAGGCGTCGATGGTGGTCACCGCCAGCGAGGGGTCAAGGTGGACCGTCAGCTCGCCCTGGTCGACATCGAGACGCGGCGGCAGGCTGATGGCCTCGGTCCGAGATCCGCCTTCACGCAGCACACCGCCGGTGCCGACCGTATCCGGGGCCGTATAGCGGTAAACCGGGATGGTGCCGTCCGGGCCGGTCGCCAGGGTCGGCTTGGTAGCGTCCTGGTAGCCGTCCTCGCCGCGGGCGATAAAGGTCAGGTCCACGTAGCGGACGTCCTGGGCGACGGCCAGCCAGTTGACGCGGGCGCGCGCGCCAGCTTCGATGGTGACTGATTGTGTCGCGCTGCTTTCCAGCTCGACGCCGTCGGCTTCCAGCGTGACCTGGACCGTCTGCGGCTCCTCCGTGTTATTGTTGACCACGGCGGCCAGCTGCACGCGGTCGTCCACCACGAAAAAGCGCGGGGCAACGGGCCGGATCAGCAGCGGCAGGGTAGAGACGATCTCGGTCGTCGCCTGCCCGACTTCGGTGTCGACCGTCAGCGCCCGGGCGTCCAGCTGCCAGGTGGTGAGGTTATCCGGCAGGTCGACGCTAACCGACGCC
>DAOUEM010000194.1:0-8667 GCA_034430555.1 Anaerolineae bacterium | reverse complement strand
AAATCGTAGATACCCGTTATTACCTCTTCTGAACCCTTAAATCTGTTGCTGTCGAAAGTCAGCCCTGTTGCTAAAATGCGATGTCTTGGGGCTTTCAGGGGCCAGATAAGATAAGTTCAAGGAATTATGACCACCCCTCAGTTAAGTGCGGCCAACCATGACTATTCAATGGGATCGGCCTATTTCAGGGGGAATGAAACCATGCGTAAGACACTTCTTGTGACGGTTCTGGCGTTGGCGGCCTTAGCCATGAGCGCCTGCGACTACTCTGCCACCGGTGGCATCCGCGGATCGGGCAACGTTATCAGCGAGGCGCGCGAGGTCGGTGGTTTTAGCGGCATCCGGTTGGCGGCACTGGCGACGTCGAGATCACCATCACCGGCGAGGAATCGCTGGTGGTCGAAGCCGACGACAACATCCTGCCGGTGCTGGTCACCGAGGTGCGCGGCGATGTCCTGGTGCTGACCACCGAGCCGAATACCAGCATTTCCACGACCCGCGGCATCCGCTACACGATCACCGCCGCCAGCCGTTTACGCTGTCCGCGCTTTCTCAGACACTTGTCTTCACAAATTGGGTACTTGACCAGGCCATATGTCCTCATTTCCCGGCAGAAGCAAAGAATGTTATTCTACCAGTAGAACGAACCTGTTCCTGGTTCAGTTTCACCGTAGAGACGAGGTTTTTGGACCCTACGCTAGGCCAAATAGATTAAAAACCTGGAACCACGCCCGGTTCTGTTTGGTGATGCATTCGCGTGGTGGACAGCGGAGGTGAGCGTAAACGATAATAATCTGTCCGGGTTGGTAAACACCCTGCGGGTGCTTCTGGCTCTCGATGAACTGATTCAAGCAATCAGCGGTCAGCTTTCAGCAAACGAACCTGTAGAATGGGCGTTGTCAGGGGAAAAACGGGATCGCATTCCCGTAAAATCGGTTGATGGCAGGTTTTTAGAAAGGGACCTGAAAGAATGCATCACTTCAATATGAAAAATAATGTGGAATTGATGAATTTATATTGGACAACCGCGGGGATATTCCCAGGTGTTGGTGAAATAAGCCGCTTTGATTTCAAGGACAGGGTAGAAGCCGCATCCAGGGCTGGTTTTAAGGGGATTGGAATCTGGCATACTGATCTGGAACATATTCTCCACGATAGATCGTTGCAAGACATGAAAATAATTCTGGATGATAACGGCATTAAACACGTCGAGCTTGAGTTTCTCACGGATTGGTTTCTCGATGGTGCAAGGAAAGGAGAATCGGATAGCCGTAAGAGAAGACTGCTGGAGGCGTCTGAGGCGCTGCATGCAAAACATATCAAAATCGGGGATTTTTATAATACAGAGTGTCCCATGCCCCGTATCATTGAGGCATTTGCAGCATTATGCAAAGAGGCGGCGGATTACGGTGCGGCGATCGGTTTCGAGTTTATGGCTTCAGCCATGATCGATAATCTGAAAGATTCATTGACATTGGTAGAAACAGCAGGCGCTAAGAATGGCGGTTTAATACTGGATATAGCCCATGTGGTGGGTTGCGGAATTACCTTTGAGGAAATTAGCCGTATCCCCTTGCCGTATTTGATCAATCTGGAGCTTAACGATGGAACCCTGCCCGGAAGCCCCAGGCATGATCCGGCCAGAGCTAGAAGATTCTGTGGAGAAGGCGAGTTCGACATCAAGGGTTTTATCACGTGTGTAAACAAAATGGGCTACACAGGCCCCTGGGCGGTTGAAGTATTTTCTGAAGAACTGACTGGATTGTCATTGGAAGAATTAAATACACAAGCGTTTACAACAACTATGGCGCAATTTGAAGATTAACATATAAAGGCGTTGGTAATGGGGTTATCGTACGCCTTTAGGAGTGCCAGCGAAATAGAGGAAAGATCACGTTGCGGACAGGGTTTCCCCCTGGTGGAAGCATATCAATGCAATCTACCTGAAGAGAATGAGCGGGCACTCGATGTGAATGGCAACGGGATTCACCTGGATGTCAGGCCTTACCAGAAACATCATGCTACGGTTGATTCTCCAGCGTCAGTCTTGATTAAGAGGCTCAAGAAAAGCCACTCAGTCACAGGGGGGAATACGCTATTGATTAACCGATTGAATCAGGTTAGGCGGATGGCCACCCGCTAGGAGAAGTTGGCGGCTACCTATGCAGCGATGTGAACGATCGCTTCAATCTTGGTCTGGCTATCGTTTGCTGACATGCGCTAGCTGCTGTTCTGATCGCTATTAGGCGCCAGTCCAAGCAACCGTTCGTGCTTCTGACTGAACGGCCTATGCTTTAGATTCCATCAAAACTTGTGATACTCCAATGGCGCAAGGATAAATTGCCTTGCGCCGCTTTTGATCGGACTGGCCCACAAACACTGAAGGCCGCCTTGATTGCTCGCGCCATCCAACTATCGCGACAGTCCCGTTCCTGTGGTCAGCCCAAACGAGTTGATGAGGTAGTCAGTGTAAATATCGAGAAAATCTTTGCCTTTTATGATGACAGTTACATCAATTGAGACGCTTTGCGCGTAACGTGATTAAAAAGTCATCAGGTATTTTCGAGATCATCTCCGCAAAGCACCAGGGTTGTGTACAATAGTAGCTGAAAAAGATCATTTTCTTGGATGATGAAGGGAGCAGAACAACGGATGAAGGTCTTGTTTATTGGCGGTACTGGTAATATCAGTGTATCGGTGAGCAGATTGACCGTAGAGCGTGGAGCTGATCTTTACCTGCTCAATCGGGGAAAACAGGACATCACAATTGAAGGAGCGCACACACTCCAGGCCGACGTATCCCAACCGGAACAGGTGCAGGCTGCGCTGGGCAAGCACACCTTTGACGTGGTCGTCAACTGGATTGCCTATACCGAATCGGATATCGAGCGTGACCTGGAAATCTTTCGGGGGCGGTGTGGACAATACATCTTCATCAGTTCGGCATCAGCCTATCAGAAACCGTTGACCCATCCCGTCATCACCGAATCTACACCATTAGCCAATCCCTATTGGCAGTATTCCCGCGACAAAATCCAATGCGAAGAGCGCTTGCGCCGGGCGTACCGCGAAGAGGGCTTTCCCATCACCATCGTGCGGCCATCGCACACCTATGACAACCGTATCCCGATTGCGGTTGGCAACTGGGCCAGTTATGTGATTCCTAAAAGAATGCTGGAAGGTAAACCCATCATTGTGCATGGAGACGGGACATCCCTATGGACGCTAACCCATGCCGAAGATTTTGCCAGAGGTTTTATCGGACAACTGGGACACCCACAAACAATTGGGCACGCCTTTCATATCACTTCTGATTTTGTGCTGACCTGGAATCAAATCTATGAACAAATCGGGGATGCGTTGGGCGTCACACCTGATCTTGTCCACATTCCGTCAGAGTTCATCGCCAAGATTGATCCCGCCACCGGGGCAGGGTTGCTTGGTGATAAGATGTGGTGTGCCATGTTTGACAACAGCAAGATCAAGCGGTTTGTGCCGGACTATGTGGCAACCATTCCCTTCCAAGAAGGTATTCGTCGCACACTCGCCTGGTTCCAGGCAGATGAAAAGCGTATGGCTGTTTCGCGGGAAGATGATGCACAGATCGAACGTATTCTGGCGGCTTATACTAGTCGTATCTGAAATAGTCGGTCAAGTGGGGGATGCCGTAGGCACTACCTTCTTCGCGATTGGATTAATTGCCCACACCGTCAGACATCACAGATTCGATACGCTTCCGTTAGCCCTGCGATGGGGTCACCCTTGGGCACGAACTCCTGCCCGACATAGCCCGTGTAGCCGGTCGCCTGAATTGCCAGCATGATCGCCCGGTAGTTGAGTTCCTGTGCGTCGTCGATTTCGTTGCGTCCAGGGACACCTGCCGTGTGATAATGTCCAATATGCTGATGGTTGGCGCGGATCGTGTTAATGATGTCGCCTTCCATCAACTGCATGTGATAGATATCGTATAGCAGCTTGACGGCGGGTGATTCGCTTTGCTTGATGACTTCGACCCCCCACTGCATTCTATCGCACATATAGTCGGGATGGTCGACTTTGCTGTTGAGTAGTTCCAGCAGCAAGGTGACACCGGCATCCTCAGCCATCGGGGCAAGCTTCCGCAACCCCTCCACAGTGATGGCCTGCCCGGATGCGTCGTCCTGTCCAGCGCGGTTACCGCTGAATACGATCAGATTAGGGATGTTCCACTGCTGGGCCTGTGCCAGCTTTTCACGGAGCTGGGCCTCGATTGCCACAAGATTCTCAGGCTTGTTCAGACCGACCTCCAGCGGACCGTGTCCACCAATAGTCACAATGCTCAGGTTGTGGTCCTTCGCCAACTGGAAATACTCCGGCGGCAACAGTTCAACCCCGGTATAGCCAATCTCTGTCATGGTGCGCATCAATTCAGCGGGCGCGAGCCCTTTGTTTTCGAAACACCACCACGATACTGCTTGTTGAAGCGTCATGTTTTGCTCTCTCTACGTGACTGAGTTTGAGCTTCAGTATAGCTGGATTGGCGCTTTAACCAAAAATCACACTTTCACTTAATGACCACCTCTCGTTTTCGGGTAGTACTCTGACCTTCTCCTGATTTCTCTACTCTACGACACTTTTTGTGTCCGAGAAATCGGGGGAAGGTCAGGAAGGGTTCGCGGGAGTGGGGGATAATGACCCGCGTGGATGAAGAAGCGACAAGCAGTCTTGAACGGGCTGAGTAAAGTTGTGGTCGGTGCATCGGCCATTTTTGATTTTTGCCCTGGCTGAAATATACTTGTAGGTAAGCCATCAGTGATCACGGGGGTGAATCATGCGCCGCATAATTTTAGTGATTGTCTTTCTCCTTTTGTCTGCGATAGCAGTTTTTGGCCAAGAGAATAATGTTGTCATTACCAGCCCGATTCCAGTCTCAGAATTGAGCGGAACGGTTGAAGTCGTCGGCACAGCTAATCCGGCGGATATGCGAAGCTACTTCCTGGAAGTCGCCGAGTATGGGGTCGATCCGCCTATATGGCTACCGGTTAGCCTGCCCAGTTCTTCCCCTGTCCAGGACGGCCTCCTCAGTCAATGGGACACTACCTTACAGGTAGAAGGCATTTACCAACTTCGCTTGCATGTGGTTCTAGAATCTGGAGAGAGGTTGTACTATGTCGTGCAGCCGCTTCGTATCACCAATGTAGCTGAACCGCCACCGACAGCCATCCCAACACCTGTGCCTGTTACAGAATCCTCCGTTACCTTACAAATAACTGGAAGTGATGGGGAGGTATTCCAGTCGGAGCTTTCTCCCGCTGCTCTACGTTCAGTAGGCGACAGCATCAATTCATTCTTTAGAGCAGCCCCCGGATTGCAACTCATTGGCCACCTTTCGGAGCAGTATTTAGACGGTGTAGCAGACGGAATAGAGACCTTGCCTACCTGCTTGTGGACCATCAGTAACCAAGCAGAGGCGGAAGCTTGCCAAGCTGAATGGGAACAGGCAGATGATCTCGCCTATGAATACGCCTGGGAAAGTAGAGATGAATGGCGAGAAGTAGCGATAGTTGGAGGTGGGCATGAGGCCGCAGGTAAGTTTACATTGGAGATTGTCAGTGCTATCGTTGGGCATGCACCGGGAGTGGGGTTAGCTTCAGCTGTCATAGGCACAATCTACCTAGCGTACGAACTCGAAGTAGGTGTCGACTCTTTAGTTGCAGCGACAATGGCCAACTACACAAATGTGGAGTTGAATCGGGCAAATGAGATGGTGTCGCACTATGCAGCTTCTGAAGAAACCGAGCAACCACTAGCTTCAGATGCTCCCCAGGCGGAGCAGCCAGCGGACGCCGGCCTCAGCATGATCAGCACGCCGCGACCGGTCGGCATGCCGATCACGGTAGACGTCGAGTTCACTGGCAACCCCGACGCGTGCCCTGCTCTGGAAGCCCCCATGGCGGTTGATGTTGTTCTCGTGATGGATGTCTCTGGCAGTATGCAGGGGACCCGACTTGCCGCCGCCAAGTCAGCGGCCATCAGTTTTGTCCAGCAGCTAAATCCGGATTCCGACAACGTCGGCCTGGTAACCTTTACCGGTGAAGCCAGCATCTTAAGCCAACTGGGCGGGAGCTTCGACACGATTATCGGGATGATTTCCGGCCTGGAAGCAGAGGGTGGCACCGCTATACACGCAGGATTAACGGCAGGGCACAACGTCTTGCAGGGAAGTGGCCGGTTCGGTACTGTTCCAGTCGTCTTGTTATTGTCAGATGGACAAAGCGATCCGGAAGAAGCGCGGGCAGCCGCGGCAAGAATAAGAAGCGACAATGCACAAGTTTTGACCGTTGGCGTCGGTGAGGGGACCGACCAGGGCCTGCTGGCGAGTCTGGCCAGTGGTCCACAAGACTACTTATACTCCAGGTCCAATCAAGGGCTGCGCGAGTTGTTCACCGAGACTGCCTTTCGCCTGACAACCGGTCGAATCCTGGCTCATGATGTATCGATAAGGGTTCACGTCAATTCAGGTTACTTTTCCGTGGCTGAGAACCTGCTGACTGATGGTGCGACAGTAACCCCAAATGATGTCGTGGAATGGCATATCCCTGCTGTGTATGAGGGCACGACGAGTAGACGGTCATTGGTCGTGGAACCCATGTTTAGCGGTGACGCATCTGTAGGAACGGTCGAAATCACCTATGGAGAATGCGAGGATGGTGACGTCGTCGCCGTGCCATTCTACCAGACCCCTACGATCACAATCGTAACGGCAGGTGAGGCAGCCGGAACGACACCAGAGGATGTCCTCCAGGTTGGCACGGCCACTACTGGTACCCTGGACGCGTTTGATGCAGAACGCTGGGTGATCGATGTGCGCGAGACGGAGTTGTTTACGGTTGTGGTCATGGGCGCCGGCAGCGACCTGCCCCCTGAAATCTACTCTGGTGATGCGGAAGCCTATTATACGCCGCTGTACTCAATACCCATTGATGAAAGCAGCGCCGCCCTGCCCAGCGCTGTTAGTAGCTTGGAGAGTAACGCTCAAGGATTACTTTTGACGGGCTGGCATCAAAATCATCAGGGCGCGACACCGCCCGCCGCCCAGGCGAACAATCGCCGCGGACGTCTTAGCGTCTATCGTATCGACAATCCTGACCTGTTCTGGTTTTACCTGCAGAGTAATGGGCAGGATGATAGTGGCAGTTACTCCGTAACCATTGAAGAAGGGTTCGCGGATGATCCACCGCCAATCTATGCCGGTGGTCCCTCAATCACGTATACGGCAGAGGAGCAGGGTGTACAGGTATATGCTCTGCAAGGGGCTGCCGCTCCCGATCCGGTCACGATCACCTACCAAAACGAAGACAACCCCTATGCTTCGGTAAGGGCCGTGAGTCTGGATGGCGAGCTTATTGAACCGCTGTATGCGATCCGTGACAGCGACAGCAGTGAGTATGTCCTGGTCTTCGCGCTGCGGGGTAGCGGTCCCTATCGGCTGGTGGTCCAGGGGAGCGGAGATTACACACTCACCACTACCCCTGGTGATCAGCTAGCCATTGACCGTGGCGCATTATCCATCGGACAAACTCGGACGAGTCGGCTGCAGGCTGATCGGTTCGATAGGTGGAACTTTGAAGGTCAATTCGGGTCCGGCGTTACCATCATCATGCGCAGTCAGGATAGAGAGGCTGATCCATACCTGCGACTCATTGGTCCGGAAGGCGCAGTGATTGCTTACAATGATGACTATGACGACTTAAACGCACAAATTGGACCGTTAGCCTTGCCTTCAAATGGCAGCTATACCATCGTGGCAAGCGACGCGCGTAATGACAACATCGAGTATGAGTTGATCCTGGATCGATTCGACCTTCCCAGTCCTGTCAATGAAGAAATCGCGTCCGGTCAGGTCGTTCAAGGCACCCTATTCCAGGGACGCGATGATAACTGGCTGTTCGATGGTCGCGTCGGGCAGACTGTCATGGTCAGTATGAGAGGAGTCGAAGATCGCCTCGATCCCTACCTGATATTGACCGGCCCTGACGGCGATGAAGTTGCGTTTAACGATGATTACATCGGACGTGATGCGCAAATTGGCCCCCTCGTGCTGCAGGCAGACGGACAATACACGATTACCGTCAGCGGTCAACGCAGCAGCGGCGGGGACTATGAGCTCTGGTTCATGCTGCAAGACGCGAGCACGGTCGATTTGGAGCCTCGGCAGTGGTCACTGGGCCAGCAGGTGTTCATCGTCAACCCGCAAGGCGCCTGGCTGCGGCAGCAGCCTACCTCAAATAGCAATGTCGTTACGACTGACCTGATACGCGGCGACTCGATTACGATTGCAGGAGACCCTCTTTTTGATGGTGTGCAATGGTGGTGGCCTGTTCATGATAACGAGCGGGGTCATCGCGGGTGGCTAGAAGAAAACTCGCTTGATGAGCGGCTGGGCGCTGCCTGGGCCGTAGGGCAGGAATTAATCATTACCAATGCACAAGGCGCCTGGCTGCGGCAACACCCTGACTCCAATGCCGATGTGGTCTCGACAGACCTGATGAGTGGGGATCCCGTCACGATCACAGGTGATGCTGTCTTCGATGGCCAACAGTGGTGGTGGCCCATCGAAGATATGCGGCGCAGCATCCGCGGGTGGGTTGAGGAAAATTCTATTGGCGAAGGTAGTCCATCTGCCGG
>DAOUEM010000193.1:0-9130 GCA_034430555.1 Anaerolineae bacterium | reverse complement strand
ACTCGCCCGACAGCGCGCGCCCCAGCATCTTGCCGATGCCGCCCCGCCCGCTGGTCTGCATGTCGATGCCCTCGCTCATCCAGGCCATGCCCCCCGATTCGGTGTAGATGGCTTCGCCCTGCTGCAGCTTCATCTCCAGATGGGGCATCACGTCGCCCTTGACCTCATACTCCATCGTCTCTCCTCCACACTTCCTTAGGTCTACTGATCCATACGTATCGGACTGCACGTGGGTTTCACGACTGTTATTTGATCGGCACGGTCAACGGGTGCCAGGAGACTTCCACCCCTCCGATGGTCTCCAACTCCACCACCAGGCCGTCGCTGTAACCGGTGGTATGATTGGGGAAATCCATCGGCACCTCATGGTCGCCGTCGCACAGCACGATGCGAAACCGGTCCAGACCAGGGTATGACTGCAAACGCCCGTGAATATTGATCAGCCGGCGGCGGTCGCGGTCCAGGTCATCCGTACGGTTAAAGCGCACCACCACCATACCGCACATCTGCGGCTCGGCTTCCGGTTCAAACACTGGGATAGAGTCGTCATCCCTGGCCCAGGCCGGCACCTCGTCCGACGACCGCGACCGTGGCGGCGGCGGGGGTTCTGCCACCGGCTGCGGCACCAGGTCCGGCGCGGTCGGGGATGCGCCGGCAGTCGCCGGGGCGACATACGCCGGCGGCTCTGGCGGCGGAACCGACTCCGGCGGCGGCTGGAAATCGTCATCATCGTCGATGTCATCGTCCGCGGGCATTTCAACCCGCGGGCCAACGCGTTCCGCGGCGGCGGCTTCCTCCTCCAACCAGGCCGGCAGTTCCAGGTTCACCTGCGGCGGAGCGTCGATTTCCTCATTCACGCTGAAGTCCACCGTGACTGCATCGACGATGATCTGCGCTTCGCCCCGGCTGCCGTCGACCTTGCCGTGGATGCGGATCACGGCCTGTTCCTCGATCAGCTCGCGATACTGGTTCCAGGTGCGGGGGAACAGCACAGCCTCGATCTGACCCTGCAGGTCTTCCAGGGTGACGATGCCCATCATGTCGCCGCGCTTGGTCATCAGCGGGCGGACGGATTCCACCAGGCCTACCAGAGCCGCCTGCCGGCCCTGCCAGGTGTCGATATCGTCCTTCAGTTCGCGGCTGGGGCTGATGTTGGTGAACGGACTCTGGATATAGGTCATCACCGAATCCAGGGGATGGCTGGTCACATAAAGGCCGACCAGCTCTTTTTCCCAGGAGAGCATTTCCCGCTGGTCTGCCTCCGGGATATCCGGCAGGTTACCCAACAGGTCTTCCACCGCGTCAAACGTCACGCCCGTTTCTTCGCCAAAGAGGCTGAGCTGCCCGACGTCACGGGCACGATGCTGCTCCGCGCTGAAGCTGAGCATCCGGTCCAGGACGGCCAGCAGCTGCGGGCGTCGCCCGAAATCATGCAGTGCCCCCACGCGAATCAGGCTGTCCAGGGCGCGCTTCTGCACAAGGCGCAGGTCCACCCGGCTGCAAAAGTCGGCCAGGTCCTGGAAGGGGCTGCCGGCTTCTCGCTGCTCGATGATGTGCTGCAGCGGGCCAACTCCCACGTTTTTGATCGCCGCCATGCCATAGCGGATGCCCCGCCGCCCATCGCCCGTGTCCTCGATGGTGAAGTCCAGGTCGCTGCGGTTGACGTCCGGCGGCAGGATAGCAATACCCATCCGGCGGCATTCCGCCATGAAGTGCGAGACCTTCGAGGTGTCATCGCGCTGCACGGAAAGAAGGGCGGTCATGTATTCGACCGGATAGTGTGTCTTCAGAAAGGCCGTCTGGCAGGTGATGACGGCGTAGTCGGCGGCATGACTTTTGTTAAAGCCATACCGCGCGAAGAACTCGATGTCGTCGAAGATCACCCCGGCCGACTCCTCATCGACGCCGTATTTGGGGCCCTGTTCGATGAAAATGCTGCGGTGAGTGAGCAGGTCCTTCTTTTTTTTCTTGGAGACCGCGCGGCGCATCAGGTCGGCATCGCCCAGCGAATAGCCGAACAGGTCCGCCGCGATCTGCATGATCTGCTCCTGGTAAACGATGATCCCATACGTCTCTTCCAGGATGGGCACCAGCAGCGAGTGCTTATACTGGATCTGCTCGTCGCCATGCAGGCGGCGGTTGTAGGTGGGAATGTATTCCATCGGCCCTGGACGGTACAGCGAGATGGCCGCCACGATATTCTCAAACGTTTTGGGCCGCATCTCGGTGAGCATCTTGCGCATGCCAGAGCTTTCGATCTGGAAGACGCCGATGGTCTCCCCCCGCCCGATCATCTCGAAGGACTGCTCGACCATGCGCGTTTTGGCCGGGTCATCCGGGTCGGGCCGGTAAGGGATGTTATCCATCGTATAGGACACGCCGTGGTACCGCGCGATCAACTCGCACGCCTTGCGCATGATGGTCAGCGTCGCCAGCCCCAGGAAATCCACTTTAAGCAGACCGATCGACTCGCAGGTATCCATGTCAAACTGCGTCACCTGCTTGACCGGCACATCTTCGGCGCTGCCCTTGGTTGGCCGGTGCAGCGGAATGTACTCATACAGCGGTTTATCGGCCACGATCACGCCGGCGGCATGCGTGCTGGCATGGCGCACCACGCCTTCCAAACTGCGCGCGGTATCGATCAGGCGGCGCACGTGCGGGTCGGAATTGTAGGCATTTTTAAGCTCCGGCACGGCTTTGGACGGGTCATCACCCAGCGCATCCTTAAACTTGACCGGCTTGGCCCCGCTGGGCAGCATACGCGCGATGCGATCCACTTCGGTCAGCGGCATATCGAAGGCGCGGCCCACGTCACGAATGGCGGCCTTCGAGCCCATCGTCCCGAAGGTAATGATGGCCGCGACCTTGTCCTCGCCGTATTTATGGGCGGAGTACTCGATCAATTCGGCGCGGCGATCGTCGGGGTAATCCAGGTCGATATCCGGCATGGACACACGGCCGGGGTTGAGGAAACGCTCGAAGATCAGGCTGTTGCGCAGCGGATCGATGCTGGTGATCCCCAGGCTGTAAGCGGCCACGCTGCCCGCGCCGCTGCCGCGCACGTTCCACCAGATATCGGCATGACGCGCAAACTCGCACAGGTCCCACACGATCAAAAAATAGGTGTCGAAGCCCATCGTGTGAATAATGTCGAGTTCGTATTCCAGGCGTTCCACGATTTCCGGGTCGTTGTGGCGTTGGCCATAGCGCCACTCCAGACCCTTGTCGCACAGGTAACGCAGATAGGTCCGCGCGTCGTAGCCCTCCGGCACGGGGAAGACGGGCAGGTGGTAGCCATCGCTCTCCAGGTCGACTTCGCACATCTCCGCGATGCGCAGGGTGTTGGTCAGCGCTTCCGGCACATCCCCGAAGAGATCCCACATCTCATCCGTCGTACGCAGGTGATAGCTGGGATCGGTCATCTTCATGCGATCCGGGTCATTCTTGACATTGCCCGTTTGGATGCACAGCAGCGTATCGTGCGGGTCGAAGTCTTCGTCCAGCACGTAGTGTACGTCGTTGGTGGCGATCAGCGGCACGCCCACATATTTGCTGTTCGCCACCAGCCAGTTATTGAGCGTCTCCAACTGCGGGATGTCGTGGTCTTGCAGCTCCAGGTAGAAGTTGTCCGGGCCAAACACGTCCTGGTACCAGCCGATCAACTCGCGAATCTCTGCGTCATCGTGGCCCTGTTCCAACTTCCGCGGAATCTCCGCCGCCAGGCAGCCGCTGGTTGCAACAATGCCTTCCGCGTACTTCTCCAACAGGGCTTTATCCACCCGCGGCCGGTAGTAATAGCCGCGCAGTTGCGCCTCGCTGGACATCTTGAGCAGGTTTTTATAGCCGGTCTGATTTTGGGCCATCAGCAGCATGTGGTAGGGGCGGTTGTCGAGGTTGGGGTCGCGGTCTTCCATGCCGCGGCGGGCAAGATAGGCCTCCACGCCGATGATGGGCTTGATGCCGGCCGCTTTAGCGGCCCGGAAGAACTCGACCACGCCAAACATGGTCCCATGATCGGTGATCGCCAGCGCCGGCATATCCAGCGCCTTCGCCCGTTCGATCAGCTGGTTGATCTTGCTCAGGCCATCCAGCAGCGAATATTCCGTATGCACGTGCAGATGCACGAAATCTTTTTGAGTACCCATAAGCCAACCAGTAGACTCTACGCCAAGAGGGAATTCAGCCATCAGTCGACAGGACCGCGTGCGGACACCCGCATTATAGCACAGGGGTTCGTGTGCGCGCCGAAGTTTTAAGGTTCCCTCGCGCAGGCCGGCCCCGCCGAATCGATTGTTGCCCAAAGGCGACCGTTCGAGTTACCTTTAGCAAGGTGGCACATGAAACGATACTCGTCGCCGGAGGCAGGATGCCCGAACTCCCCGAAGTCGAAACCGTGGTCCGCGGCCTGCGGGGGCCGCTGGTCGGACGAACCTTTACCGGCGTATGGCTGAATTGGCCCCGGGGGCTGATCTTCCCCTCACCGGCGGAATTCCAGGCGCAGCTGCCCGGCCAGACCGTGCAGGCACTGCGGCGGCGCGGCAAATACATCCTGTGCGAGCTGGATAAGGCTACCCTGATCATCCACCTCAAGATGACCGGACGGCTGTACGTCACGCCGGACCCTACCGCGCACGACGCCGACCGCTGGGTGCACTTCCGCTTCCAACTGGATAACGCCCACCAGCTTCGTTTCTCGGATGCCCGCAAATTCGGCACCGTGCATCTCACCCCTGACGCCGACTGGGTGATCGGCAAGTTAGGGCCGGAACCCCTGGCGGACGATTTCACGCTGGCTTTATTTCGTGATCGGCTGGCGCGGCGCACGGGCCTCATCAAACCACTGCTGCTGAACCAGACCTTCATCGCCGGCATCGGCAACATCTATGCGGACGAAGCCCTGCACCGGGCGGGCATTCACCCGCAGCGCCCAGCCGACAGCCTGACCCCCGACGAGCAGGCACGACTATACGAAGGCATCCGGGCGGCGCTGGCGCTGGGCATCGAACACGAAGGGGCCAGCATCAACTGGTACCGTAAACCCGACGGCACCAAAGGCAGTTCGCAGGACCGCTTCCGCGTCTATGGCCGGACGGGTGAACCCTGCCCGGTGTGTGGCACGCCGATCCACAAAACGACGGTGGGCGGACGCGGCACCCATTTCTGCCCGACTTGCCAGGAGACCGCAGAACGTAGAAAATAAAGGCATCGATTATCGAGTCTAGCGAGTTAATGATCTTATGGGTGTTGGAGATTTTGTCGTACAGATACCCCCCCAGCTCTTCCTGATGACCTGCGGCTCCGGCATCTTGTTGATAGCTGCCTGGGTCTTCATCATCTGGCGGCGCTCTTCACGCAAGACCGGCAAACGCACCGAACCTGCCCCGGACATCACCTCACTGGGGTTGGACGGTGCGGCGGCCAGTTCTGCCGACGGAGACGACGTGCAAGGCGCTTTTACCAGAGTCCGCAAAGCGGTGTGGAACTTCTTTTTCTACAGCGAAGAAGAAAAGGCCCAGCTGACCCAGGAGACGACCTCAACCATCAGCGCGACGCCGCCCCCTGCTGCACCGCCCGATACCGTCGAAGTGATGCGCATCTGGCGGGATGTGATCGACGGCTCGATCGTGGTCCAGATCGGCGGTGAAACCTACCGGACGATGGCCGACATCCGCGCCGCCGACGAGGAACGCCGCTTCATGGCGATCCTGCGGGACCTGGCCCGCATCGCCAAGGACCTGCCACCGGCCCCGCCAGAGCCGCTCATGGCAGAAACCGCGGCCCCGGCTGAACCATCCCCGACCCCACCGCCCCCATCCGCCGCAGCGCCGCCCGCACCCGATGATGACGGACCAGCGCCCGATCCGGCAGTGCCGGTCGAACCGCCGCCCGCTCAGCAGCCGGTGACGCCGCCGCCGTCTTTCCAGAGCCAGCCCGCCGCCCCGGGCCTTGATGACGCCGAACCAATTGGCAGTTTCTTCGACAACGTGCGCAAGGCCATCCGCACGGGAGGCAAGTCGGCACAAGCCATACCGTCCGCGGAACCAATGTCCATCGCCGAGCAGATCGAGGAAATGCTGCAATACCGGCTGACCCTCACCTCGGATTTCGCCGGACGCAGCATCCATGTACGGCAGGGCCTGCACGGCGCGGTCCTGATCGAGGTCGACGGCACTTACTTCGAATCTGTGGACGATGTGACGGACGCAGAGGCGCGGGAGTTTATCCGGGGCATCATCGAGGAATGGCAGGACCGCCAGTAAGCGTCCACCGGGATCGCTCCACTTCAAGCAACGCTTCAGGCCGACCTGCCTACGGTCGGCCTGTTTATTTGCAGCGATGTTCAGCCGCCCGGTCAGGCATAGGTAAACGGCTCCGGCGCAAGCGTGGGCCGCCCTTCGCCAGGCTGCACCAGGCGGGCCGCCGGCACCTGTGGATCGTGAGGGAATATCAAGAGCGCGTCATGGTCCAATGCCCACTGCTGCCAGCGGCGCTTGGTTTCCAGCGTCACCAGCGGCTCGACGTCATAGGCCGTCATCCAGCCCAGGCGCTCGAAGTGCACGGCATACGAGGCCAGGTCGCACACGAAGGCCGCGTGCTGCCCCTGGCTTTCAAAGCGCACGCTCATATGTCCCGGCGTGTGCCCCGGCGTGCGGACCACGGTCACGCCCGGCACGAGCGTTTCCTCATCCCGCTCCAGCAGCCGGAGTTGGCCGCTGGCCCGCAGCGGCTCGAAGTTACCGGCGGCATAGGTGGCGCGCGTGCGCTCGTTAGGGTGTGATGCATCCTCGTATTCGCGGCGGTGCACCACGTACTCCGCATTGGGAAATCGAGCCACAGCCCGCCCATCCTCGTCATAGCTTGTATTGCCGCCGCAGTGATCGCCGTGCAGATGCGTATCGATAACCAGGTCCACGTCCGCCGGCCCGATGTCCAGCCGCGCCAGCCCGTCGAGCAGGCCGCCGAAGGGCCGCTCCAAGCGCCAGATAGCCTGCATTTTAGGCGTGAGCTTATCGCCCATACCGGTGTCGATGACGATCGTTTTGCCGCCCGTTTGCAGGACCAGGTTATGGTTGGTCATGGGCACCAGGTTGTCGTCGTCGGGGGCCAGGATTCTGCTCCACAGCATGCGCGGCACCAGCCCAAAGGCCCCGCCGCTGTCCACCCGCACATTCGCGTCGTTGATCAGATGAATTTCCAGTTGTCCAACCCGGAACATAGGCGTTATACACCCGCTTTCGATGAGAACCCCGTGTCCGCCACCGGGGGGTTGTCCGTGAGTAGCTGCGTCGTCTCTTCCTCGATGGCGGCCACCAGCGCTGCTTTCTCCGCCGGCGGCAGGAAGGAGGCTTCCGCGGCCCGGATCACGCTGCGCCGCAGGTCATCCAGCGTCAGGCCGATATCGGTCATCGCCAGCCGGAATTCGTCGCTGAGCACGATGTTGCTGATCGCCGGGTCATCGGTATTGATGGTCACTTCCAACCCCAGGTAATGCAGGTCGATGAGGGGGTGATGCTGCACATCTTCCACCACGCCGCTCTGCAGGTTGCTGGTTGGGCAGACCTCGAAGATCGCGCCGCGCTCTTTTGCCAGCCGGACCACGCGCGAATCCTCGACGACGCGCACCCCGTGGCCGATGCGATCGGCATACATGTGCTCCAGCGCATCGCGGACGTTCTCCGGGCCCATCCACTCCCCGGCATGGATCGTAATGCCCAACCCTTCCTGGCGAGCCTCCAGGAATAACGGGCTGAAGGGGCGCGCCGGAAAACCCAGTTCGCGTCCGGCCAGGTCCAGCCCCACCACCCCTTTATCCCGAAAAGCCAGGGCAGCCTCAAAGGCCTGCAAGCCCAACTCAATGGGCTCGTGACGATTCATGGAGACAATCAGCCCGACCCGAATACCATGCATCTCGGCTGCCGTTTGCGCCGTCTCGCATACCCAACTCAGGACATCGGAAAAGGAGAAGTGCATCTGTCTAGCCAGGGCAAAGGGCGTGAACCGCAGTTCCAGGTAGCGCACGTTATCGGCAGCCGCGTCCGCGATGATCTCATCGGTGATACGTCGCACGATCTCCGGCGAGCGGAAAAACTGGCGCAGCACGCCAAATTTACTCAGGAACTGGTCGGCATTGTGGGGGTCCTTGGCCGTCATCTGGACGTAAGGTCGCAGACTTTCTACCTCGTAGCTGGGCAGCTCAATGCTGTATTCACGCGCGATCTCGGCCAGCGTTTCGATCCGGATCGAGCCTTCCAGGTGCCGGTGCAGGTCGACTTTGGGCAGTTTGGCAATCAGGTCTGGCCCTGGTTCACGAGTCATGAACGGCCGGCCTCTCCAGCCTGGGCAGGGCAAATATAAAGACACTGCCTGCTCCCGGCTCGCTTTCCACCCAGATACGCCCATGGTGCGCCGCCAGGATACGCTGCACGATCGACAGCCCGATACCAGAACCACCGGCCCGACGCTCCGGGTCTTTGACCTGGAAAAAGCGCTCGAATATACGGTCGATATATTGGGGTTCGATGCCGATGCCGGTATCGCGCACGGCAACCTGGACCTCCTCGTTGGCAGAGTCGACTTGCGTCTGCAAGGTAACGGTGCCGCCGGCCGGCGTGAACTTGATGGCATTGTTGAGCAGATTGTCGATCACCTGGTTGATACGGCTGCGATCGCCCATGACCCAGCAAGGGGCGTCCGCCACCGCCAGCACAAATTGCAGGTCCTTATCACCATGCACCGTTTTGAGGGCTTCCAGCGCACGCGCCGCCAACTCGTTGATATTCAGCGGTTCTGGTTCGATGGTCTCGTCGCCGATCTGCTCCAGCAGCACAACATCGCGGATCAACTGCTCCAGCACCTCCGCCTTGTCGGCGATAATTTGTATGCTGTTGAGTTGTTCCTCATCGATCTGGCCGATCACGCCGTCCAGCAGCAGGCTGGCATAACCTTTGATATAGGTCAAGGGCGTTCGTAACTCGTGCGCCAGGTTCTGGATGAGTTCCTCGCGCAGTTGTTCCAGTTTTTCCAGGGCTTCGTTGGCCTGAGCCAGCTTCTGCGCCCGTTCAGCTTCGGCGTGATAAAGGCGGGCGATCTCCATCGCTGCCGCCACCTGGGCCGCCGCGACGGTCAG
>DAOUEM010000192.1:0-7290 GCA_034430555.1 Anaerolineae bacterium | reverse complement strand
GCCGCGTTAAACGCCCCGCGTACCTTGAAGCTGTGCGTCGGGTTGACGTGTTCCAGTTTGAGCCACACGTTCGCGCCGAGATCAGGGGCGGCTTCCAACGGCGTTGGCGCCAGGTAGGGGCGTATGCGACGGCGGGCGTGGAGGATGTCTTGCAGCGTCACGGTCATCACGGTTGTCCTGATAGATATACCGGCGAAGCGAACCCGGTCATCAACCGGCTTTGAGGCCGCTGCCGGTCAGTGGTATCACAATCTCTGCTGGTTGGCCCAGGCGATCCTGCACCGCATTCAGGGCAGCCATCGGCACGGCGCTGGTTGGTTCCACGTAAAGGCCGCGCTTCGCCAACGTGGTCTGCGCATCATTGATGGATGTTTCGTCCACGCGGAAAGCGCCGCCGTCGCTGGCGCGGATGGCCGCCAGGATTTCCCGCCCGCGCACCGGCGCGGCGATCTTGATACCGTCGGCTATTGTATCGCCGCCGGCGGGTTCGAGGGGGGCTTCACTGCCGGCTTCCCAGGCACGCACGATCGGGTCGAAGGCGGACGACTGCGCCGCAAACATCCGCGGCAGCCGGTCGATTAACCCCGCCTCCTCCAGCGCCTGGAAGCCCCGTGCCAGCCCCAGGAACAGCCCGCCCTGTCCCACCGGGCAGACGACGGCATCCGGCGCGCGCCGCCCCATCTGCTCCCAGATCTCCCAGGCGCCGGTCATTTGCCCGGCCAGGTAGAAGGGGTTCCAGGCGTGCGTGGCGTAGGCTGCCTGTTGGGCGGCTTCTTCGCAGGCAGCGGTTACCGCGTCACGCGGGCCGCTCACTTCGACAACGTGTGCGCCGTAGCGGGCGATCTGGTTGATTTTGTTGGACGGAGCTTCGGCTGGCACGTAAATGCTGGCTTCCATGCCGATGCCGCCCGCATACGCCGCCACCGATGCACCGGCATTGCCCGACGAGTCCTCGACCACGGCTTCCACGCCCAGCCCCAGCAGGTGATTGAGCATGACGGACACGCCGCGATCCTTGTAAGAGCCGGTGGCTGACACGAATTCCAGCTTCGCCAGGAAGGGCACTTCGGAGGATGTGGTCGGCACCAGCGGTGTCATGCCTTCGCCCAGCGAAAATCGCCGGATCACCGGCAGCATGGCGGCGTAGCGCCACAGGGACCATTCGTGCTGGCGAATGCTGTCCGCGTCAAAAGGAGGCAGGTCGGCGAACCAGAGGGGGCCGCCGCAGGACTCACACCGCCAGGCTAAGCGATCGTCAATCGTCTGGCCGCAGCGTTCGCAGATCAGTTGGGCCTGGATGTCGGTCACGGCTGGCTCTCTTGGGTCAGTCATTTGCGTAAAAGTCACAGGTCGTCGCAAAGTCGATGGTGTCGCCATAACGCGCCTGGCCGCAGTCTTCGCAGCGCCACAATTCGATGGTTACGCTGCCGCAGCCGGCGGCATCCTGGTAGGGGATAAACGCCTGCCGGCCGCCGCATTTCTCACATGGCTCAAGGTTGTAGGTGGGTTGGAGACGGTCAGCCATTGAGCAGGTCGCTTTCGATATCCGGGTCGAGGAAGTCTAAGAAATCTTCGTCGTCGCTAGACACGTCGTCAGACACGTCGTCAGGCACCGGTTCTTCGGCGGCAGGGGGTTGGTCCTCTCCCAGTGCCGCCTGTTCTGGGACGCCCTCGATGAACTGAGCCTTACCGCCGTGCTTGAAGATCAGCGTGTAAGCATAGGACGTCGCCGAGGCCACGCCGACCAGTTCCCAGCCGCCCTGGCCCATCGTATTGGCGAAGACGTGCACTTCGGTGTGTTCGCGGCTGGGCATGTCCTTGCCGTTGATGGTCTTCACCCGGCCGTTGGTCACTTCCACGAAGAGATATTCAAAGGATGGCATACCGTGTATTTCCTGTCGGCTCATGGTCCTGGTAGATGCTGTGTGATCCAGAATCGGTGAGCATCCTACGGGTACTTACGATTTAACATGCGCGGGTAGGGAATCGTCTCGCGGATGTGCGGCAGGCCGCAAATCCAGGCGACGACGCGCTCCACGCCCAGGCCAAAGCCCGCGTGCGGCACGCTGCCGAACTTACGCACGTCGATGTACCAGGCATAGGCCTCTTCCGGGATGCCCATCGTGCGGACGTGCTCCAGCAGCAGATCGGCATCGAAAATACGCTCGCTGCCGCCGGTGATCTCGCCGTAACCTTCCGGGGCCAGCAGGTCCGTGCAGTTGACGACGGCAGGATTCTCCGCGTTTGGTTCCATGTAAAAGGCTTTGGCTTCTACCGGGTAATGCGTTACGAAGACCGGCTTGTCGAACATCTCGGCTACGGCCGTCTCGTGCGGCGCGCCGAAGTCTTCGCCCCAGGTGATCGGGAGGTTCTCTTTCAGCTCCGGGTCGTTGGTTTCGGCGGCCAGTTTTTGCAGGCGCTCGACCGCGTCCGTGTAAGAAATGCGCGCAAATGGCGCTACGACCTTCTCCAGGGCGCTGGTATCCCGCTCCAGGATATTTAGCTCCTGTTGGTGCTTTTGCAGCACCGTCTGCACGATGTAGGACACGAACTGCTCTTCCATCTGGATCAGCGCTTCCAGGTCGAAGAAGGCCATTTCCGGCTCGACCATCCAGAATTCCATCAGGTGGCGGCGCGTCTTTGATTTCTCGGCGCGGAAGGTCGGCCCGAAGCAGTAGACTTTGCCGTGGGCGGCCATGTCGGCCTCGTTGTAAAGCTGGCCCGTCTGCGCCAGGAAGGCCGGTTCGCCGAAGTAGTCGATCTCAAACAGCGTGGTCGTGTTTTCGCCGGCGGCGGGGGTCAGGATGGGCGTGTCCACCAGGATGTAGCCGTGATCGTCCAGCCAGTCGCGGATGGCCTTGATGATGGTGGCCCGAATCCGCACGATGGCCCACTGCCGCGAGGAACGCAGCCACAGGTGCCGCTGGTCCATCAGGAATTCGACGCCGTGCTCCTTGGGGGTAATCGGGTATTCCTCGGCTTCGTGGATCACTTCCAGGCTGCTGACGCCGATCTCGTAGCCGCCGGGAAGACCGGGCGAGCGCTCGTCCTGGCGCACGGTGCCGTGGATGATCAGCGACGATTCCTGGGGCAGCGCTTTAGCCGCTTCAAACTGTTCTTCGCTGATTTCTTTCTTGAAGACCACGCACTGGGCGATGCCCGTGCCGTCACGCACCTGCATGAAGACCAGCCGGCCCTTGTGTGTTTTGTTATAGAGCCAGCCTTTGACCGTGACTTCCTGGCCGTCGTACTCAGCAATATCCTTGATCAGCATGGGCGTTGCCATGGGTGTATGTCCTTCGTGTGGGAATCTAGACGGCTCACAAGATGAGGGTATTTTAGCGGCGGACCCTGACCCCCGCCACCAATCTAGCCGGTGGACCTGGCAGTTGTCGATTTTGCCGGTTGCTTCTTCCCGTGTACAATCCGTCCGCTTAAAACTGATGAAACTGCGAGTAGTCCATGACCGATGTTTTACCCGCGCCTGTCGACGCTGCTGATTCCCGTAAGGTCGCCCGCAACGCCGCCGCGCTGGCGGTGGCTTCCATCGCTTCCAAAGGGGCGCTGTTCCTGTGGCAGCTCGTCCTGACGCGCCTGCTCGCCCCGAGCGCATATGGCAGTTACATCACTATCCTGGGGATGATGGCGATTGCAGCCACGCTGCCTGAGTTTGGTTTGGGCCTGATCGTGCTGCGGGACGTGGCTCAGAAGCGGGCCATGGCCGGCAGGATGCTGAGTGTCACTCTGGTGGTGCAGCCGCTGCTGGCCTCGGTTGCTTATGGCGGGCTGATCCTGGCGGGCCTGCTGCTCGGCTATGACGATGTCATACGCGGTCTGCTGCCCCTGGCGGGCCTGAGCCTGTTCATCGACCTGCTCGGCAACATGGTCTACAACCAGCTGCTGGCGCGCGAGCAGATGGTGATTCCGGCGGCGGTCAGCGTGGTACACGTGTTTGTGCAGATCGGATTGGTGGGGCTGGCGCTGCTCGGCGGTCTGGGGTTGTACGGCCTGTACTGGGCGACCATTACGGCCAGCGCGCTGCGGGCGCTGATCTTCTGGATCACGCTGATCAGGGCCGGGGTACGGACCGAGTGGCCGCTGGATAGGGTGGTCATGTGGGGGCTGCTGGCGAACGGCCTGCCGCTGGCGGTGAACTCCTTTATGGGCATGGCCTACCAGCACGTCGATAAACTCATCACCACCGCGGTCATCGGCGAGGAAAACACGGCAGTATTGGGGGCGGCTTTTGTGTTGGTGACCGGTATGGTGGAACTGCTGAGTACCACCGTGCTGGTGGCCGTCTTCCCGATGATGTCTCGTCAGTATGGTGCCGGCCAGCGGCAGGCGTTTGACTTTCTGGTGGAGAAGATCGCCTTTTTGACGCTGGTGATGTCGGTGCCGATCGGCGTGGTCACCACGGTCCTGGCCTCGCCGATTGTGGCTTTGTTGTTCAACCCGGACTATACCCGCACCACGGATGTGCTGGCGGTCCTGATCTGGTTCGGCGTGATCACGATGGTGTCGAACGTTTTTGCCCAGGTGCTGATGATCCAGAACCGCCAGACGAGACTGCTGGTTATCCGGGCCGGTGGGCTGGTCTTTAACGTGCTGCTGGCGGTCATCTTGCTGCCGCGGCTGGGCACGCCGGGCGCGGCCATTGCCAGTGTGACAGCGGAGATCGTCATCCTGGTCATTTTACTGCGGCAGTGGGATGCGGGTGGCCGGCATTGGCGCAGGTTGGCTCCGCGGCTCCTGCGGCTGGCCGTCGCCAGCGTCGGCATGGCGCTGTTGATGCTGCTGCTGCGCGCCGTGGGGGCGGGCAGTTCGGCGGCTGTGCAGCAGATGCTCACCATCCTGGCCCCGCTGGCCGGCGGTATGACGTATCTGGTGTTAGTTGGCCTTTTTGGCGTGATTGCGCCGGACGACCGCGGCTTCATCCGCCAGGTGTTGGTATCTATGCCCGGTGGATCGTGGGTGGCGCGCCTGTGGCAGGTCCCATAAGCCGCGCTATCCCGTATCGTCTTCCAGCAACTGGCGAATTTCCCATAAATAGGGATCGCCATTCAGTAATGCTCGATAAACGCGGCGGGCGCCTTCCGTATCGCCCCGGGTTTCCCGGCGTTCGGCCAGCCACAGCCACGGCTCGTACATGTAGCGGTAGAGGCTGGGCGTGCGGGTCTGGGGCAACTCGTCGAAGGCAGCGGCGCGGCCGTATACGGCTTGCGAAAAATCCTGGCGCGTGATGAGCGGCGGCACGGCTCGCACCAGCATACTGTCGATCAGGGCGTCGTCTGCCCCTTGCTGCGCGCCGATCCGGGCCAGAATGTACCAGGCGCGTGTCCCCAACCCTTCGCTGATGAAGAGCGCCAGCCGGGCGGCGTGTTCGGCAGTGATATCCAGGGGGTGGGCGATGCCGTCTCCTTCCAGGGCAACTTCTGCCAGCCGGATGTAATCATTCCAGATGTAATCATGAGGCCGGTCCAGCGCCATGATGAAGTAACAGCCGGGGCAGGGCGCGATCGACTCGTCGTTGACACGGAGCGCCCAATCCCCCAGGTCCTGCAGTACCCGGTAATGAGCCGTCTCGGTGTTTATGTCCCTGGCGATAGCAGTGGCGATGCCCAGGCGGTCGGCCTCAACGGCCAGCCGCAAGCCGATATCGGGATCGTCGGCATAATACTCGACGGCCTCGGTGAGAATCTGGGCGCGTGCCGGATGGTCAGGATCGGTCCAGAATCCGGATGAACCGAGGTTGTGGTTGGCCCACAGCGCATCCAAGTACGCCGCTTGCGCCTCGTCTGGGCGGTTGGCGGCCTCGTAATACTCGCCCAGCTTAAGGTAGTACCCGCCCGGTATCGGGTTCCACTGGATGGCTGTTCGTGCTGCCTGTGCCGCATCGTCATAGCGACCGGCCTGGGCGTAAAGCCCTGCCAGGTTGTGCCACCCCAGGTCCCAGGTGGGGTTGAGCTGCTGGCTGCTCTCCGCGCTGGCGATGGCATCGTTCAGAAACAGATCAGGGTTCTGGTTGGCTAACTGGCCGAGGATGTAGGCTTCGTGCAGCGGATAAAGCCCCAGCCAGGGATCGACCGCTTTCGCTTCCCGGGTCGCGGCCAGAGCCGCCGGCAGGTTGTTGGCGGCCAGGGCGTTCATGGCGCGTTGATGGGCCAGGTTGCCGGCGAACACCGGCAGGAAGGCGATCTCGATCAGCAGGATGGCGGCCAGGATCAGGGGAATCAGGCGGCGATAACCCGGCGCGGGTGCGGCACCCTGCACGGCCTGGGCGCGGGTGACATCACCGGCGATGGTATAGGCGGCTATGATCAACAGGGGGATGATCAATGGCGTGAGGGTAAAGGTGTCTACCATGCTCTGGATGAAAAAGCCTACCAGCGCTGCCAGCCCACCTTCCAGCCGCCGCCGTCGACCGGGAGTAGCCTGCCGCCAACTGCGCAGCCAGGTGCGGGCAAAGCCTACCGCCAGCCAGGCCGATGCCGCCAGGCCCAGCAAGCCGCTTTCCGCCAGGGTATGCAGCGGCAGGTTGTGGGCCGTTACCAGCCGATCCTGGTCCATAGACAGGGTTGGATCGCCGTAGGTGCGCAGGCCCGATCCGTATTGGAAGGGTCCGATACCAAACAGGGGATGATCGCGCGCGATCTCAAGGGCGCTGCGCCATAAGTCCAGGCGATTTCTATCGCCGGCGTTAAGGCCGGTATTGGCAGTGGACAGGAAAATAAGGCCCAGGGAAAAAAGGCCCGCGGTCACCGTAAGCCCGATCAACAGCCGTGGGTTTAAGAGGGGCCGTATAATCGAGGGGAAGCGCGCGCGCGTCTCCGGTTGGATCAACCATGTGATCAGCAGGATTCCCGTTGAAGCGCCCAGCGCCATCAGGGCACCGCGGGAAAACGTCAGGACCAGGACGGCCGTCATGCCGCCCGTCAGCAGCCACAGGCCGATTCGCAGGTCGCGCTGACGGGCGGTCATCGCCCAGGCGGCGAGCAGGGGGGCCAGCGTCGCGGCGAAATTGCCCAGCAGGGTGGATACATTGAACGCCAGGGACAGCTTGTGGAAGGTTGGCGGCAGCGTGAACAGCCCGCCGATTTCCAGCCAATTCTGGGTGAACTGGGGGGCCAGCGGCAGGCCTAGATACCAGGCCGCGAACTCGATGGCGCTGATGATGATCACGACTGCCACGCAGGTAAATAAGGCTGCCATGATCCAGCGCTGGCGGCCTCTTCGCATCAGGTCGACCAGCAGGTAGAATCCCAGGATGTGCACCAGGATCGGCCAGGC
>DAOUEM010000191.1:0-8537 GCA_034430555.1 Anaerolineae bacterium | reverse complement strand
AATAGCGTCGTCGCGGTCGTTCAGGAGCATCATGGCGTAGCCGGAGTCGACGCACAACCAGCCTGCCGGGTAGTCCAGCGCCAGGATGCCATCGTCGTCGGCGCAGGTCTGTGTCAGCGCCGGGCGGAGACTGGCCGCGATCTGCGCCGCCGTCTGCGCGAACCCCCGCACCTGCCCCCCCATGGTGAACAGCGTCACCTCGCCATAAGCGCCGCCGCCCAGATCGACTGCCACGCCGTACCACGCATCATGCCAGCCCCCATTGGAAATCTCCCAGGAAGCCATCGCCCGGCCATTCAAGGTACCGGTCGTATAATCCGCGTCAGCATTCATGGCCGCCAGCGCCAGGGCATCGATGGTGACGGGCCAGGGGAGCGTCACTGGCTCCAGGACCCGCACCCGGATCACGGCCTGGTCCGGCATCAGCGTGCCGACCATCGGATCGTCCGCCGGGTAGTCCAGCCGGGCGACGTCGTTGGCGTCCAGCCCCCAGCCGTCGGGATAAGAGAAGGTATACGCCCCGTCGGCGGTGGACGACGTGTTCGGCAGGCCGGCCAGGTCGACGTCGAGGGCGTTGTCGCCGGGGGCGAGGGCCACCGTCGCCAGGATCGCTTCCGCGATGGGCTGGTATGCGTCCAGGTCCGGCGGGTAGAGGGTCAGCGTCGCCACGAGGAACTGGCCGTCGCCCAACGCCAGAACGTAGGTTACCGTCGTCACCTCGTCCCAGGCGATCAGGCGGAAAGCGGCCGGCCACTCGCCCAGCGTGATCGGCGTCGGCGGGATCGACAGGTCGGCGTCCGTTCCGCCCAGCGCCGTTTCCAGGTAGCAGGATAGATAGGCCGCCGCCGAGTCCGCCGAACCCTCGATTACGGTGAATTCGAGTGAAGCGTGCCCAGGCTCCAGCGCCCTCACTCCCATCGCCGCGTAGTGGTCGGTGGCCAGGATGAGCGACGAGGCAGCGCGGCGGGAGAGATACCAGTCCGCCGGGTAGCGCAGGCTCAAGCCGCTGACCGCATCGACCAGGCTGCGGGGCAGATCAATTTCGGGCGACGGCCCCTGGGCAAGCGCCAACGGGACCGCCAGGCCGGACAGCACGATCACCATCACCAGGCACAACGTCACCATACGAGACACGGGCGAACTCCCTTCCATAGTCAGCGGGCCGGGGCCGCCTCGGCGGTCGGGCCTTCTTCCACCGTAGCCACCTGCTGGGCCAGCCGCCGGGCTGTGCGCCGCCGCACCCAGATATCGCTGCTGACGACGAAGATCACCACCAGCCCTTGCAGCGCGATGATGGTGGCCGAGGGTATCTGGACGGTGCGCTGCATCTTGTCCGCGCCGACCAGCAGCGCGCCGAACAGGATCGAGGAGGGAATCGCGCCCAGCGGGTGCAGCCGCCCGAACAGCGCCACTACGATGCCGCTGAAGCCGTAGCCTATCGCGAAGCCTTCCACCATGCGATGGGTGACGCCGGTCACTTCCACCGCGCCGGCCAGACCGGCCAGCCCACCGCTCAGGATCAGGCTGAGGGCCAGGTAGCGCGGCACGCTGATACCCGCGTAGCGCGACGCCTCGCGGTTCTGGCCCACCGCCCGGATGCGGTAGCCGAGCGTGGTCCGCCACAAGAGCACGTAGACCACGATGGCCGCCCCGATGGCGACGAACAGCCCGACGTGAATCTGCGAAGGCGGGGCCAGCCGCCCCATCCAGACGTCCCCCGGCAGTTGGGCCGACTGCGGGACGCGGGTGCCGCGCTCCACCTCAGCCGGGTCGATCAGCGGGCCGCTGAGCAGGAAGAGCAGCACCTGCACCGCGATCTCGTTCATCATGACCGTACTCAGGATTTCGTTCACGTCGAAGCGGGCCTTGAGGATACCGGGCACCGCGCCCCAGGCCGCCCCGGCCAGGAAGCCGAACAGCAGCGTCAGGATCACCAGCAGCCAGCCGGGCAATGTCTCCCCAAACGCCAGGGAAAAAGCCGTGGCCGTGATCGCGCCGATGAAGAGCTGGCCTTCCGCGCCGATGTTGATCATGCCGCCGCGAAAGGCGATGCAGATGCCAATCGCCACCAGCAGCAGCGGTGTGGCGCGCGTCAGGGTGCGGAAGAGGCTGCGGTCGCTGCCGAAGGCGCCGTCCAGCATGGCGCCGTACGCCTGGATGGGGTTTTTGCCCAGGGCGAGCAGGACCACCGCGCCCACGCCCAGGGCCAGCAGCACGGCGATCAAAGGGGCCAGAGCCACTGCCGGGTCGCCGCCCAGTAAGCGGTTCAACTTCAGCCTGGATTTCATAGATGTCCTCGGGTTTGCATGCGGGTCGCTCAGGGATGCTGGAATGGGTATATCATGGCGGTGATCGCCCAGGCTGTCAAATGTGCGCGTAGGGGCGGAACATGTTCCGCCCCCCTGGAGTTTGGCTCTTTTGGCAAAAGGGATGAAATTCGGTCAAGCTTAAGCTATCACCCAAAAGCAGACCGGAGATCATCCCATGGTTACTGTCCCACAAAAACGCGAACTGATCAAACACTTATTGAGCCTGCCGGTAGCCCACCGCGCCATCTTTGGGCAGCAGCGGGTGTATCGGCGGGTGATGGCGCTGGTTTTCGCCGAGTTGTTCGCCTTTTCCCGCCACACCATCACGCAACTGCTGATGACGCTGGGGCTGACAGAGCAGGATTGGAGTGCCTGGTACCGGCTGTTCAGCCAGGGGCGCTTTCATCCATTGCAAGCGCCAAGGCACGTTACCGCCTGAGTACTTGATGGCGAATTTATAAAAACATCCCCGATCATGCTACACTGATAACAAGTGCACAACATCACAATCTCCATTGATGTCCCTGGATGAATGATAGAGAGGATAAGGAGATTTGATCATGAAGCGTTACCTATGGATTGCTGTCCTGCTGGCCCTGGTGATCGGCACCCCCGGGCCAGTCGCCGCGCAAGGGGACGGCGACTGCGACATCCGTTTAGCCGACATCTATCGGCTGCTGGCCGAGGCGCAAGCAGCCATCGACAGCGACGACACTGCCGCAGCGCTTGAACGACTGGATGATACCCGCACTGCAATCGACCAGATCATGGCTGAATGTGCCGAGACCGTCGACCTTGACCTGGAGAAGGACCCGTATGAGGCCAACCCGATCATCATGTACGCGGTTCCCGCTGGTTATCGGCGTTTTGTCGAGCTGGCCGAAGCACAGGGGATTAACCTGACCATCGCTGACAACGCCGCCGCTTTCACTGCGGCGCTGGCCGATGAAGAGGTAACCGCCGCCATCGTTGATATGATACCGGACGAAACTGTGCTGTCAGCCATCGGTGCCTTCACAGAGCGCGGCGGGCGTGTCTTCTTCATTTACGGCAGCTATTGGGATTACTCCTCGCTCAATGAACTGATGGCGGAGTTGTACGACGTAACGTTCGATCTTGGCAGCGGGATGCCGCTCGACGACGGCACGGTCATGTACCATCAGGCAATGTTGCCCGAATGGCTCTATGACTACGACATTGGCGTCACCGACGGAACATACATCCACCTTACGGATAACGTCCTGGCTGCCAATGATCCAACCGGTGTGCGGGGGTTCTGGGGCGAAAGCCTGCTGTATTTCGAAGATAAAGATAGCACCATCATCTTCTGGCCGCGCACACTGCGCAGCTCAACCAGCTCGCGGGCTGATTCGTGGTCAGGCACATTCTTCGCTGACCCCAGCATTGAGTCCTTCGATAACGAAGCGGCAGCCCTGGCCCTGCTGGAGCATCTTCTGGAATAGAACACCCTAAGCTGCCGACAATACCGGGCTTATGGTTGACTCACAGATCGTTCGCGCCTGTTGGAGAGGCCGCGTCCTTTCCGGCAGGCGCGAATCACCCACCAATGATACTTTGGCAGCATGACTCCGATCCCCCCTTTGCCCTACCATATGGGTGCGGAAGCATGAAGGGGGGGACGTGGACGACGCGCCCTGGCGTCGGGACACGCCGCACGGTGCCCGTCCCATCCCTCCTCCCCGGATGAAGTCATCCTACCCTTCGATGCCTCGAAAGTAAGAATCCTGCCGGTTCATCCCCCGGACGCAGCGCTTCCTTCGGATGCCGCCTGCCTGGAATCGATGGCTTTCACCTTCACCGTGCGGTAAGGGCAAGTGCCGGGTCAGGCACCGCCTGCCCCCTACCGAGCCGCCGAGCCACTCGAATAATCCCGCCGCCGCAACGTCCCAGGCCCGGATCGCGTATTATAAGTAAAGGACGACGTCTGTATTTTTGGGGAGGCCAGCCGTGAATTCTGGGTTTAATAAATCCGCAGTCCTCATCGCCATCTGGGTGATGATGGGACTGATCAGCATGAGCGTGGGTATCGTCAGCGTCGACGCCGGGATGGAGCTGGGGCTCGGCTTCGTGCTGCCGATCCTCATCGCCCTGGTGAGCACGATCGTCATGTGGGGGGACTTTGGACGGCGGGGACAGTGGGCGCGGTTCGAGAGCGACCAATCCGAGGCGGCCAAGCGCAAGCGCGGCACTGACGATAAGTTTTCCCTGCTGATGGAGTTGATGGACGACGACGAGCGCGCCGCCTTCAAGGAAGCGCTGATGCGGCGCGTCCTGGCCGACGCCGCCGATTCCGGTGACGGCGAGCTGCCCTACGACGCCGAAT
Source organism: Anaerolineae bacterium (assembly GCA_034430555.1). Taxonomy (GTDB): domain Bacteria; phylum Chloroflexota; class Anaerolineae; order Aggregatilineales; family Ch27; genus DAOTXK01. The sequence continues at coordinate 3,884 of DAOUEM010000191.1, read as the reverse complement.
CGCTGGAGGCGCTGCCCTACGACGACGAGTCGACGCGCGTACCGCGCCGCGTGCTGCGCCGGTAGGCCGGCGGCTACCGCGGCGGCTGCCGGGGGGGAAACCGACCATGTCTTCCAATATCAATAAATCGGCGGTCATCGTCACCTTGTGGATCACGATGGCCGTGCTGGCCTTCTTCGGCCTGACGATCGGCAGCAGCCGGATGGGCGGCGAACTCTCCTGGTATTTCGTGCTGCCGCTGCTGCTGGCCTTCGTCGGCACCTTCGCCGTGTGGTGGACGGACGTCCTGGCGACACGCATGCTGTCGTCGCCGCGGTCCGGCGCCGACTCGGAAAAGGCCAAGCGCCAGGGCGCGGACAAGCTGGCCCTGCTCATGGACCTGCTGGACGAAGACGAACGGGCCGCCTTCAAAGCGCGGCTGATGGACGAAGTGCTGGCCGAGGCCGGTTCCGGCAGCGACGGCGAGCTGCCCTACGACGCCGAGTCGCTGGAAGCGCTGCTGGGCGACCAGGAGTCGGCGCGCAGCCTGCGGGAATAAGAGCCGGGAGCAATCCGCCGCGGCCCACGGCGCGGCGAACGATCACTCAAAAAGGGGAATGAAATGCCGGATTCGGGAAATAAGGACGTGCTGGTCGGCCTGTGGTTCGCCATGAGCCTGGTCGCGATAGCGGCAGTGATCGGCTCCGCCATCGCCGGGGAGGCGGGCGGGTTGTTCGCCTGGGCGCTGGCCCTGCCGCTGGTCATCGCCCTGCTGGCGACCATCGCCATCCTGTACGGCGAACGCCTGCTCGGCCCGGCGGCGTCGCGGGAGAAGGCGGAAACATCGGAAAAGGCCAAGCGCCAGGGCGCGGACAAGCTGGCCCTGCTCATGGACCTGCTGGACGAAGACGAACGGGCCGCCTTCAAAGCGCGGCTGATGGACGAAGTGCTGGCCGAGGCAGGGTCCGGCAGCGACGGCGAACTGCCCTACGACGCCGACTCGCTGGAAGCGCTGCTGGGCGACCAGGAGTCGGCGCGCACCAGGCGGGGATAAGGTCCCTCGATCACCGCCGCAGCCGTAGCCGCGTGATCCGGCCTTCCTGGAAGCCGCTGGAGCGGTAGAAGGCGTGGGCGATCTCGCTGGCCTGCGCCGTATTGACGTACAACTCCCCCATGCCCAACTGAGCGGCGCGGCGCAGCGTCGCTTCCAGCAGGGCCGCCCCCACCCCGATGCGCCGGTAGTCGGGATCGACGACCATACTGTCGATCCAGCCGATGGGACCGGTCAGCGTCGCCACGCAAGACAGCGCCACGAACCCGATCACCTGCGGCTCCGGCGTGAGGCATTCCGCCACGTAGACCAGCAGCGAACGGCCTTCGCGCAAGCGCTGCTCGACGGCGCGCGGCAATTCAGCGTCCACTCGCGCCAGGTCCGTCAGCTCCGTTGACGGGGCGATCTTGCCCGGGATGATGGCCGCCAGTTCCAGCAGGCGGGTGGTATCGGCGGGCACCGCCTCCCGGATGTGGAAACCCTCGCGTTCCACCGTGTGGATGATGGGACGGTCCGCCCGGCGTTCGGCGCGCCAGCGGGCCAACGCCTGCCGGTGAGTGCGGAAGGGTATCGGCGGTATCTCGTCGGGCGGAAAGACGCGCACGTCCACGGCGTCGTCGCCGGCCAGGAGCGCGCCGCCGGTGGGCCGCGCCCGGTAAAAGACGATGATGCCGCTGGTCGGCGGGCCATCCGGGAAGGAGAACACGCCCACCATGTTTTGCAGCGCGATGTCCAGGCCGGTTTCCTCCTTGGCCTCGCGCAGGGCGGCTTCCTCCACGCCTTCGTCGGCCTCGATGAAGCCGCTGGGCAGCGCCCACTGCCCGACTTGCGGCGGCTGGCCGCGCTGCACCAGCACCAGCCCGCCGTCCATCTCGATGAGCAGGCCCACCGCCGGGACCGGGTTGTGGTAGTAGACAAAGCCGCACTCCGGGCAAACGGGCCGCTCCCGTCCGGCGGCCTCGGTCAGTTGCAGAGTGGCCCCGCAGTTGGGGCAGTAGGTGGGCGCGTTGGTCATAGGTGCTTAACCTTCTTGGGTTCTTCGATAAAATCACAATCCTACACGGTGCTTCTCTTTTTACCAGTTGGATAACCTGTACACCGGGTCACTCAGAGGCAAGGTCGTCCAACTGCAGCCAACCACGCGGCACCCACGTAACGGCTCGTATCTCAAAGTAGCTTTCTTCACCGTCAGGCATGTATTGAGCGATGGGATACACCTCACCATCAACCGTTACAATGGAAAAATCCTCGGTGAACGTAATCCTCCTACCGGAGTAAGGAGGGCGTTGAAGCACACGGGCAATGAAGGCATCATCCGGCGACCAGTTCAAACTTTCGTAAGTCATATAAGGATCGCCGCCCCTGGTCAGCGGGTGAATGGCCTCTGTATCGATGTCGTAGATGTACGTCGCTGCCAGTGGCTGGTGGGGTTCATCGCTCTCGCGAAGATGCCGCCTGAAGGCCAGTCTTTGCCCATCATGGGACCAGAAAAACTGATATACACCTCTACGATCCGCTTCGGCATCCAACCATTCAAATTCCGGCATCTGACTCCAATCGGGTTCGGGGGTGATAGGTGTCAGCCAGGATGCCTCGGTCGCAAAAGTAACGAACACGTCGGGTTCGCTCAAATCATAGATGTAGCCCATGCGAACGGTTCCCTGGTAAGTAAACGGGCCTGCGGGGACTGCCAGGCGCTGTCCTTCAGGCGACAGGGAAATCATGGTATCCAATCGACTGCTCAACCGCTGGCCTGTTTCGAAGTTGACCGCGGTGACGCGGGTAGAATCGCACGGTGTCAGCAGGGCGATTCTGCTCGCCGGAGACAGGTCGTGAACACAGTGTCCGGCATTCGTCTGATAACAAACCTCACGGTCGATGGGGACTGCGCGCAGTATCACGCCATCGTCGGCGCTGATTTGCAGCAGGGTCGGGCAGGCGTCGTCCTGACTCGGCATCCAAAAACTCTGGCTGTCAGGCTCCCAATAGATATGAAACCTGTTTGTCAGGGTGTATGTGACTCCGAGAGGGCGCCACTCGTCGAAGGTGACGATATCCTCAGGCAGGCAAAACAGGGTTTGCCAGTGCGCATCGACCAGGCACAACTGCGTATCACGCACGACCGCCAGCCGCTGCCCATCGGGTGACAGGGCGTTTACGCTGATCGGCCTGTCTGACACGTCAAGGGCGGTGGTCGTCCAGGTGGCCGTGTCCAGATAGTACAGGGCGCTTTCGAACAGCGTTTCCTCCCACGCTTCGCCCGTGTAGGTGATCTTGACAAACAGCAGGTTGTAGTCCAACGCCGGCTGGGCGCGGACGGAGACTCCCTCGGCCGCCAACGCCGTCAGGCAGCAGCCAACGATCAGCAATAGAGTACTGAGATAACGTCTCGACATCACCATAAACGACTCCTACCGCCGGATCAGCTTGAAGGTGAAGTCCGTGCCGAAGCCCTCGCTAAAGGCCAACCGAAACCACAGCACCGCCAGCGGTTCCAACATACGGGCGTAGGCCAGCGGCCCCACGTCCACCGGGTTGAAGCCCGTGTCCGCGATCAGCCCTTCCACGATCTCTTTGGCCGCGGCGTCATCCCCACAGAAAAATACGTCCGCCGCCTGCCCGCGATAGACCGGGTGCTCCAACGCCTGGAAATAGATGCCGTTGAAGGCTTTGACCACCTTCGCGCCGGGCGCTGCTGCTGCGATCTGTTCGGCGGCGGAAGTCCCGACCCCGGTGGCCGGCAGCCCACTATCGGAGACCACATTGGTGAGGTCGATCACGACTTTGCCACGCAGTCGCAGACCGTGCACTGTCTTCACGGCGGCGGAGAACGGCGTCGCCAGCAGGATCACAT
>DAOUEM010000190.1:0-6474 GCA_034430555.1 Anaerolineae bacterium | reverse complement strand
TTCCAGCGACCAGCCTTCGGTCTGCTCTTCGGAGGAAACGCGGATATACGCTGCAGCGCGTTTGGGGGACAGCCCTGACGTGTCTTCGGTGGTCATTGGACGCCCCTTCCCTGACAATTTGCGAGTACCAGGTGCAGTTGCACACCGTAGGCCCGCTCCAGCAGGTCGCGAACCTGCCGGAACCGTTCCGAGCGCCATCTCATGTTCGGTAGATGGGTCATACCGCACCACCTTCCACCGAGGCTGTGGCCAGCTCACCGGACAGCCGCACGACCACGCGGGCCAGCAGCCGGCACAGCTCTTCCACTGTGCTCAGGTCAACCGGCGGTATCGGGCGCGCTGGGGGTATTTCACCTTTTTCTGCGACAAACAGTATCGCGGAGTTGACTTCCTGGTGTTTCATGGGGTGTACCTCTCGAGGATATCTGGTGAGGATTGCCGGGCAATCCTGCGAGGATAAGAAGATGCGTTCATTCAACTGCTCCTCTTGCTTGGGGCCAGCCAACCCCGTACAATGGAGTTGGCTGACCAATCTGAGCGGATTGAAAAGCCTTCGCCGGGATCGTGTTTACGGCACGGTCTCGGCCCTCTTTGTTGCTCATCTGCTATCGCTGCATACTCCTTTCGATTTGACAGCTTGACAATCCTCTTGCTGACTGATATAATTCTGTCTCAGTCAAGTGCGACGATGTTACAAGAGGTGCGCAATGTTCCCTTCTCCCGATCCGACCCAACTCCTGCTCGGCCATTTGCCCGATACGACCGAGCGCCAGTTCAAAGATGCCCGTAACCGGCTCGGTGCGCTGGTCACCTGGCTGGTAGGGCTGAATCATTGAAACGGAGTTCAAATCATTCTACTCTTTCGTAGGAACACAAGAATGGGTTTGAGGTCCCACATCGAACCGAGGGCACTTATTTTACATTAGAGCGCGGTTAGAAAGATTCAGCCCTGCAAACTCAGGTGGACCGGGACAGTGCGCTCCGTCCAGCCGCGCATTCGTCTGACGCGCTCATTCGATCAGAGCGGCCACAGCTATCTGGGTTATTGCGATGAGCGCAGTTGCAGGATTTTGAGTGGGGTGAAGTTGAGGGTCATGGGCGTTTGGGGTATGCTGCGGCGCAGAGAACTCGATCATAACTTTGAACAGCCCGGTTTTCTATCCCGTTTTCACCTGGCTCTCAGCCAAGCCTTCTATCCCCCACTCCGCAGCGTACTACCGGTACCGCCGGTACACCAGGCTACACAGGGCAATCGCTTCAAAAATGATCTGGCTTATTCTCGGTCGTAAAGACGGGGAAAGAGACTACTTGCCAGGCTTTGCAGAGACCGACCAGATGTGTTATGCCACCAGTGGGCAGTTTTTCGCTGGAAAAACAGATCGGGTTACAGCTATTGTTCAACAATTTCGGCCGGTTTGTGTGCCTTTTGATTTTGAAGCGATTGCCCTGCCAAGCTACACCACCAGAAGCAGCCAACGTGCTCATCTTCTAGTGGTCGGATCGGTTTTTTGTGGAGACAGGCCTACATCATGACTATCGAAGGGTCGCTTAACCGAGAAACAGTCGCGGATCGATTCTTTGGCCCTCCAACTGCCTCCCAATGGCTTTTTACGGCTCTTTCTCCCAAAAGCCATGCTCTTTGAGCACACACATGAGCTTCAGGTTGAGATCCAGCTTGATTTCTTGAAAGTCTTCCCACGAAGAAACCTTGACTGAGCAGGACACCGTAAGAGTGAATGCAGCACTTCCTAAATCTCTCACCTGGACAATAACCGGATCGCCAGCCACCTGAGCATGTTCGCCCAGGGACTGTCGAATATCTTCGATTAACGTCTGTGTCTTTTCAACTGTAGCACTGGATGGGACGATTATTACAGCCTCAAAGCGACGCTTGCGAATATGCGCCCAATTGGTAATGTTCGCATTCGCAATCGTCTTGTTAGGAACTACTACCAGCGCGTGATCACGCGTGCGGATGCGTGTACTGCGAAAACCGATCGCCTCAACCGTACCCATAAGCGACGCATCGAGAGCCAAGAAATTGCCCACCTTAAATGGGGCATCGACCATAATCGCAAAATATGCGATGAGGTTTCCCAACACGTCCTGCGCGGCCAGGGCGACCGCCAGGCTAAGGACACCCAGCCCGGCCACAAATGCCCCGACATTGATCCCCCACCACTCCAACACAACGACCAGGCCCAAAACAATAATCAGCGCGTTGATCACTTGACGCAAAAAACGCACGACGGTTTCGTCAAAGCGCGTCTTTCCAGCAGCCGCTTGCAGGATGTAATGCTGGCTGGCGAAGTTCGTAATCTGAAAAACCGCCCAGAACACCACAATGATTACCAGTGTCGATACCAGATGGTCCACCGTGGGCTGCAACTCTGCCGGTAGCTCGACAAACAATAAGGCAAAACGAATGCCTAACGTGACAATGAACAGACGTACGGGGTCGGTCAAGTGGTGGCTGAGCTGTTCTTCCAGCGGCGGCTCAAAGCCACGAATTACCTTGGCCGCCAGCAGCAGTTCCTTGATGACACGTAGCACGAGGCCCTGTGCCAATCGTTGGGCCAACCATGTAAGCCCGATGACCAGTACTACCAGCCCTATCCGAAGCGCCACGTCCGCCAGACTGCTACTCGAATTCAGTGTGCCCGCCATGCGATTCACCTCACATTCGCTGCAACGGCTTGACAATCCTTTTAATGGGATGGTGGTCCTGGTTCGCTGGCACGACGCTGATGCTCCCATCAATTTCCAACACTGCCATTTCGACGTCGCCGACTTCCGCAATTCCATGCTCGCGCAATGCGGCCTCCAGCGTTTCCTGATCAATGCTTTCACGCCGCAGGTGGGATGTGATAACTTCGCCATGCAACACCAGCAGTGTGGGTGAGCCTTCGACTATCCGCCGCAGCCGAGGCCAGCGCAGGCGAAGTTGAGCCACCAGGCTGTTCAATGCCAGCAGCACCAGAGCAGCCACTATACCACCGACCAGCGACGTGTCTGGCCCTACCATCGCGTTCTGCACGGCGTTGGCTAACAGCAGCAACACGACGAGATCGAAGACTGTCATCTGCCCTATCTCGCGTTTGCCTGCCAGGCGCAGTCCAACCAGGATGATGACGTAAACGAGCGTTGTCCGCAGCACAATATCCCAAATTGGAATCGCCATCGAAAACACGTTATCCACTCCCTGCCGGTATGCCATTCTTGTGGGGAATCCTAGCATAGAACCACAGGTTGTGCGGATCGACGCTTTAGTATTCTTCTGCACTTTCTGCAGGTCGTCCTTCGAGACGGACCAGGCGAACGTAGTTCGAGGGCGTTTTTGCCCTGGATTATGCTATTTTCGTGCTGCTTGCTTGAACAGCAGGTAGATTCCACACAAAGTGCGGATGAGCCAGACTTAGGGGGGTCACTACGGTGAGTACCCTATTTCCATACATAAGCGGTCATAGTACTGTAATTTCTGTGAGTCTGGTAGAATTATCTCGCCACTTGCCGGTCGTTCAGGGGCGCGCCATATTCCACCAGAGCATAGTTACCCACGAAAGGACGCAAACCGATGAAAGCCATTGCCCTTGTTCCGGGTACGAACAACTTACGTTTGGTCGATCGACCGGTTCCTACTATCACGGCACCTGATGAGATCAAGCTGCGTGTGTTACAGGTTGGCATTTGTGGCACCGATCGTGAAGAAGCGGCGGGAGGGCGTGCCGATCCACCGGTCGGGCAAACTGAATTGGTGATCGGCCACGAAATGTTTGGGCAGGTGGTCGAGGTAGGTACGACGGTCAAGGCAGTAAGGCCCGGTGACTTCGCCCTTTTTACGGTTCGCCGGGGATGCGGACATTGCGCGACATGTGCCATCAACCACAGCGACATGTGCTACAGTGGCGACTATACTGAGCGCGGCATCAAAGGTCGTGATGGGTACCAGGCCGAGTATGTAGTGGACAAAGAGCAGTACGTAGTGAAGGTTCCCAATAGTCTGGTTACTGTGGGCGTGTTGGGCGAGCCGATGTCGGTTGCCGAAAAAGCGATTGACGAAGCCGTACGGATACAACTTTCACGCCTACCGGACGCCACCGACGCAGCGAGCTGGCTGCGGGGAAGGCGTACCCTGGTGGCAGGATTAGGCCCTATTGGTCTGCTAGCGGCGTTTATCCTGCGCTTGCGCGGCGCGGAGGTGCTAGGGTTGGATATAGTGGACTCGACGACCATTCGCCCCGGCGTGCTAGAGCACATTGGAGGCATCTACGTCGATGGACGCCAGGTCAAGCCAGACGCTTTGGACGCTCGCTTTGGCGAAATCGATCTGATTTTTGAGGCGACCGGAGTCGCCAGATTGGAGTTTGACCTGCTCTCGGCACTGGGGAATAACGGTGTTTATGTGCTCACTGGCATACCCGGCGGTGACCGCCCGATTAACGTGGATGGTTCGGCCTTGATGCGCCACTTGGTGCTGCGCAACCAGGTGATGGTCGGCAGCGTCAACGCCAATCGCGCGCATTTCCAGATGGCCGTCAACGATCTGGCTAAAGCGCGTGAAACGTGGGGGAATACGATTGATCAGTTGATCACGCACCGGTTTCCCTATGCACAATATGCCGAGGCTCTCACACTCCACACCGCCGACGAGATCAAATCCGTCATAGAATGGGCAACGGCATGATGACCTGGCGACGTTGGAGCGAACCGTGGTTTCTAGCGTATGGCCTGCTCGCTATTATTGCGGCTGGCATCACGCCAATCCTGCTGCCCCAGTTTATCGATTTTCATGGAAATACCGGACAGGTAGGACTGGTTATGGCGGCGCTGAATCTAGGCGGGTTGACAGCCCCGATCTGGGGCCGCCTGGCTGAACGGCGGCTGCACAGAGAACTTATCGCTGCCGGGCTGGTAGTTGTTGGCGTCAGCTTGGCGCTGCTACCAAGCAGCACAGGTATCGCCCCCTGGCTGGTCCTAGCGCTGTTACAGGGAGCCGGTCTCACTGCGATCAGCACGGTTGCCGGGCTGCTGATCGTCGAGCGGCATCCGCAAGACGAGTGGGATCGGCGCATGGGCTGGCTGATGACGACTTTTGGAAGTGGACAGGTCGTAGGATTGGTGATTGCCAGTTTCTTCAGCGGGACTAGAAGTGCTTCGGGCCTGTACATCGGAGTCGCATTCACCGGCCTGGCCTTTTGGGTGGCGCTGCGGTATATCCATACGCCCCCTAAACCCGATCAAGTCCGGCTGGCAGGACCACAGCCCGTGCATGTGCCACATGTGGTAGCCAGTCCCGCATCCACGCACCATCATTGGGGGCACATCTCTCGTCAGGCCGCTATCCAGGCACTCCAATCTCCATTCGGTGAGTTTATTCTCGGCAGTAGTTTGCTCACACTGGCTTCGGGTTTGATCTTTATCCCCTATCCTTTGCTTTTCTCAGAAAGCTACAATGTTGCACCGAGTACCTCTTCACTGGCATTTGGTATTGCGGCTGCGCTGGCGATCTTCTGGTACCCATTAGCCGGGCATCTGTCGCATAAACGGGGTGCGCTATTCGTATTGAATAGTTCCTTAGTGGTACGCTGGATCAGTTTTGCCGTGCTGATGGTGCTAGCGATGGTTTCCACCTCAGCACGGGGTATTTGGGCTGAAGCGAGTTTTCTCTTGACGGTGAATAGTTGGCCATTTATCACCGTTAGTGCCACTGTAGCGGCGGCTGAACTTGCCCCAACTGACGAAGGCACGACATTGGGGATTTACAACGCCGCCACCGCCCTGGTCAATACAGCCAGCGCCCTGGTTGCAGGGGTAATCGCTTCACAATTAGGTTATGAGGGGCTGCCCGTGTTCGCCACAATCATCATGTTGGGGGCTGTGGCTGTCACGATTCGTGTTGGGCGCAAGCAGAGATTAACGAAAGACGCATCTTCAAACGTGGAGTCGCCTTCATGAACCAAGTTATTCCTCCGGGCCACCCGGGTATTCCGCCACGTTGGACCTCGAGCGCCAAAAGTGGCGTTGGCACGGCTATCAACCCACAGAGCCGCGTCTGGTTCACCGTGTCACACGGAATTATCGACGAGGTCTATTACCCCCGGATTGATCAGGTCAACACACGCGATCTGGGCTTTCTGGTAACGGATAAAGCCGGCTTTTTCTCTGAGGAAAAGCGGCAGGCGACTCATGAAATCACACCGCTGGCCTCGGGTGTGCCCGGTTATCGCCTCGTGAATACGTGTATGCAGGGACGGTACCGCATCGTCAAAACAATCGTGACCGATCCGCGACAGGATGTGCTGCTGCTGCAAGTGCAGTTTGAGCCGCTTGAAGGTACGCTGGCCGATTACGCTTTATACGTTCTGCTGGCTCCGCACATCGGAAATGCGGGATACGGCAATAACGGCCACGTGGGGGACTATAAGGGCGTCCCGATGCTGTTTGCGGAGCGCGGATCGACCGCGTTGGCCTTGG
>DAOUEM010000189.1:0-2907 GCA_034430555.1 Anaerolineae bacterium | reverse complement strand
GTCTGGTGGAGTCGTAACACACACCTGCCGTCGACCATGAATCAAGATGCCCGGCTGAACGCGTGACCAACAGCCGGGCGTTTTTCGTATGGTGTGCAAAAGGTCAGGCGATATCCTGCAAGACCCTGTTCATGATAGCCTCGACAGCCCGAAACACAGGGGAATCGGTGCCCAGATTGATCAACGGCTGCCCGCTGAATTCAAGCTCGGTCAGTTCGGCGCTGCGGTTGATCATGCCGGCCAGCGGGATGCCCAACGAATCGATCTTCTCCTGCAACAGGGCAGGCACATCGTCCGCTGGCAGGTTGTTGAGGATCAGGTAGGCGTTATCAATGTTGATATCCAGGTCGTTGCGGAACGAGGCGATTCGTTCGGCGGCCACGATGCCGCGTAACGTAGGGTCGCTCACGATCAGCAGGGCCTGCACGTCGCGCGTCGTCCGGCGGGATAGGTGTTCCATGCCCGCTTCGTTATCGATGATGATATAACGGTAGTTTTTGCTGATGCTGTCGATCACGCCCCGCAGGTTATGGTTGACCGCGCAGTAGCAGCCCGGACCTTCCGAGCGGCCCATTGCGATCAGGTCCACGCGGTCGCCTTCAGCCAGCGACGACCGGATTTCCAGGTCCAGGTAGTCACGCTTGTTCATGCCGCCGGCTAACGTGCCCATCGCCGCGCCGCCGGCCGTCAGGGATTGTTTCACCTGGGCGAGCATGTCCTCCCGGATGTCGCCCACCGTCCATTCCAGGTCCAGCCCCAGCACCATGTTGAGGTTGCTGCTGGGATCGGCGTCGATGGCCAGGATGGCGCCCGGTTGGGTTTCGATGAGGTATTTGATGACCATTGCCGCGATGGTGGTTTTTCCGACGCCGCCTTTGCCGGCGAGTGCAATGGTAGTAGTCATGATGGTTGCTCCTCATACGTGTATACGGTGTGACAGGTCGTCGCGCTTCCGGTACTCGCTGCGGTGTGCAGAGGCGTAGCCTGGTTTGTGGAGGCGTCAGGTGTCGTCGGCGAGCCTGGCCGTTATCGTTTCGGCGGCTTGGCGCAGTGCCGGGACGTGGTCGTAAACGGCAATCCCCCGGCGGTCGGCTTCCTGCACCGCCAGGTCGGCCGGCAGATATCCCAACAGCGGGATACCCTGCGTATTATCGGCCAGGAAAGCGGCTTCCTCGTCATCGCGGACTTTGTTGCCCACCAGCCACAGGTTGGTCAGTTTGATGTCTTCGGCCAGCTTCTTGATCTGCGCTGCCGTGCCCAGGCTGCGGCGCGTGGGTTCGACCACGATCAGCATGGCATCCACAAAATCCACGGTTGCCCGGCCCAGGTGCTCGACTCCGGCATACATGTCCAGCAGCAGGACATCATCCTTGCGGAAGAGCAGGTGGGTGAACAGGGTCTTTAACATGGCGGATTCCGGGCAGATGCAGCCCGAGCCACCCAGGTCCACCGATCCCATTTCCAGCAGCCGCACCTTACGATGGGTCACGCTGAAGCGCTCCGGGATGTCATCGACCCGTGGATTGAGCGTGAAAAATCCGCCTACCGTGCCGGGTTTGGCCCCGGTGCGTTCCTCAATCAGCGCATCCATCTCGGCGATAGGATGGAGTCCGGCCTGTTTGTCTGCCGGGAATCCCAGCGCTCCGGCCAGGCAGGGTGAGGGATCGGCGTCGACGGCCAGCACGTCACGACCGCCATCGGCGTAGACCTGGGCCAACAATGCCGTGAGCGTGGTTTTACCAACGCCGCCTTTGCCGCTAATTGCTAGTTTCATGGGGTGTTCCCGCCGTAGTAGATTGCCGGGACACCGCTTAACTGTGTGCAGTTCATGGTCAGGTCTGCACGTAGGGTGGCGGTGTCCCGTGTTCGTTTATACAGGTTATTTAGCCGCTACTTCGATCGCTTCGACTTCTGGTGCCACGAAGTCTGGCGGCAGCAGGCCGGCCTCGGTGACGATGCGGGGTACGATCTCCTCCCAGCCCACCGCCATCAGGTGGATGCCGTTCACGCCTTGTTTGTCCTTCAGCGCTTCGATCAACTCCAGGGCGATGTTGATGCCCTCTTCCTGCACGCCGTCCCCGGCCGCTTCCAGCCGCTTGAGTAGCTTTTGCGGGATGAAGACGCCCGGCACTTCGTAGTGCATGTATTCGGCCATCTTGTAGTTCTTGAGTGGTGTGATGCCGACCAGGATGTAGACCTTGTCGAGGATGCCGCGCTTGGCCAGTTCATTCAGCCAGACCTCAAATCCATCCGGGTCGTAGACCAGATTGGTCTGGAAGAACTGCGCGCCGGCATTGACCTTCTTATGCTCGCGAATCGCCTGGAAGCGCGGCTCTGAGGCAAAGGGCGCGCCTGCTGCACCCAAAAAGAGCTGAGGCGGGAACTTGATGCTACGCCCGTCCAGGTATCTGCCTTCATCACGCATCCGGCGCAGGATCCACAGCATCTGGATCGAGTCGATGTCGATCACGTCGGAGCGGCCCACCGGCGCAGGACCCATGCGGCTGTGGTCGCCGGACAGGCACAGCACGTTACGGATGCCCAGCGCGCTCGCACCGATGACTTCCGACTGCAACCCCATGCGTGTACGGTCGCGGGCGGCGATCTGCATCACCGGTTCCGCGCCGTTTTGCAGCGCCAGCAGGCTGCACGCCTGGCTGGACATCCTGGGCGTGGCCGATGGATTATCCGTGAAATTAACGGCAGCCACGTAGGGCCGGATCAGCTCGACATTGCGGCACAGCTTGCCGGTGGCCGTGCTCATTGGCGGGGCGACTTCGCTGGTGACGACAAATTCACCGGCTTTCAGGCGCCGTTCCAGGTCGGATAGCGGTTCCTCGTAGGCCGGGGCATGGTATTTGTCATCACCCTTCCACCAGTCAGGCTGGCGAACCGGGCGGAATACTG
>DAOUEM010000188.1:0-3475 GCA_034430555.1 Anaerolineae bacterium | reverse complement strand
CACGACCGCGCTGATGTATACCTCGCTGGTCATTGGCCCAGACGGGAAGTGGGCGGTGAAGTCATCCGCCATGAATTCCTCCGAAAGTGTCAGATTTCTCCCGGCCCAGAATTCGTCGTAATAGCGCTGAACAAATGCCTTATTGGCCTCAACACTTCCTCCTTGAGCCGATATGGTCCAAGGCAGTGCCATGACCAGCGTGAACAACAACATGAAAACGGCCAGCAACCTAGTGTGCGACTTGATCGGATTCATCGGCGGAAATCTCCTTTATCTCCAGTTTTCTAATATAATGTGGTAAAAGGCGCTAAGAGTTGCCTAAAGCTCTGGCGCGGACACGAGTAGCGGACATCCGGATGCCCCTATGCATGCCCTGGCAAGAAACCGCCAGGTTGATCCCATGCACATTCATCTTAGGGGCCAAGCGCACGCAAACCGATCGCATACCGATCGCAAGTTGGCTTGGAGTCACCACCATGGCTGATGTCCTGCAAATCTATACCTTTGGCGGCCCAAGGGTAACCCTTGGCTCCCCCGCTGCTACATTTCGTGAAAAAAAGACCCTGGCCCTGCTGATCTTCCTGGCCTGCACGGGACGTGCTTATCCGCGCGAGGTGTTGGCCGAGATGCTGTGGGAGGAACGGGCACAATCGGGGTCTCTCGGTAACCTGCGCCGGGCGCTGACCGACCTGCGCCAACAGGTCGGCCCGTTTGTCGAGATTACGCGTGAGGCCGTGCACCTCCTGCCGGGGTCCGATGTCTGGCTGGACGTGGCTGCATTTGAGGAGCTACTGGATGCGAAAGATAACCAGCAGCTTACGGAAGCCATCGACCTCTACCAGGGTGACTTCCTGGAAGGCTTTTCCGTCGACAGCCAGTCCTTTGAAGACTGGACCACCCGCGAACGGGAACGGCTGCGCTTGCGCGTGCAGAGCGCGCTGGATGCCCTGATCGCCTTAAACCTGGAATGCGGCGAATATGATGCCGGGATTGCCCGAGCCAACCAGTTGCTGGCTATGGATACCCTGCGCGAGAAAACCCACCGCCAGCTCATGCTGCTGCTGGCTCAGTCAGGTGAGCGGGTGGCTGCCCTGGAGCAGTATGAAACCTGCGCTAGGCTGCTGCAGGAAGAGATGGGCGTCGAACCCTCGGCCAAAACCATCGAGTTGTACAGCCAAATCCAGGCAGGCAAGGCACAGATTGCCGCAGTGTCAGCGGTGGCTGTTTCGACAAAGACTCTGGTGAACCCTTACAAAGGGCTGCGTGCCTTCCAGGAGTCTGATGCCAGCGACTTCTTTGGGCGCGAGACCTTGACCCAGCGCCTGCTGGACCGGCTGGCCGAGGACGTGTCCTTTGCGCGTTTCCTGGCGGTTGTGGGACCCAGCGGCTGCGGTAAATCAAGTGCGGTCAAGGCGGGACTTATCCCGGCAATCAGGGAAGGTGCCTTGCCGAGTTCTGCGAAATGGCAGGTGTTGGAAATCGTACCGGGCAGTCACCCCTTCGAGGAACTCGAAATTGCCATGGCCCGGATCACAGGGGCACCCTCGGCAGAACTGGCGGCCCAACTGCGCCGGGATACGCGTGGCATTGTCAGGGCGACGCGTATGTCACTTCCTGACGACAGCACTGACATGTTACTCGTCATCGACCAGTTTGAGGAGGTGTTCACCCTTACCACCGACGCACGAGAGGCCAAGTTCCTGCTGGACAGCCTGTACGTGGCCGTGACCGACCCGCGCACGCCGCTGCGTGTGGTCATCACCCTACGCGGCGACTTCTACGACCGTCCACTGATGTATCCCGACTTTAGCGAGATGATTCGTCAACGCACCGAGGCTGTGGTCCCCATGACCACCGACGAACTGGAGCGTGCCGTCACCGGTCCCGCCGACCGGGTGGGCATATCCCTGGAAACAGGACTGGCCACGACCATTGTAACCGAGGTCAGTGAACAGCCAGGGGCGCTGCCGATGCTGCAGTATGCGCTGACTGAGCTCTTCGATCATCGCGAGAATGGCACGATGACCCTGGCAAACTACCAGACCATGGGCGGTACCCTGGGTGCACTGGCTCGTCGAGCGGATGCGGTCTATGCCGGGCTGAAGGCGTCTGAACAGGAAGCGGCCCGGCAGGTGTTCTTGCGGCTGGTGACGCTGGGCGAAGGCACCGAGGATATCCGCCGACGGACACTCAAGAGCGAGTTGGTATCGGCAGGGGGGCAAGCCACACAGGCCGTCCTGGATGCTTTCGACCGTGCAAGACTGTTAACCTTTGACCAGGATTTCAGCTCTGGCGAATCCAGCGTCGAACTAGCGCACGAGGCCATCATTCGTGAGTGGGGGCAGCTGCGCACCTGGCTGGATGAGAACCGCCATGATATCCGGCAGCAGCGTTTTCTGGCCTGGTATGCTGCCGAGTGGCGAACCGTTAACCAGGACAAAGGCTACCTGCTTCGTGGTTCGCGCCTGCACCAGTTTGAAGGCTGGGCGGCTGAGACCAGAGTTGCCCTCACACCGGATGAGCGCACCTTCCTCGAGACCAGCATTACCGAAGAAGGGCGGCATATAGCGCAACGACGACTGATTCGCCGGGTCGCTTTTGCGATGACCCTAATCGTCGCCCTCTTTATGGCAGGTCTGGCGCTGGTGGCCGTGCAAAGAGAACAAGAAGCCCAAGTAGCCCGTGCTGAAGCGCAGGAACTAGCATTGGTTAACGGCGCACGGGCGGCATTGGCCAATGAAGACCTGGATACGGCCCTGGCCCTTGCCGTCGCCGCCAACCGAGATGCCAACCCTCCTGCCCAGGCTCAGCTCATATTGTCCGAAGCGGCCTACCTGCCCGGAACCCGACGCATCCTCGACTTTCCCAGCGCCTACAATATCACGCTGAGTCCTGACGAACGCACCGTGCTCACCACCGGCTTTGGAAGTGGCAGGCTCCTGCTATGGGATGCTGATACCGGCGAGTTTTTGCGGGAATTCGAAGGTCATACCGAGTGGGTTTTGGACGCCGTCTACAGCCCGGACAGCAGCCAAGTGCTTTCAACGTCCTACGACTATTCCGTGCGCCTGTGGGACTTCGCCACTGGCGAAGAAATCCGCCGGTTTGAGGTCCCGGAGACTGAGGCCGGCCACCCCGTCTGGCGCGTGGTTTTCCACCCGGATGGGCGCACCGCCCTGGGAGCGATGCTTGATGCGGATCACCAGATGGTGGAGTGGGATGTGGAGACCGGGACGGTTACCCGTGTATTTGGTGGCGTCGATCAATCGCTTTCCTTAAGCGTGGATATCTCGCCCGATGGACACCGAGCCATGTCTACTGGGTGGCGTGGTTCATGGGTGCTGTGGGACTTGGTTACGGGAGAGCCGATACACGTTTTCACCGGTTTACATCGGGGCTATACAACCGGCTGCTTCAATCCAGACGGGCGTACAGCGGTCACCAGCAATCATGAACTGGGGGTAATGGTGCAGTG
>DAOUEM010000187.1:0-24747 GCA_034430555.1 Anaerolineae bacterium | reverse complement strand
TCGCAGACGGGCCGCCTCATCCTGGATCAGCTCCGCCGCTTCGTGGAAGAGCAGCAGATCACCGTGGTGGTGGTCTCGCACGATCCGCAGGTCATGGAGGAGGCCGACGTCGTCCATGTGCTGCGTGACGGCCGCCTGGTCGATACGCGCTACAAAGCGTAGCCGGGACTGCTGGCCGGAACATAATGACCATCGACCGATCGTTAAAGAGAGGTGCCTTGGCATCCTAGAGATGCCGCAGCATCTCTCTGGCTGTCCGGGGTGTCCCTGCATGAATCGATATGAACTGCTGCTGCTCACAGCCCTGATCGCCGCGCTGCTGGCCCTGGTCGCGCCGGTGCTGACCTATCCCCTCGGCCTGGACCAGGGCACGTTTGCCGTGGTGGGGCGCGGGCTGCTGGAAGGGCGCGTGCCCTACGTCGACCTGTGGGACACCAAGCCGCCTGCCGTCTTTTACGTCTACGCCGGGGCGCTGGGGTTGTTCGGGCAGACCGTGGCCGCCGTCCGGGCCATCGACCTGCTGATCTTCCCGCCGGTTGCCCTGGCCCTGTATGGGTTGGGAAGGCGCTTAGCCGACCGCTGGGTGGCCGTGCTGGCGCTGGCCGGGTTCGCCGCCTTTTATTTCACGGAGACGTTCTGGACGCTCACCCAGAACGATGGTATCGCCCTTCTGCCCATGATCCTGGCGGTGGCCTTCACCTTTAAGGCCGGCGACGACGGCCCGCGGCATGGTTGGTGGGCCTTTGGAGCTGGCGCGTGTTGCGCCCTGACGCTGTGGTTTAAGTATCCATTTGCCTTCTTTGCCCTGGCCCTGGTGATCGCCCACACCCTGATCCGGCTGGCCCGGCGTGAGGGTTCGCCGGCTTCCCGGGGGCGCCTGCTGCTGGCCGATGCCGCCGGTTTTGCCGCCGGGGGGCTGCTCGTTGGCCTGGGGGGGATGGCCTACCTGGCGTCGTTAGGCGCGCTTGATGCCCTGGTCCAGAGCGCGCTGACCACGGCCCGCTATTCGTCGCTGTCCGATCCGGTGGTCACCAGTGCCGGGGTGGCGGAGCGCTGGTCGCGCTGGTGGCCGCTGGTGATCCTGGCGGTGGTAGGCCTGGTGACGCAATTGAGGGCGAAACGTAACGGCGGGCAGTCACGCGGCTGGCCACTGATCTGGCTGTGGCTGCTGTCAGGCCTGGCCATCGTGCTGATCCAGGGCAAAGCCTATGACTATCACTGGCTGCCCATGCTGCCGCCTGTGCTGCTGATCGCCGCCGATGCCTTCCACCGGCTCGTCGGACGTTTGTGGCTGCTCATCGAGGCGAGGGCAGGGGGACGTTTGGGTCGACGTAGCTGGTTGGGGGCTGTGCATGGCGGGGTGATCGCGGTTTTGCTCCTGGCGATGATCGGCACGATCTGGGGGGCGACCTGGCCGTATCTCAGCGGGGAGGAAGACCAGGCGGCGTTTTATGGGCGCTTCCAGGCGGGCGACTTCCTGGCGGACCAGTCGCTGGCGGTGGTGAACTACCTGGCGGCGCGCACAATCCCGGGCGATTCGCTGTACATCTGGGGCTACCGCACGGATGTGTATTTCCTCAGCGGGTTGGACCCGGCGACGCGGTTTATTGTTTACATCCCCCTGGTGACGGAGTGGTCGCCGCCGGCCTGGCAGCAAGAAAACGTCGATGTGCTGTGGGTTACCCTGCCGACCTACGTGCTGGTGATGCAGCGCGACGAGATGCCCTGGATCACCGGGCGGCATGCCGATTCCCACACCTTGTTGCAGGACTATACCGAGCTTAACAACTGGCTGATGTATAACTACGAGCGCGTGGCGGAGATCGACAGTTTTATCATCTGGCAGCGCAAGTAACCTGGCAGTGTGACGCCGGGCCGCGTTCAGGTCGATTCGCGTTTTGCTTCGATGCCCACCCACTCGCCCATCGTGCGGCGGCGGTAGGGGTTCAGGCCGGTGGCGCGCAACGCTGCTTCGACTTCCTCAACTTGCTCCTGGATCAGCCCGCTGAAGACGGCCACACCCCCCGGCGCGATGATCCGGCCCAGGCCCTGCTTGCACATCGGGATGATGACCTTCGCCAGGATGTTGACCAGCGCCAGCTCGAACTGCTGCCCGGAGTCGAGCAGCGTGTCCAGGCTGCCCTGTTGAGCGGTAATGCGATCCGTCAGGTGGTTGAGGGCCACGTTGTTGTTTGTGGCCGAGACGGCCTGTGCGTCCGTGTCTAGCGCCCAGACATGGGCCGCGCCCAGCCGCGCCGCGGTGATTGCCAGGATGCCGGAGCCGCAGCCCAGGTCCAGCACGCGGGCAGGGGGCGGGGCCAGCGTCTCCAGGGCGATCAGGCAGAGCTGGGTGCTGGGGTGGGTGCCCGTCCCGAAGGCCACGCCCGGATCGAGCACGACCTCCACGTCGGCGGGATCGGGTGCGCCTTCCAGCCAGGCCGGGCGGATGTAGAGGTGGCGGCCAATGCGCAGTGGCTTGTAGTGCACCTTCCAGGCTTCCGCCCAGTCTTCTTCCGGCACGCGCCGGTAGGTGGGCTGCTGTGGTACGGGATATATCTGACCCAGGTGGTGCAGACCGGTTTCCAGCTTACGCTGGATGGCGGCTGCCTGATCGTCTTCCGGCAGGTAAGCGCGTACGATCAGGTGCTCCGGTGGGGGCAGTTCGTATTCCCAGGCATCGCCGCCCAAGCCGACCTGTTCGATCACCACGCCCTGGTAGCCGTACTGCTGCAGCAAGTCGGCGATGGCTTCGGCGGCTTCGCCATCCGTTTGCAGGGAGGCTTCAATCCAGTTCATGGGCTGGGGTTACCCGGGAGCGCCGCCGGCAGATCACTGTTCTTCACGATAGTTGATCTTGGTAATGTTGCTGAGCGGGATGCAGTCGTTTACCAGGTCGCGGCTGAAGACGCGCGAGAGGCAGAAGTAGTCGGCGCCGACCCGGTCGATTCGTTGGGTGTTGAGACCCTGCCCCATCGTCACGCTGCTGCCTATCCCGGCCACGGACTGGTTGAACTCAATCGTAAACGTGAAATCCGACGATGTATCGCTAGTCCGTTCTTCCAGCACCCGGTCCCACAAGTCGCCGACTAGAGCACTGAGCGTATCCTCGGTGGCGCGCGCTGGGGGTTGGACTTGCCCGGCCAACAAGACCGCCAGAGCGATCAGGGCGACGATGGTAAAGCCCGCTACGGCATACGGTTGCCTCATGACTGTGTCCTCCTGGTCTGATAGTGTTTTGTATCTGAATGTCACTCGCCGCTCAAAAAGTCCAGCACGCGGTCGAAGAAGCCTTTACTTTGCGGTCGAATGATGTTGGTATCCAGCGTTTCCGCCAATTCTTCAAATAACTCGCGCTGGCGGTCGGTGAGACTCTTCGGGATCACGACCTGGGCGAGCACCCACTGGTCGCCGCGGCCGGCGGTTGAACCATCGCGCCGCAGCCGTGGAAAACCCAGGTTGCGCAGCCGGAACGACTCGCCGGTCTGGGTGCCGGCCGGTACGACCAGTTCGTGGTCGCCCTCGACGGTGGGGACCATGATCGTATCGCCCAGCGACGCCTGCGCCACATTGACCGTGATCTCCAGCAGAATGTCGTCGTTGCGGCGTTGGAAGAACTTGTGCGGGCGCACGTCGATGATCACGTACAGGTTGCCGGTCGGCCCGTCTAGCTCGCCGGGTTCCCCTTCCCCCTGGATGCGGATTTTCATGCCCTGGTCGACGCCGGCCGGCACGGCCACCTTCAGCTTGCGCGTGATGCGCATCTTACCGGAGCCGTGGCAGGTCGAGCAGGGCGTCGTGATGATCTTACCGCGTCCTTCGCAGCGTGGGCAGGTGTTCACGCTGATCATGGAGCCGAGAAAGGTCTGCCGCACCGTGCGGACTTCGCCGCTGCCCTGGCAGTCTGGGCAGCGCGTGGGCGTCGTGCCGGGAGCAGCCCCATTGCCGTCGCACTCGTCGCAGATTTCCTGGCGTGCGATTTCGATCTCTTTTTCGGCCCCGAAGACGGCCTCTTCGAAGTCGATGGTCAGCTCGTAAGAAAGATCGCGGCCCCGCCGTGGTCCGGGCCGCTGGCTGCGCCGCCGGCTGGTCCCCGTAAACGAACCGAATATCTCCTCGACAAAGTCATCCAGCCCGCCGAAGCCGCCCATACCGCCAAAGCCGGAAAAACCGCCGTCCGCATTCACCCCGGCATGGCCGAAGCGGTCGTAGCGGGCGCGTTTCTCCGGATCGTTGAGCACCTCGTAGGCTGTGTTCAGTTCTTTGAAGCGGTTCTCGGCATCGGGTTCGGCGCTGACGTCCGGGTGGTACTTGCGCGCAAGCTTCCGGAAGGCTTTTTTGATCTCCTCTGGCGAAGTATTACGCGGAACCCCCAGCACATCATAGTAGTCTCTTTGTGTCATGCTGACCTTAAGCCTTTTGCTGGCACCAGCCGCAACAAACGTTTGCCGCCTGCGCTGGGAATAAACATGCCGAGACAAGGAGCGTGGCAGCCCCTTGTCTCAGGGTTGTTAGGTTTACGACACCGTTGCGTGCCGCAAGCAGGTAGACGGCATCGGGTTATGCTTCGCTGAATTCCCCGTCGATCACGTCTTCGCTGGCGCCGCCGTCGCTGCCGGGCGGGGGCGGCGCTGCGCCGGGTTCGCCAGCCGGCTGCTGCTGGTACATGCTGCCGCCTACGGTCTGCAGTTCCTGGGCCAACGCTTCTGCCTCGCGTTTGATCAGGTCCATATCGCTGCCTTCCAGCGCTTGGCGGGTCGACTCGATATGCTGCTCGACTTTGCTTTTGACTTCGGCGGGAATCTGCTCCGCGAAGTCACGCAGAGTCTTTTCCGCGGCATGCACGGTCGCCTCGGCCTGGTTGCGCTGTTCGACTTGCTGCCGGCGCTGTTCGTCTTCGGAAGCGTGCTGCTCGGCTTCCCGGATCATACGCTGAATCTCATCTTCGGCCAGCCCACTGGACGCGGTGATGGTGATGCTCTGCTCGCGGCCGGTGGCCTTGTCCTGCGCGTTCACGTTCAGGATGCCGTTCGCGTCGATGTCAAACGTGACTTCGATTTGCGGCACGCCGCGCGGCGAGGGGGGGATGCCATCCAGAATAAAACGGCCCAGCGTTTTGTTGTTGGCAGCCATCGGGCGCTCGCCCTGCAGCACGTGGATTTCCACCTGCGTCTGGCCGTCGGCGGCGGTGGAAAACACCTGGCTCTTCTTGGCCGGGATGGTCGTATTGCGTTCGATCAAGGGCGTGGAAACGCCGCCCAGGGTCTCGATGCTCAGGGTCAGCGGCGTCACGTCGAGCAGCAGCACGTCTTTCACGTCGCCGGTGAGCACACCGCCCTGGATCGCGGCGCCGATCGCCACCACTTCGTCCGGGTTGACGCCTTTGTGCGGCTCTTTACCGAAGAACTTTTTAACGGCTTCCTGGATGGCCGGCATCCGCGTCATGCCACCTACCAGCACGATTTCGTCGATGTTGCCGGTTTTGAGGTTGGCATCGGACAGGGCGGCTTCGCAGGGCGCGATGGTCTTGGTGACCAGGTCCTCGACGAGCTGTTCCAGCTTGGCCCGGCTCAGCGTGATGTTGAGGTGCTTGGGGCCGCTGGCGTCGGCGGTGATGAAGGGCAGGTTGATGTCCGCACTCATGGTGGAACTCAGCTCGATCTTGGCCTTTTCCGCCGCCTCTTTTAAGCGCTGGAGCGCCTGCCGATCGCTGCGCAGGTCGATGCCCTGGTCCTTCTTATACTCGTCGGCGATCCAGTCGATGATTCGCTGGTCGAAGTCGTCGCCGCCGAGGAAGGTATCGCCGTTGGTGCTGCGCACCTCGAATACACCGTCGCCCACGTCCAGGATCGAGATGTCGAAGGTGCCGCCGCCCAGGTCGTATACGGCGATCGTTTCGTCGTTGGTTTCGCCCAGGCCATAGGCCAGGCTGGAAGCCGTCGGCTCGTTGATGATGCGCTTCACTTCCAGGCCGGCGATACGGCCGGCGTCCTTGGTGGCGTTGCGCTGCGCGTCGTTAAAATAAGCCGGTACAGTGATCACGGCGTCCGTGATCGTTTCGCCCAGGTAGGCTTCCGCATCCACCTTGATCTTCTGCAAGATCATGGCCGAAATCTCCGGCGGGCTGTAGGCTTTGTCGCTCATGTGGACGCGCACGTCGCCGTTGGCCGCCGCCGACACCTTGTACGGCACCAGGCTGATGCCCTTCTGCACCTCAGGGTCGGTGAATTTGCGGCCCATAAAACGTTTGACGGAGAAGATGGTATTCTCCGGGTTAATCACGGCCTGGTTGCGGGCCACTTTGCCCACCAGGCGCTCACCCTTTTGGCTGATGGCCACCACCGACGGAATCAGCCGGCCGCCTTCGGCGGATGGAATCACGGTAGGTTCGCCGCCTTCCATCACGGCTACTACAGAGTTGGTGGTGCCCAGGTCAATGCCAATAATTTTTCCCATGTGTTTTTTCTCCTGCTTACAAGATTATGTGTTCCTGATTGGTCAACAGATGTGCGCCGTTCCGGTTGCTAGCTATGTTTCGTCAATCGGCGACACGCACCAGCGCCGGGCGCAGGACTTTATCGCCATGAACGTAACCCTTTTGCAGCACCGCCGTCACGTGGCCGCTCTCAACATCGTCGTTATCGTCGGTGCCGATGGCCTCGTGCCGGGTGGGATCGAAAGTTTCTCCCAGTGGGTCGATCGCTTCCAGCCCGCTGCTCTCCAGGAGGGTTTGCAGCTTGTGGCCGATCAAGGTGACGCCCTGGGCCCAGGTGTGTTTGGAGATGTCCGCCGGGATATTGTCCATGGCCCGTTCAAGGTCGTCAATGATCGGCAGTAGTCTCTCCAGGACGATCGTAGTGGCGTGCCGGAACGTTTCTTCCCGCTCGCGCTCGACGCGTTTGCGATAATTGGTGAACTCCGCACGGGCGCGCTGCCATCCTTCCAGGTATTCGGCGGCCTGGGCGCGGGCTTCTTCGAGTTGTGCTGGCAAGTCTAACGTTGTCTCCTCATCTGTTTGAGCGGCATCTTCCGCGTCCGGCGAGGAGTCTGTAACAGCCTCGTCTGGCTCCAGGGCATCCTCTACCGGGGATGGCTCGTTTTCCTCACCTTGTATCGTCTGGATATTCTCAGCACTTTTGTTGAGATCGTCAGTCACCATTACTCTCCGTCGATTACGCGTGAACGCACGCATGAACGCATGACAAGTTCTCACTGTGGGCAAGTGTATCCCACCTGTAATAGAATTTCGTTAACAAAACATCAGAATCTTACATGCGGGCGCCTGTTATCTGATTAGCTCGTCGGATGCTTCGCCGTAAATACCCACCAGCAGATTGCTCATCAAGTCGGCGATATACTGCACCGTGTAAATAGCCCGCCCGTACCGCATGCGGGTTGGACCGAGCACCCCCAGTGTCCCGGTCGCCCGGCCGGGCAGGCCGTAGCGGCTCAGCACGATGCTCAGCAGGCTGATCTCCTTCCAGCGTCCCTCGCCGGCGATGACCACCCGCACGTCGCCAACGGTCGGGGTCGCTTCATTGATCAGACTTTGCAGCATGGTCCGCTCTTCCAGGACGCGCAGTGCCTGTTCCGCGCCTTCGTGCTGTTCAAACTGGCCCAGCAGGTCTGTCAGGCCGTCCCGGTAAACCGGTTGAGGGGTGTCGGCATCCTCCATCAGGTTAATCACCAGGGTCAGTACTTCCTGTTCCAACGTGGACAGCTCGGTCAGCTTGGTTTGCATCTGTTTGGCAGCCCGGCCAAGGCCCAGCGTGTTCAGGCGTGCTGCCGTCTGGCTGAGTTGCTCCTGCGAGATCGGTTCGGCCAGGGTCAGCATCCGCTGGCGTACGTCGCCATTGTGCAGCACGAGGATCAGAAGTACCAATCGGCCCTGGGTGGCGATCAACTCCAGGTGCTTAAAATGGTTGATCTGGCTGATGGGCGCCGTGATCAGGGACGCGCCCTGGGTGGTGTGGGCCAGCACGGCAGCCGCCAGGCGCATCCATTCTTCGATGTCAAACGGCGCCTGGTGGAACTGGTGCGCGATCATGCGGCGCTCGATCAGGCTTAACTGCCCGCCGCTGAGCAGCCGCTGCACAAAATAACGGTAGCCGGCCTCGGTGGGCACGCGTCCCGCCGAGGTGTGCGGCGACGTGATATACCCTGCTTCTTCCAGCACCACCATTTCATTCCGAATAGTGGCCGAGCTGACGCCCAGACTGTCGACCAGCGCCTTGGATCCAATGGGCGTGCCATCCTGGATGTAGCTGCGCACGATCAGCTCCAGCGTGCGTTTCTGCCGCTCAGTAAGTTCTGGGATTGGTGCCGCGTCTGTAGTCATGTAACAGCCTCACGAACCGTTTTAGCACTCGATGCGTGAGAGTGCTACTGGGGTGTTTATTTGATGATAACATGGCACTCGGGGCACGTCAAAGGGTCAACTGTGCCGGTCCTATCGGGGACGGTAGGGTGCCTCGCCGCCAGCTTACTTTTCGGACTGGGGCTTGACAGGCCGTCAATGTTTTCATTACCATAGGCGCTATTCGAGACGACGTGTTTGAATATAGTGTACGGATCACTAACGTACAGCGCATATAACAGTAGGAAAGGGAACCTATCAATGGCCGGTGAAAAGGCTTTCAACGTAACAGAAGATACCTTCCAGGAAATGGTGCTGGACGCAAAACTGCCCGTCCTGATCGATTTCTGGGCGGAATGGTGCGGTCCCTGCAAAATGATCGAGCCGCACGTTATCGCGCTGGCCGAGGAATATGATGGGCAGATGCTGGTTGGACGGCTCGATGCCGACGCCAACCCCAACATCATGATGGAGTACGGTATCATGGGCATCCCCACGCTGATCCTGTTTAAGGGTGGCAACGTGGTGGAACGTATTACCGGCTTCCGGCCCAAGGACGCGATCGAAAAAGCGGTGACGCCGCACCTGGGCTAGGTATCGGCTGACGGAAGGGCCGCACGACTGGATCGTTTTTTGGCCGAGCGGGGCGCAGTTTGCTAATGATAGCAGGCTGCGCTTTGTTTGTGTTTGGCCATCTTGACGGTTGATTTCCGGTCATTCTTCACTGGTATTTTGGTGGCGATTCTTGTAGACTCAGGCGTGTAAGAACCGTTACCCATCTCCAAAATTGTTTCTGGAAGCATCGGGTAATCACGATACTCTATCCAAAGAGTCGGAGGAGAACGAAAAGCATGAATCGCAGGCAATGGTTGATCCTTGTGGTGCTGGTCGCGATGATTGTCCCGGCCAACGGAATATTCGCCCAGGGCGACGAGTTCGTTTTTGGCGTGGTGCTCGTCGGTCCGCGCAACGATCATGGCTGGAGCGAGGCGCATTTCGTTGCCGGTCAGTATGTGGAAGAAAACGTCGAGAATACGCGCATGGTTTTCTTCGAGAGCCTGAACCCGGCGGACGCGCCTGAGACCACGCTGGCCCAGGTGGTCGAGGAGATGGTGGCCGAAGGGGCCGAATTGATTTTTACCACGTCCGATGAGTTTGAAGAAGACACCCTGGCCGTCGCCGAGGCCAACCCGGATGTCCTCTTTGTCAACATTTCTGGCGATGATGCGCTGACCGGTGAAGCCCCGGAGAACCTGAGCAACCTCATGGGCGCCATGGAGTGGGGTAAGGAAATCGCGGGCTGCGCCGCTGCCCTGGCTACCGAAACCGGCAGCATCGGTTACCTGGGACCGTTAATCAACTATGAGACTCGCCGCCTGGCCTCCAGCGTTTACCTGGGCGCCCGCTACTGCTACGAAAACTACCGCGGCATGAACCCCGACGATCTGGAGCTTACGGTGACCTGGATCGGCTTCTGGTTCAACATCCCCGGCTTCACGCTGGACCCAACCGAGGAAACGCAGCGTTTCTTTGACCAGGGTGCGGACGTGGTTGTCAGCGGCATCGACACAACCGAAGCCCTGGTGGTGGCCGGGCAGCGCGCCGATGAAGGCGATGCGGTTTGGGCGGTGCCTTACGACTTTGAAGGCGCTTGCGACGAAGCGCCTGACGTGTGCCTGGGCGTACCATACTTTAACTGGGGGCCTGATTACGCCGACCTGGTCCGGGCTGCTATCAATGGGGAGTGGGCGCAGGGCTGGACCTGGACCGCGCCGTACTGGGATGATCTGACCGACAACGATCAGACGCCTGTGGGTTGGGTCAGTGGCGAAGCGCTGACCGACGAGCAGGTCGCGCAGCTTGATGAATTCATCGCCATGCTGGCCGAAACCGATCCCGGCGATCTGACGGCGGAAAATATCGCTGACGAGAGCCTGGGCCTCTGGGTTGGCCCGCTGTCGTTCCAGGACGGCACCGTGCTGGCCGAAGAGGGCGAGGCGGTCTCTGCGGAGAACGTCTGGTACCTGGAGCAGTTGCTGGAAGGCATGGTCGGCGACAGCTCCGCCCAGTAAACCCTCGGGCAGGCAGGAACACGTGTGGCGGCCACCTTCGGGTGGTCGCCATTTTTAAACCACCATTAACGCTGGAATGATGTGCATGTTATACTTCGGATGCGGCCTGCCGAGTCTCCGCACGGCTGCCGTCCCGACGATCCCATTCACCCCCAGGAGCGTCTATGAGCGTTGAAGTGCGTCACATCCACAAGCGTTTCGGCCTGGTTCATGCCAATAACGATATTTCGCTGACCTTTGCGGACGGTCGTATCTACGGCATTCTGGGCGAGAACGGCGCCGGCAAATCCACCTTGATGAAAATCCTCTCGGGGTTTTACCTGGCCGATGACGGGCAGATTCTCGTTGATGGCATACGCGCCAGATACAATACGCCGGAGGGCGCCATCCAGGCCGGGATTGGTATGCTGGCCCAGGACCCGCTGGACGTCGGGCCCTTTACCGTGCTGGAAAACTTCGTGTATGGCCGTCCCGGCGGCCCGCTGCCGGACTGGCAGGAAGCCCGTGCGGAATTCGGACGGCTGGATGCGCGGCTGGGCTTCGGCCTGGAACTGGACACGACCATCGAGCAGATGTCTATCGGCCGCCGGCAGCAGTTGGAGATCGTCCGGCTGCTGGGGCTGGGCGTCCGTGTCCTGATTCTGGACGAACCGACCACCGGCATCTCCGCCGAGCAGAAGAGCCTGCTGTTCTCGTCGCTGCGCCGCCTGGCCGAAGAAGATGGCCTGACGGTGCTGTTTGTCTCCCACAAGCTGGAGGACGTGCTCGAGCTGTGTGACGAGGTAGCCGTGTTACGCCTGGGGCGGCTGGTCGGCCAGGCGCAGTTGCCGGTCACGACCGATGAGCTGGTGGCCATGATGTTCGGGCAGGAATTAGCGCCGGCTTCCCGGAGCAGCGTGCCGCTGGGTGCCGTCACCGTGGAACTGCGCGGCCTCCATCTGGCCAGTGAGCGGGTGTCCATTGAAGGTTTTGACCTTCAGATGAGGGCCGGTGAGGTGATCGGTCTGGCCGGGTTAGATGGCAGCGGCCAGGAGATGCTGGTGCGGGCCTGCGTCGGACTCCACAAGCCCCTGCAGGGGCAGGTGCTGATCGGGCAGGTCGACCTTACGCGGGCCGATTACCGCGACTACCTGGCCGCCAGGGTGAGCTTTGGCGCGGCGGGCCGCCTGGAAGAAGGGCTGGTCGCCGGTCTGACCCTGACCGAGCACTTCGTCCTGACCGATCCGGCGCAGGGGGCCTGGATCGACTGGGACAGGGCGCGGCGCATTACCGAGGAGCGCATCCGGCACTACAATATCTTCGGACGCCCGGACAGCCCGATCGAGACGCTTTCTGGCGGCAACCAGCAGCGCGTCTTGATGGCCCTGATGGCCGCCTCGCCCTGCCTGCTGGCGCTGGAGCATCCCACCCGCGGCCTGGACGTCGAATCGGTGCGCTGGATATGGGAGCAGATCCTGGCCCGGCGGGCTAACGGCACGACTATCCTCTTTACCTCGGCGGACCTGGACGAGATCGTGACTTACAGCGACCGCATTCTCGTCTTTTACGCGGGCCAGGTGACGGAAGTGCCGGACGCGAGCCACACCTCGGTGGACGAGCTGGGGCACCTGATCGGCGGGCACCGAGTCGGCAATCATGAGGAGGCGGCGGCATGAGCGAAAACCTGTTGACCTCGCGGCGCGCCTTGAGCGTGGGGCTGGTGTTGGCCTCGATTGCGGCCTCGCTGCTCCTGACCGCGATCATCATTGCCGCGGTTGGCGCCTCGCCCGCGGCGGTCGTGGAGAAAATCTGGGAGGGCATCGGCTTCGGCGGCGAGACGGTGAACCTGGGCCGCCTGGCCGGCGTCATCAACTTCTGGATTCCGCTCACGCTGGTCAGCCTGGGCCTGGTCATCACCTTCACGGCTGGGCTGTGGAACATCGGCGTGGAAGGTCAGATGATGATGGGCGCGATCTTCGCGTCCTGGGTGGCCCAGTTTGTGGCGCTGCCGTCGCTGCTGCTGGTGCCATTGGAACTGCTGGCCGCGGCTGTGGGCGGCGCGTTGTGGGCGGCCTTCGCCGGCGTGCTCAAAACCAGGGGCGGCGTTCACGAAATCTTTGGTGGGGTCGCCCTGAACAACCTGGCCAACATCTTCGGCATTTATCTCGTCTCCGGGCCGTGGGGCAACCAGGGCGGGCAGGCCACGCCGCCGTTCCCCCCAGAAGCCCTGCTGGTGCCGCTGGAGAGCTTCAACGTCAACTTGCTGGCGGTGGCGCTGGTTATCGTGGGCTTTTTGGTCGTCTGGATCGGGCTGCGCGGGACTCGTTGGGGGCTGGAACTCAAAGCCCTGGGCAAAAGTCCGCGCTCGGCCTTACTGCTGGGTGTGCCGACCAATCGCAACGCGGTCCTGGCGATGGCGGCCTGCGGCGTCCTGGCCGGGGTAGCCGGCGGCTTCCGGGTGATGTTCACCTATGGCAACCTGCGGCCCCTGGTCAGCGGCGGGATCGGGTTTCTCGGCCTGCTGGTGGTGCTGCTGACGGGCACCCGCGCCCTGTGGGTGCCGCCCATCGCGGCCTTTTTCGCGGCGATCCTGGCCGGCAGCACCCGCCTGAAGATCTCGCTCCAGCTTGACCAGAGCCTGGCCGGCGTGGTGCAGGGCATCCTGGTATTGATGGCGATCCTCTCCAACGGGGTGCGCGGTCGGCTGCGCGGGGAGCGGTTGACCCAGGTGCCGGAGCAGCCCGCTGCCTCGACGGCGGGAGAGGAGGCGAACCATGGATGAGCTGGCCCGCTTGTTAAGTTCGATTGTCGCCAATGCCACGCCGTTGATGATCGCCAGCATCGGCGAGACCATCACCGAGCGGGTGGGTGTGGTCAACCTCTCGCTGGACGGCACGATCCAGCTTTCGGCCATGATCGGCTTTGTGACGGCTTTCCAGTCCGATCGCAGCGACCCGGCCAGGCTGGCCCTGGGCATCGGAGCGGCGGTGCTGACCGGCGTGGTGATCGCGCTGATCGTCGCCGTAGCGAACATCGAACTACGCCAGGACCAGGTGGCGGTCGGTTTCGTGCTGACTCTGCTGGGCGCGGACCTGGCCCAGTTCCTCGGCCAGGAATTCACCCGCCGGCCCGGCCCGATTTTTCCCACGGTGCCCATCCCGCTCCTGGCGAATGTCGGCTTCATCGGGGAGTTGGTGTTTAAGCATAATCTCCTGGTGTACTTCAGCTTCATCCTGATTTTCGGCACGTGGTTTTTTATGTACCGCACCCGCTGGGGACTGGCCCTGCGCGCGGTTGGCGAACGCCCGGCGACGGCTTTCGCCCGCGGCACCAACGTCAACCTGACGCGCTACTTTTACACCGCGGTGGGCGGTGGACTGGTCGGTTTGGCCGGCGCGAGCTACTCCCTGGCCATCAAGGCTGGCTGGGCCAATCCGCCCGTCATGCGCGGTGACGGCTGGATCGCCCTGGCAATCGTGATCTTTGGCGGCTGGCACCCGTTCCGCGTGGCTTTTGGCGCCTACCTGTTCGTCAGCCTGCGCGCCCTGGCCAGCACCATCCAGCAGCAGACCGAGATTCCGCTGGTGCTGGTTAACACGGTACCGTGGATTCTCATGATCGTCACGCTGCTGATGGTTTCCAGCGGTTTTGTGGAACGCCTGGTGCGCGTCTCGCCGGGTCCGGTCCAGCGCATCCTGCGCAACTTCCTGCGCTCGGAATCACCGGCGGCGCTCGGCAGCGAGTTCTCGCGCGAGTAACCCTGGCAGGACGCTCGATACCGGATTGCCGTTGTTTACCTGAAAGTGGGGTGAATGTTCCACCCCACTTTTTTCTTAGAATTCGGAAGAGATCAGGAAGTAGATATCGCGAATGTTTTCCGGTGTGCTGGCGAACATCTTGCCGTTGGTGCGGTTGGCCAATGTTGCCAGTAGATCGGAATTGGCGTCTTCACCATAAGCGATGGTATACAGCCGCACGCTGTCCGACTCGGCGCCGCTCGGCAGGGCGCTTAACATCTGTGATTCCGACACCCCATCCGTCGCTTCGTTTCGTCCATCGGTCATCAGGACAATACTATAGATTCGGCGCTCGCCGTTCCCGATATCTTCTTCTTGCATGGCGTTGATCGTATCTAGCGCCTGGATGGTCACGGCATGAAGGGCGGTGCCGCCATCGGCGACCAACCCTTCCAGGCGCTGCCGCAAGGCCTCGCCGACCTCGCCCACCAGCCCGGATGGCGTCAGCGTGATCACCTCGTGGTTGAATACCATGACGACCAGTTCATCGTTAGGCTGCATAAGGCTGATAAATTCCTGGGTGGCCTCAGCCGCGGCCTTCATCTTTTCCCCGCTCATGCTGCCAGAGACATCGACGACCATCAGGATGGTGGCCGGTTTTTTAGCCTGGTACCACAAATCGAGGATATGACCCACGACCTCATCGGAGGGGTAGGGTAGGGCCGGTGTTTCCACCTGAGTGATCGCTGGCACAGCCCCGAATGCCTCGCTGATGGGCTCGTGCAGCGCGATTCCCGGCAGGGCTGGGCGCAGGCCGGTCTCGATCAACTGGGCTTGCTGATCACGTTCCAGGATATACGCGCCAAACAGGGCGGCGGCTTCCTGCTGGACGTCACTGACCCATGCCGCGTTATCCAGAATGCAATACGGGTTATCCACCCAGAAGGTGCCATCGGAGGGGTAAATGGTGACCAGTGGAAAACGCAGCTCCTCAGCGTGTTCCTGGTTCCAGCGGATGACATTGCCTTCGTAGGTGGTGACGGCGTGCAGATAAGTAGGCCCTCGCCGCGTGAGGCGCTCCAGCAAGTCGGTGTCTGTGCGGCCATAGTGAAACACAGCCGTTTCAACGGCCCTAACGGCGCTGGTGACTTGCACGCTCCATACGTCTTCCGGAGTCAAACCGTCGCTCACGCCTGCGGCTGCGTATACTTCTGCGATCATGGAGAGCATGCCGGAATTGGAATGGGCGGGGTGACCGTGCCCAAAACGGAAAACGCCCCATTCCGGGTGATCGAGTGAGGCCCATCCATCGGGATTGGCAGCCAGGGCGGCCAGGTCGCGCCAGCTAATCGGTTCGTCCGGCCAGCCGAGCGCCTCGGCCATGGGGCGCCACATAGCGATTCCCAGTGGCGCGTTAATCGTGGCTTCACATGTTCCCGTGATCAGGCGCTGTGTGGTGCGATCCTGCCAGGCCTGGTTGATCTGGTCCACCCAGGTGCGGCTGCCAGGACTCCATACCACAGGCTGGATATCACCCGCCAGGATCGCGTTCATCGAACTGCCGGAGCCAACGTGCGTGACCTGCACGTGTATAGGTTCGCCGCTGTTGATCGTGACCCCCTGGGCATTAAACTGCTCGACCATGCGGTCCATCCAGAGCTGTTTGGTATTAGAGGATGCAATCATTACGGGGATGGTGCCGGCAGGAAGGCCTGTCTGGTCGCTGCCGAGATCGGTTAAATCGACGGTGCTCAATACGGCTGCGGCACCGATGATCGTGACGGCCATCAGGATTATCACCACAAAAATGATACGGGTCCGATTCATGGAGCACCTCTCTCAACTGTCGCCGGGCTGGTCAAAGCTAGATGGTGCTTACAAAAAGGTGTGACCACCCTGATTATAGTACAGGTCCTTCTCTGGGAAATCCCTTTATATTCGGGGGATGCTGCGGTATGATATAGTACGCATGTTCTGATGCGCATGTTCTGATGAAGGAAAGGTTGGTTGGCCATGTTGACCCTCACCCAGGACTGGCTCGATGCCGAGCGCGCCGCGCGCTACCGCCGCACCCCGGCCCGCCGCGTGCACACGCTCGATGAGGCGCAGCAGTTCATCGACGAGGTCGGGTTTGCGTTTTTGTGGCCGATCAAGGGCATTGAAGCGCCCAACCTGTTCGAGGCGATTGCCGGGCGCGTGCGCGAAGTCCCCAATGTGCACGACGATCCCGACCTGGGCCGCTGCTGGAGTTGGAAGGACCAGTCGCTGGGCGGTTCTCGCTGGTATTATGCCAAGCTGCTCCGGCGGAAGGCGACGCTGGTCGCGCCCCGGCTGCAGGGCGTGTTTTACGCACTGACCCACAACTACGGCGATCTGGAAGACTACATGGAGCGTGTGGTAGACGGCCTGATGACCCACGAAGCCCGCCTGATCTACGAAGCGCTGCTCGACCACGGGCCGATGAATACCATCGACCTGCGCAGCCTGGCCGGTCAGACGACCAGCATCAGCAAGGCCCGTTTTGAGCGAGGGCTGGTCGAGTTGCAGATCGACATGAAGGTGCTGCCGGTGGCCGTGGTGGAAGCCGGCGGCTGGCGTTACAGCTTCTTATACGATATCGCCATGCGCCACTATCCCGATTTACCCGCGCTGGCGCGCCAGATCAGCACGGCGGAAGCGTGGCAGACCTTGATCGGCACCTACCTGGACGCCGTGATCACCGCCACCGGCAAGCACATCGGGCAGGTCTTCCACGTCTTCGAGCCGACCAAGCGCGACCTGGAAAAGGCGCTGGATTCATTGCAAGATGCCGGTCACATTCAGCCCGCGGCCATCAAAGACGGCGCGGCAGGCTGGGTTTCCACCCGCACTCTGACCCCGGCGGACTGACCCCCTGGACGCTCGTTAGTTGTGGCGCGGGTCGTAGGGTGGGGCGCTGTACAGGGCGCGCAGCGTATTCAGGTCGTGCTGGGTGTAGTGCGGTGCCTGTCCCATGTCGTAGGCGTACATCACATCGGCTTCATAGGGGCTGTGCAGCGGGATGCCCAGGCCGTGTGTCAGTTCGTGCAGCAGAGTGGTGGCGAAGTTTTCCGTCGAGGCGCGCAGCCAGATGCTGACCAGCAGAATGCCGACATCGGTGTAGGTGAACGACGCGCAGCCAATTGTCATCTCCGGGCCTTCGCAGGTGACGTTCTGTTCAAATTCGGCATCGCTCATCAGCCACAGGGTCATGTGAGCGAAGATGCGGTTATCCACGCGCTGGATCGGCACGACCTGGCCGATCTCGTCGATCGCGTTCTGGATGGCTGCCTCGTGCTCCTGAGTGATGCTCACGCCCCGCGCGCCAACCCAGAAGTTCACCGGCAGGTACGTGAAGCGCCCGAAGGTCCCGTCCGGGAACTGATAGTCCCACATGCTCTCGGTGCCATCGCCTTCCCAGTAGGTATTGGCAAGCTGCGCTGGCGAGAGGGTCGCATAGACGGCCACCGGCTGGCCGTCACCGCCGATCTGCGCGGACTGGCCCGGCAGCAGGGTGGGCGTGATGGTGGCCGTTGGGTTGGCGACAATCGTTGGCGGCGGCGTCCAGGTGGGCGGCAGCGTGGCGCGCGCCAGCAGCATATCCGTTGGCGTGAGGGTAACTTCAGGGGTTGGCGAATCGGCCGGCTTGACGACCGTAGCCGTGGGCAGCAGGGCTACCGTCGGTATGGCCGGGACGGAGAGCCTCGTCACGGCGATCACCACTACCACGCCCACCACGACAACCATGACGATCAGCGCGATGGCCAAAACCAGCCCGAGACCGGGCGTCTGGCGGTGCGGGGGTTTGCGGGGCCTGCCGGGAGGCCGGCTGCCCTTTGACGGCGGACGAGGCGTGGGGCGAACCAGTTTGCCCGGTGAGTTGGTCACGGTTAAGCTCCGTTTAAATGTAAGGTACCCATTCCCGTCTGGTCGGGTGCGTCTGCTGTCGGGTAGACTGCCTATTATTATGCCAGAATTTGCAGGTTGGCGAAACCGGCAGGATCAAAAAACTCCCCGGGTATGCCGGGGAGTTATCGGCATGTGTCAGGCCGTCATGATGCGGCGGAACAGGTGCTTCACCCGGTCGTGCGCTTTACACATGATGACCGTCTTCAGCGACTCGCGGGCCAGTTCCTCCGCCAGGTTGCCGAACAACCGCTGCTCGAACAGGCCCTCTTCCGTGGCCCCGATCAGCATCAGGTTGTGGTTCATCGATTCATCCAGGATCGCGTCGAGTACGGTCCCATTCGCCTTGTAGATGCTCTTGATCGGCCACTTGTAATGCTCGCGGTAGCGATCGTGCAGCGCCTGGATCTCGTAGCGGTCGACGTCCGGCGTGATCACCGTCATCAGCGAGATTTCGGCGGCATCGCCCGTGATTTCCTTGAACGTCTTGGCCTGGGCAATGGCCAGTTCGATGCACAGCCCGGTATTGGCACCGCCGGCCGTCGGGATCAACATGCGGCGCGGTGCTTCTCGTTCCCGGAAGCGAACGACGGCCAGATCGCAGGGCGGGCTTTTGCTGACCAGGTCGATCACCGACCCGAAGGCGGCGCGTTCCGTGCGCGTATACCCGGGCCAACCCAGCAGGATCAGGTTGGAGCGGCGTTCGCGCGCGGTCTCGAGGATGGCGTGGCCGACATCACGGCCCAGCCGGATCATGGTGTTGACCGGGACATCGCGCTCTCGCCCGGCGTCGATCGCCCGTTCCAGGATCGGCACGCCGTGCTTGAGGAAGTACCGCCCATCAGCCAGGCTGAGGGCCTGCGGCACGCCGACCACGTGTACGGCGAAAATCTCGCCGCCGCGCGGTCTGGTCAGGGTAGCGGCCAGCGTGCCCAGCCGGGCTGCCTGCTCGATATCGGCCACCGGGATCAGCACCGAGTACGCCGCTACGGCGACGATCTCCTGGTGCACCACACGTACTTCCTCCGGGACATCGCTGCGCCGGCTGGCCGAAGCCACATAGTAGGCCACGCCGACCACGATCCATACCAGCGCCACGGCCCAGGCCACCAGGCTGAGGTTCAGCAGGTTCACCGCCAGCAGCAGCTGTAAAACAATGCCGATGATCGGTATGGCCGGCACCAGCGGTACCCTAAAACCGCGGTCCAGGTTAGGACGGCGTTTGCGGAGCGTGATGACCGAGAAGTTGACCATCAGGAACAGCAGCAAAAACATGATGTCCGCCGAGGTAGCCACGTTTTTGATGTTCCCCAACAGTAGAATGTCCATGCCGATGATCAGTAGCGCCGAGAGACCGATCGCCCAGTGCGGCGTATGGAAGCGCCGGTGAATGCGGCCGAAAATCTCCGGCAGGGCACGGTCGCGGCCCATCGCGAAGGACACGCGCGAGGAGGAGTAAATGGTGGCATTGAGCGCGCTCATCGCCGACATCAACCCGCCGACCAGCAGCAGGATCGAACCCCACGGCCCCATGAAGGATTCGGCGGCATTGATGATCGCCAGTTCCGGCTCCAGTTCGATGCGGCTCTGGCCCTCCGGCAGTACTTCATAGTCCGGCGGGCAGGCGCCGTCGGGCACTTCACTGCATTCGGTGCCGCCGAGGAACATCCAGGTTGGGCGGCCGTCTTCCGGCGTGACGGCGGTCAGCGCGATAAAACCGACGGCTAGGTAGATGACCACTACGATAGCAATCGACAGGAAAATCGCCCGTGGGATATTACGCTTGGGGTTGACAACTTCCTCGCCGCTCTGCGCGATGATCTCGTAGCCTTCAAAGGCGATGAAGGTCAGGCCCATGGCCAGGAACACGCCGCCCAGCCCGCTGGTGGGGTGGAGCAAGGGCTCGAACTGGCCTTCCCAACTGGGCACGTTGTTGAGGGCGATGATACCCACCACCACAAACACGCCCAGGATGATCACCTTGGCGATGGTCACGATGTTGCCGACCGCGCCGGTCTCCGATGAGCCGCGCAGGTTGACGAAACTGAACAGCGTGGCCACGATCACGGCGATGGCCACCGGCAGCAGCGTATCGTTGGAGCCCAGTGGAAACACTCCCGCTCGTACCAGCAGGTTCACCGAGAATTCGCCAAAAGCCAGCGAGTACAGGCTGCACGCGACGGCATGGGCGAACCAGCTCAACCAGCCGGATAAAAAGCCAAAGAGCGGCGTCATGCCCTCTTTGACCCACAGGTATCCGCCGCCTGCTTCCGGGAAGGCGGAGCCTAACTCGGCGTACGCGGCAGCCGAGAAGAGTGTGACAAACCCGTTGAGAAAAAACGCCAGCAAAAATGATGGCCCGGCGACGTGTGCCGCTTCACCGGTCAGCGCGAATATACCGGCGCCAATCATCGCGCCAACGCCGATCATGGTGATGTCCAGCAGTCTGAGATCGCGGGTGAGCGTGATCTCGAC
This sequence comes from Anaerolineae bacterium, assembly GCA_034430555.1. Taxonomy (GTDB): domain Bacteria; phylum Chloroflexota; class Anaerolineae; order Aggregatilineales; family Ch27; genus DAOTXK01. Next base: position 4,207 of record DAOUEM010000187.1, on the reverse strand, counting down.
CTGACCGGCTTCAGGCGGCGTGCTTGTTTCGGCCATTTATAGGATCAGCCTCTCTGATGAATGGGATATTAACAAGTCCTCGACCATTAAGAACCAGCAATTCGGTCTATTCTAGATAATGGATCTGGCCCGCGCAATTGTGTGAATGATCCAAGAACAGGCACGCCCACGCTGGTTTGTGGGCCTGTCCCTGGCAGGTTTCAACGAGCGTTACTCGTCAAAAAGTGCACCCACGCTGCGCCCCTCATGAGCACGGATGATTACCTCGGCCAGCAGGGGGGCGACCGAGAGGATGGTCATGTTAGGCAGAATCTTGGACGGCGCCACGGGCACGGTATTGGTGGTGATGATCTCGCGCAGCGGCAGGCTGGCTAACCGCTCGATGCCGGCCCCGCTCAGAATGGGATGGGTGAAGGCCAGGTAGATGTCCCTGACGCCGTTGGCCTGGACCGTGCGCACGGCATTGGCCACGCTGTGCGCCGTATTGACTTCGTCATCGACCAGGATGACGTTTTTGCCCTCCACCTCGCCGATGAGGGCCAGCAGTTCCGGGTGCTCGGTATTGCTGGCGCGGCGTTTTTCGACAAAGGCCATGGGGCATCCCAGGCGGCTGGCGTAGTTGCGTGCCCGTTTGGCGTACCCCAGGTCGGTAGTGACGACGACGGCGTCTTCGATCTGTTTGCCGGCGAGATAGTCGCCGATCAGGATGAAGGCCGTCAGTACATCGCCGGGGATGTTAAAGAAGCCCTGAATCTGGCCAGAGTGCAGGTCGATGGTCATGTAACGATCGGCGCCGGCCACCTGGATCATATCCGCGATCAGGCGCGCGGTGATCGGCACGCGCGGCTGGTCTTTTTTATCAGAACGAGTGTAACTCAGGTAGGGGATCACGGCGGTGATACGCCCTGCCGAGTCCCGTTTGAGCGTGTCGAGCATGATCAGCAGTTCCATGATGTTGTCGCTGACCGGCGAGGTCATGGTCTGGACCAGGAACACATCCTGTCCGCGCACGCTTTCTTTCAGTCGTACGAAGATGTTCTCGTTTGAGAACTGGACCCGATCATAGTCGCCGGTTTCGAGTCCCAGGTACTGGACGATCTCCCGTCCCAGGTCTTTGCTGCCAGACCCGCAGAAGACTTTGATCTCACCGTATAAATTGCGCTCGGGCCTTGGGTCATGCTCCCGATGGAACTTGGTCCCTGGAACCGTTTGGGCTGTGCGAGACATTGGTTTGGTCACTCCTGATATTGTGTTTGCACGTGTGAGTCCCGGTTATCTTGCCAATAGGTGAGCAGTTGGCGGACGGCAGTGTTCGGGTCGATATCACGGCTGGCGAGCCGGTTAACGGTAGATTCCAGCTTCTCCCGGCTGATGTGCCGCAGGAAATCGGCCAGCAGGGCGTCTTGCAGGCGAGTCGACAAATCGCGTTCCAGCCGGTGCCTTTCCCATAGTTGCAGGCGGCGGCTGCGTCGCAAAAATGCCCGGTGTTCGTTGATGGCCGTCAGCAGCGCGTCGGCGCCGGTGTCATTGATGGCCACGGTCTGCACGACAGGCGTTTGCCAGGGTTCGCCCTCGGGTTCTTCCGGGTGTTCCGGTGCTGGGTGCCCGGTGAGTGGGCGAGCCTCGTGCCACCTATTATGGGGGCGATTGGTGCCCAGGTCCAGCATAGCTCTGAGCGCGCGAACGGTATTCTGAGCGTCGGGCCGGTCGGCCTTATTGACGACCAGGATATCGGCGATTTCCAGGATGCCCGCCTTGATGGTCTGGATGTCGTCGCCCAGGCCGGGGGCTTCCACCACCACCGTGGTTTGCGCCTCGCGGGCAATGTCGATCTCGCTCTGGCCGGCCCCCACCGTCTCGATCAGGACCACGTCATATCCTGCTGCGTCCAGCGCCCGCACGGCGTCGCCCGTGGTGCGTGCCAGGCCGCCCAGGCTGCCGCGCGTCGCCATGCTGCGGATGAATACGCCCCGGTCGCCCGTCAGGTCGCGCATCCGAATGCGGTCGCCCAGCACCGCGCCCCCAGAGAACGGACTGGTCGGATCGACCGCGACAATACCGACCGTCTGCCCGGCAGCGCGGTAGGCCTTGGCCAGGCTGTTGACCAGCGTGCTTTTTCCGGTGCCCGGCGCGCCGGTCACGCCGACCAGGTGCGCCCGCCCGGTATGGGGATAAATCCGTGCCAGGGCTGAAGTTGCTTCGTCGCTGCCGTTTTCGATGTAGGTGAGGAGCCGGGCTAACGCGCGGGGGCTGCCGGCCAGCAGTTCTGAGACGAGGTCCTTCATGGTCACTCCGGGCGAGCGGTCAGACGCCGGATGTCGGTGATGATGTCCGGCGTGCTGGTGCCCGGACCGTAAATGCCGGCCACGCCCATGTCCTGCAGGGCGGTCACGTCGTCATCCGGGATGATGCCGCCGATGACGACTTTCACATCGCCCAGGTCGTTTTCCTGAAGCAGCTCCAGGATGCGCGGCACGAGGGCCATGTGCGCCCCGCTGAGGATGCTCAGGCCGATGACGTCGACATCTTCCTGCAAAGCCGCCTCGGCGATCATCTCCGGCGTCTGGCGGAGGCCAGTGTAAATGACCTCCATGCCGGCATCGCGCAGCGCCCTGGCGATCACCTTGGCCCCACGATCGTGGCCGTCCAGGCCGGGCTTGGCAATCAACACCCGCAGCTTTCGTTCGATCATGGGAGAATAATCCTTGAGCACCAGACGCACCTGCGACCACCCGGCGACGGGCCGCGACCAAAGGCCGCCTTTCCCCCGGGCTGTGTCTGCGATCGAGTCGGGGGATTGCCCGATTCGTGACGGCTACTACCAGTCTACCACCGACTGGAGGAGGGTTGGAAAAACTATCGGACATTATACCGGAATTCTTGCGGCACTGAAACCTGACACCTACCTGCCCTTACCCTGGGGCGATAGCCGATTGCCCCCCGCCTATGCTAAAATTGGCGTAACGTTCAATCAGGATGCGGGTGTACGTCGCCGGACCGGCGGCAGGGGCGCCCAGGTTGGCTGGAGTTAGAACATTGTCCTCTTCACAGTTTGAGCCAAAAGAAGCGCGTGGTCGCAGCGGACTTGTTGAGCGGATGAGCCGGACGTTTTTTATCCTCGCCATTGTTGCCGCCCTGGTACTGATGCTGTTTTATGGGTGGCTGGCCTTCAACTGGCAGAGCCGCCCCTTCCTGGGTGTGATGTATTCACAAACGCTCACCATCGAAGGCGTCTATGCCATGTCCGCCGATCCTTGGCCTGCGTTCGAGGCGGGTATGCGGCCCGGCGACCGGATCGTGGGGATCGGCCTGGGGCAAAGCCTGGATGCCGATTATCGCGTCGCCAGCAAACAGCTCAATGACTTCCTGCTGTCCAAGTACCCCAGCGCACCGGTGATGTTGCGCATCGAACGCCCGCTGGTCGAGGGAGTCGAAGCCACCCGCGATCACGTGTTCTGTGAAGACGCGCCCGCAGAGGGCGCGCCCGCAACGGGCGGTGTCGAGAAGGTACCCTGCACGGTGAACTTCCAGTTAGCGGCCTTTCCCATCGTGGATTTTCTCATCCAGTTTGTGGTGGGTTATGCGGTTGGTGTTGCCTTCCTGGCCTTGAGCCTCATTATCTTGCGCCGCTTCTGGAATCAGCCGGTCGCCCGGACGATCGGCGCGCTCAGCCTGGTGATGGCAGTGCTCGTTGCCGGCATCTTCGACGTATACACGACGCAGGTCTTAAGCGCGACGCTGCTGCCGGTCAGCGTGGTGATCGTGGGCGGGCTGCTGCAGGGCCTGTTCCTGAACTTCCCTTCGCCGCTGGTGCTGGTCAAACGGCGGCCCTGGCTGCGCTATGTGCCGGTCATCCTGACGCTGGCGGTGGGCGTGGCGGTGCTGGTATCCGCGGCCATCTCCAATGCCGAGACTTTCTGGCAACCGTGGGATTTTGCCGCCGTTTACCTGCTGGCGAGCATCGTCGTCCTGGTGCTGGGGCTGGTGCGCCGGCTGCGCTGGGCCATCTCGCCCTCCATCCGAGACAAGTGCGGTATTGTGTTGAGCACGTCGCTGCTGACGGTGGTGCCGCTCCTGGTGTGGATTGTCAGCGACGCTGTCCAGGCTGCCTTCCCTGACCAGAACTTGAGTTTCCATTTTTCCCTGGTCACCCCCTTTCTGTATCTGTTTACCCTGGGTTTCTTTTACGCCATTGCCCAGGAGCGCC
>DAOUEM010000186.1:0-3878 GCA_034430555.1 Anaerolineae bacterium | reverse complement strand
CGCCGACATGGCCGTTAACGACGCGGCGATCCCGGTCATCAAAGGCCGCAAAAGCGCCCAGGAGAAGTTCGCCGGGGCCAAACACAGCTATACCATCGAAGCCATGATGGGTGACAAGCGCGCCCTGCAATCCGGCACCAGCCACAACCTGGGCCAGAACTTCGCCAAAGCCTTCGATATCAAGTTCCTGGACGAACAGAACGAGCAGCAGTTCTGCTGGACGACGAGCTGGGGGTTGAGCACCCGCTTTGTCGGCGCGATCGTCATGGCCCATGGCGACGACAAGGGCCTGCGCCTGCCGCCCAAGATGGCACCCTACCAGGTGGTGATCGTGCCGATCTACAAAAAAGACGAGGAACAGGGGCCCGTCATGGCAGCTGTGGCGCGTATGGAAGCCGCCCTGAAGGATGCCGGCATCCGCGTCCACGTGGACAACCGTGAAGGTCAAACGCCGGGCTTTAAGTTCAACGACTGGGAAATGCGCGGCGTGCCGGTCCGCATGGAGATCGGCCCCAGAGACGTGCAAAAAGACTCGGTGGCCCTGGCCCGGCGCGATGTCCCGGGTCGGGGTGGCAAGCAGTTTGTGCCCCAGGCGGGTATTGCCGCAGCCGTGCAGGAACTGCTGAACGACATCCAGGCGAATATGCTTCAGCAGGCGACCGCCTTGCGCGACGCCAACCTGTTCGAGGTCGTGGGCGACTACGAAGCGTTCGGCGCGATCGTCAAAAACGACGGCTGGGCGCTGACCTGGTTCTGCGGTGAGGCGGCATGTGAGCAGCGGGTTAAGGACGATTACCAGTGCGTGTCACGCTGCTTCCCGCTGGACCAGCCGCACCCCGGCGAGCAAGGGCCTTGCATCGCCTGTGGCGGCACAACCGGCGAAATGGCCTACTTCGCACGGGCATATTAGGCAGGAGTCGGTAAAACTGTGATAATCAGTGGGGGCGTCCGGCGAAAACCGGGCATTCTATCTTTTTATTGCTCTTGCTGTTGCCCTCTAGTTTTGCTAAAATCCGTGGCATAGGGTTTTTCGCGAGTCTGGAAGAAATTTCCTGTGGCCTGGTGAGTTATTCTCTTTTATTGCAGCGCGGATCTTCCCGCTCCTTATCCATCATGATCACCATCTGGCGCTGAGCAAATAATATCCATTTCTATCCCACGCCACTGGCTCTCAGCCCGAATCGCTGTGTGTGGGAAAGTTTTTTAAACTAAGGTCGTGGTATGGCATCTTACTTATTTGTTGATATCAACACGCTGCTGGTACGGCTTCGCCAGCGTGGCATCTCCGCCGACCTGTACGAACTGGGGGCTGGTTTGCGCAGCGGCGCGACGCTGGCCGCTGGCTTGTCCAGGTCCGACGATCTGGTGGCGGTCGCCGTCGCCGATTGGGACCTGATCGATGCCGGTTATGCGGGCGCCGTCAGCCCTGGCCGGGCTTTTGAAGCCTCCGGTTTTGTACTCATCAACATCACCGACCGGGCCGACTTCGGAACGGCGCTGCTGGAAACCTACCTGGATGACGATCCCTCGGTTAATGAGTTGATCATCGCTACCAATGACGCCGCCGTGCTCGGGTTGTTGGACAAAGTCCAGCTGGCTCCAGGCGCGCGCATTCGCGTGTGGGGCGAGGTCCCCCCGCTCAGCATCAGCACCCCGAACGTCATTGTGCAGCCGCTGGAAACCATCCTCGGCATCGAAGGTCAGCTGGTCGCCCTGTACATTGATTTCGAAAACATCGCCATCAGCCTGGATAAGCAGGGTTACACCGTCAACCTGGAGCACCTGATCGCCCGGTTTGTCAGCCAGGCGCGCGCCCACGGCCAGGTGATCAAGATGGCGGCGTACGCACCGTGGGGTCAGCGCGGCAGCCTGCCTCCGCTGGTCGACAACGTTGGCCGCGAAATCACCGACGAAGCGCCCAGCCGCCTGGCGATGGCCAATATCGACCCGGTCTTCAACCTGCCAGGCAAAAACAGCGCCGATATGCGTATCGCGCGCGATGTGCTGGCCGACCTGATGCACCCGGAAAAGCCGGACGTATTTATCATGGCCAGCGGCGACCGGGACTTTAACGAGGTTATCAATACGCTGCGCACCCACAATAAGCAGGTCATCGTGTGGGGCGTGCAGGGCAGCATCAGCCGCCAGGTGGAGGCCAACCCGGCCGTCGTCATCGAATATATCGAAGACTTCACCAGCATGCAGCCGCACGAAGCCCTGGGACGACTCTACGGCACGACGCTGCCGCAGCCGGAGTCAGCCCTCGCCGGCCCGGTTGACGTACGCCCGTCGCAGTGGGTCAGCGCGATCCTGCAATACGATGCTATCCAGCCAACGGCCAACGGAGTCGCGCGCAGCACTTTGCAGGAGCAGTTGTTTGCCGTGAATGCCGTCGTATCGGAAGACCGCGCCGCCAATCTGATCACACAGGCGTCAGCGATGGGTCTGTTCCAGGCCAGCCCGGACGGCGAAATCATCACCATCAACGACGAACAGCCCCTGGTTGAGCAGACCCGGCTGGTGCGTGACCGGATCGTCGCGCGGGTGGCCAATACGCTGGATGTACGCGGTTGGGAGTACGTGAATTACGGGTTCCTGCTCAAGGGCATCGCCATGGACCGTGAACTGGACCGCCCTGGTCTGAACCTGAACGACCAGTGGCGGTCCGAGTGGGTCGACTGCCTGGTCCGCGAGGACATCCTGCACCGGGAGCTGGTGCCGCATCGCCATAACCCGGACGATCTGGTGCCGGTGATCAAACTTTCCGACCATACCGTGCGCCGGTTGGAAGAGGTCGACGATGTCAGTGAAAGCGGCGTCGGGTTCCTCTACAGCAAGGTAGACGACGCCCAACTCGGGGTGATGGAAAAGCGGATCGTGGTCAGCATTGAGCAGTTCACCAGCTTCCGCGGCTTCTTATGGTGTCCGCTGGGCAGTTTGCACCGGCGGCTGCGTCCGCACGATCCGGGCATGGTCTTCCAGCAGGCCATCGAAAACCTGCTGGAACAAGGCACCGTAGACGTCCTGGAATACGATAATCCACAGAGTGAGTTCAAAACAAAAGGGATTTCGCTGGTCCACAATTCAGCCATCGCACAGCACATCGTTCAAGAACGTAATCGGTTTGTACGCACCTTGCTGGCCCTCTATGACCGCCACGAGGCAATCTCCAGGTTGACAGTGGGCGCGGAAACGGGCATGGACCCCGAAGAACTCGATCTATGGCTGTCGATCATGCAGGACGAGAATGTGCTCAACCAGGTACCGGGACGCAGCGGGCAATACAGCCTGTTCCGCACGCATCACACGGTTGTCTCTGTCTCCAACGAGGACGAAAACTAAGCGGCCGCGGCGGCAACTGACTGTGGGCGGTTACCGCAGCGACTACCGCCCTGGCAATGGGCGCCGCCCAGGCCATCCCGGGCTGGGTTAATTGCGCAGTCGCGTATCTGGCACAAAGGGCAAAATTATATGACTTCAAGTGGGCCGGTTCGTCACGAAGTCCTGGTTTGGGAAGACATCGATAAGCTGATGGACGTGCTGATCCCGCAAATCAAGAGCGTGCCGTCGTTTGATGTGCTGCTGGTGATCACCCGGGGCGGGATCATTCCCGGCGGGCTGGTGGCCGAAGCCCTGGACATTCGCACCGTGCTGACGGCGGCCGTCAACTTCCCGTCGGAAATCCAACCGGCCAAGCTCCTGGCCCTGCCCAATTTCCTGCAATTCCCGGAAGATCAACTGCTGGCGGAGCAGCGCGTGCTGATCGTCGATGACGTGTGGGGCAGCGGCCGTACCAGCACCGCCGTCCGCGGGCGGGTAGAAGCCGCCGGCGGCTTACCGGCTGCCTGCGTCTTTCACTTCAACCCGTACCGGTCGTT
>DAOUEM010000185.1:0-2122 GCA_034430555.1 Anaerolineae bacterium | reverse complement strand
CGCACCCTGGTCAAACACTTATCGATCTTACTGGGGGTGATCAGCCCGGCGGCGATGTGGTGGGTTATCCTGCCAGAAAAAGCCTTCAGTCTGCCGCAGTTCGGTCTGTGGGCCGGGGCGTTGATCGTGAGCGTGAGCGTGTTCTACACGGTTGACCGACATGCGACGTTCGCCCGCTACCTGCTCATTGTCGGGGTAACGGGGCTGTTTCTGGTCGGCATGTGGCTACTGCCGGAACCATGGTTCCCGCTGTGGGGAATGATCCTGATCTTTACGGCCACCATGCTCGTACCGGGTGCCGGGGTCGCCATCGCGCTGCTCATCCTGGCGATGGCCATTTACCTGGACGGCAGCGGCAGTCGCGACTACCCCATTGCCATCCTGGTGGCCAGTTTTATACTGAGCACGGCTACCTCGCTGGTGCTGGCCTATACGCTGTACACCACCTTACAATGGTACGAAAATTCCCAGGTGGAAATGGCCCGTCTGCTACGCGAAACCCGCGAACAGCGCGCCACACTGAGGCAAACCCTCAAGTCGCTGAACTTGTCTTACGATATTCAAGAGCGCATGAAGCGTAAGCTGGTATTTGCCCTGGAAAAGGCCGAGACCATCCAGCAAATGAAAGAACGGTTCGCCGCCAACATCAGCCATGAACTACGTACCCCGTTAAACATCATTATGGGCTTTAGCGAATTAATGCACCTCTCGCCGGGCGTCTACGGTGACGTCAACTGGCAGCCTACCCTGCGCCGGGACGTCTACCAGGTTTACCGCAGCAGCCAGCACCTGCTGAAGATGATCGATGACATCCTGGACCTGGCCCGCTTTGAGCAGACTCGTTTCACCATCAACCGCGAGCCCACGCCAATGACTGCCTTGATGAACGATACCCTGGAGATCGCGCAGGATATTTTCAAGAGCCACCCCGTCATGTTTACTGCTGACATCGCGCCGGACCTGCCGGTCCTGGAGATCGACCGGGTGCGCATCCGGCAGGTGCTGCTGAACCTGCTGACCAACGCCCGCTGTTTCACCCCCACCGGCACCATCCGGCTGGAGGCCAAACGCGAGGAAGACGACGTGATCGTCAAGCTAAGCGACACCGGCATCGGCATCCCCGCCGACAAACAGCCCTTCATCTTCGATGACTTTTACCAGGTCGATCACTCACTGAGCCGCCGCCACGGGGGCGCCGGCCTGGGGTTAGCCATCAGCAAGCGCTTTGTCGAGGCCCACCAGGGACGCATCTGGGTGGAAAGCCGTGAGGGCGCAGGCTCGACCTTCAGCTTCTCGCTGCCGATCCCCAATCAAGGTGCGTTGGAAGTCCTGTATCTTTCCCGCGAAGCCGAGCGCCTATCCGGCCCGTCCGCGCTGCCCAACGTCCTGGTTGTTGATGCCGATGCCGCCGTGGTCGCTATGCTCGACCGGCAGTTGGCCGGCTATGAAGTCGTCCAGGTAGAGCATCCCGCCGACCTGGCGGAAGCTCTCGCCACCTACTTCCCGCAGTTTATCATTCACAATTTGCCACCAGGAAAAAACGAGGATCTGGCCACCTTCTCCCAATTATCCGTGCCCGTCATCGAACTCTCGTTGCCCAGCCAGAGTTGGATTACTGAGGAATTGGCCGTCGCTGCCTGCCTGACCAAGCCAGTCTCGGCCCCACTGCTAGTCAGAACCATCAAGCGACTTGGCGACAATGTGCAGGATATTCTCGTGATCGACGACGATCGCGGTTTTGTCCAACTGGCCGAACGCATCCTGCTGGCATCAGATACGCCTTACCGGGTGCGACACGCCTTTGACGGCCAGGATGGCCTGGCGATGGTCCGCCATCAACCACCGGACGCAATATTGCTGGACCTGGTCATGCCGAGACTGGATGGGTTCGAACTACTCGACTTTTTACGCCAGGATGTCCGGCTGGTGGCGATTCCTGTCGTGCTGCTGACGGCCACCAGTTACGCCGAAGATTACCTGACGCGGCAAGGCAGTCGTTTTTCTATCTTACAGACGCGCGGGCTGCACATGGATGAGACAATGGGATACCTCAAGGCCGTTTCCGCTGTTCTTTAACGCGCTTGCTGCGGGTAGCCACTCCCAATTACAGGTTACAGAGGAG
>DAOUEM010000184.1:0-6981 GCA_034430555.1 Anaerolineae bacterium | reverse complement strand
TCCGAGGTGATGTTTCCGCAGGACGGTTCACCCCCACGCGTGTGGGGACAACTGCTGGCCGTGCTGGGTGTTTGTTTGTCGGACGGTTCACCCCCACGCGTGTGGGGACAACCCTAGATATACCATAAAACGGACGGATTCAACAGCCAAAGCCCAGATGTGCGGGTTCACTCAGGCAGATTGGGGCGGGCGATCAGCACTAATCCCTCGAAATCCACCAGTTGGCGCGTGGTGTCGCCATACATCCGCAGCGCAAACCGCTGCTCGGTGTTGGTGGACCAGATTTGCACCACACCACCGTCCTTGCACTTCTTGCAGCACTTCTCCCACAGCCGGTCGCGCACCATGGCCGATACCTGCCCGACAAATACACCGGCGTGCGGCTCGATCAACCAGCGCGTCAGCTCGCCGCGCAGCGACACCGGCACGCTTTCCAGTATCATCACCAACATGTCGATTCACTCCATGATCTCGTCCAGCAGTGGCCCCGGCAAGGCCGGGTCCGCGTCTACATCCCCGTCCTCGTCTGGCAAAGGCGGTTCTTCCTCCATCAGCAGCAAGACGTCGATGTCGGGCAGTATCCGTTGCAGCAACCGGGCGTCGCGGAACATCTGCCGGCAGGCCTGGCGCACCCGCGCTTCCACGCCTTTGTCCGATGCAGCCGCCGTGGCAAAAGCCGCCGGAATGGTGATCTCCGCCTTGTACAGGTCGGCAATATCGTAGACAAACGATAACTGCTTGCCGGTATGGATGAATCCCAGCGCCGGCGAATATCCCCCGGAAACAATCGCCGCGTGGCACAGGCCGTTCAGCAGGGCATTGGCCGCGGAAAGCGCCCGGTTCACCGGATCGCTATTGTGCCAGTTCTGGCGGTCATAACGACGGCCGCGCCAGTGCACGCCGAACTCGGCGCTGGCGGCGGCGTAACATTGCCGGACGCGCGCGCCTTCCATGCCGCGGAGCTGCGGCAGGCTCAAGTCCGGGTCAAGCTCCTCGTCGAAGCGCTTGCGGTACATCCGCGTGGCAATGCGCCGCCGTTCCGCGTCATCACTGACTAACGCGGCCTGGCGCAGCAGCCGGTGGGCTTTGCGGGTTTCGCCCACGCCCTGCGCATAAAAGCGCGTGCTGTCCTCGCCCACCCACAGGATGGTGCAGCCGTTTTCGGCCAGGGTATTGACGGCGGCATGGGTGATGCTGGTACCCGGCCCCAGCATCAGCACCGATAGGGCCGCCACCGGCACCAGGGTCCGGCCCTCGTCATTGAGGATTTCTACGGCCTTCTGTTTCCGCTGGATAACGGACTGGTCCACGTAGAGGTAACTCAGGCTGTCGCGCAGCTTCGGCAGTTCGTGTAAGTCGCGCATCAATGTCCTCCATATCTCTGTAACGATGGGGATACCAAGGCTGGTGTTGAAAAACCAGACGCCTATTCTCACCCCCACGTTCGATGGGGACAGTCCTGATGCACGGCGCGGCCCAAATGTTCAACGCCGGTTCACCCCCACAATTGTGGGGACATTGATCGGTGGTTCATGCCGGTCGAGCGACCGAGAGCAGCCCAAAACCCAGACCCTTGCCGGGGCCAATGCCGCGCTGTAGTGTATCGATGAAGGCCTCCGGGTCGGTCACACGTAGCAGGCCATCAAACTGCACGGCCAGCATCTTCAGGTGATGCCGTTGGGCGGTGTACCCCTGCAGCTCATCCACCTGTTGGGAGCGCACCGCGGCCAGCTCAAAACCGCCCGCTGCGGCTTTCCGTTCCAGCCAAGCGACCTGGTCTTCCTCGCGGAAGAGGCCATGCCGCTTACCGTCCCGCTTGACGGTCGGATTGGCCCGCAGTCGAAAGGCCAGCGGCTGGCCGGCCTGAAAGTCTGAGTCAAACGACTTTATCCAGGGATTGAGCTCGCGACCCAGGTCGAGCAGATAGCCATCTTCAGGGTCGAGCCAGCTCCAGTCGGGACGCGTGATCGACTGCACCAACAGCGTTAACACACCGCTGGCGCGTTCCGTTTCGAGACGGAATAACACCCGCTCATCCTGCGGCAGTTGCTCGGGAAAGGCCCGCATGACCGTACGGTGCATCTGATACAATTCGGCGCTTTCACGCTGTGCGCGTCGCGATCGAGGATTGAGTACCAGGCGTGTCAGGTACATCACAGCACCTCCAGGGTTCGCTCAGGCAGCGGTATAAACGTGGTCCGTACGTGGCGGATGGTAAACCGGCGGTCGGCAAAAGACAGCGGCACATCCGGGCGCACGGCCTCGCCGGATGGGTCGTCCAGCACCAGGCGGATTCGGTCTTCAGTTGTGGCTTGGATCAGAAGCGGATAGGCCTGGAGCGCATCCTCAAGCTCCTGGTCCTGGCGGAAACCGTCCGGCAACCAGATGGGCACGCCGGGCACAAAGGCTTTGCGTCCGAGGAAGAGGGGCCAGACCGGGTCACGCAGCGCGTGGTGACACTGCCGCAACAAATCCGGGGCTCCTTCCAATCCAACCAGGAAACAGGCATCGGCCAGGTAGTAACGAGTGGATGTGATTAGCTGTTTTCGTTCCACGGTGCCGCTGGCGCGATAGAATCCGCTTTTTCCGGCAGTGTGGTAGTCACGCGCCAACAGGCCGGGCCGGTCCAGGCGCACGCCCATACGCAAAACATTAAATGGGTCCATGTTGGCATCGCGCGGTAGACCCAAGGCCGCGCACAACAGACCGATCACGCCGCTTTTGCTGGGTTCCAGCCCGGTGTCACGCACATCAAACTTGCTCTGCACGCCCCAGGATTGCATCGGCCCGGATAAACAAAGGAGCAGCGTGCTCATGCGACGGTCTCCTGGGGCAGCGCTTCCAGAACCGCACCAATCCAGGCTTCCAGATTGGGGACGAGGGCTTCGTTGAGGTGCTGAAGTTGTAAGCCGTCATCCAACGAAACCGCTGCGGCCATCCGGATTCCAGCCGCGCCGTACACGCGGATCAGGCTGGACCAGTAACCATCCAGCGCCAAAACCGAGGGCGCTACCAGGCCGCCATTGCGTGAATAGACCGGCGTCTCGAAGGCATTGGCCATCGACCAGCACTGCCCATCCTCGCGGACGACGGCCAGTATGAAACTCGGTGGATTCTGTGCAGCGAAGCTGTTCTGCTTACCGGTCGGAATGGCCGCGACCGAGGCGCGCAAAAACGCCTCCACGGTGCGGTGGGCGAGATCCGCGTCGCTGGCGAGATTGCGGCCAAGTTGCCTCCAATCCAGCCGGGCATAGCGGTAGAACGTCGCGCTGTTGAAGCCCGTGATGCCCATCATGCCCGCGCCAGTCTCCTCGCGTTCCTGGCGATCGTCCACCGCGGTGAAGAAGTCAAACTCCATGTTAACCCGGTGCGTAGAGAGGGCATGTGCCACCTGGCAGGCGGCATCCAGGTTCAGTTCGGGTTTAAAGGCCAGCATACGCCCAAAGAGCGCGATGTCCGGCGCGGAGGTGCGATCCCTGGTCTGTTTGATGACTTCTTTAAGCAGCGGGGCAAACGCTTTGTTCTCACCTTTTCGGACATCGCTAAGCACAGCGTTCCAGTTGGTCAGCAGCCACTCGGCAAAGGCACGCAGCTCCTCCTTGCTTAAGTACAATAAGACGCTGGTGCGATTACTCTCTTTATCGATTTTTCCGGAATAGGCTTCGGCAAAGGCAGACGCGACCCCCTCCGCTTCTTGGGCGCTTCTTCCAGTCGTGGTGAGTTCCTCGGTCAACAGGCGAGCCAACCAGCGGGTCCGTACACTGGCGTCAACCGCGGTCGTCCGGTCAAAAACGGGAGCCGTCCGAATCGCACGTTTGATGCACTGAGACGAGATGCGGGCGCGGCGCACGCCGCCAAATTCACAGTCTTTCGGGTTGTTGGTATCATCCCGGTTGAGATTGGAGGGCGCGAAGTTCTGGATCATGTGGAGTTCGATAAACATGGTATTCACCTCGTGTAGATATTCAACAGGTACAAGGGCCGAGAGCCAAACGGATGTGTCCTACCGGGGTTGGCTGTCAGACTGGCGTGAACCCCAGAACCCCCTGGCCCAGGCGCGATGAACACTGGCTCTGTATTCAGGGTGGTTCCAGGACTGGACGTCTCTAAAGAGCTGCCCCCAGTTGACAGGGATATCCTTTGACTTCAGTAAGCTGACGGCTTGCCGCAGGTGTGTGCCCAGGTCGTCAGGATGAGCCGCGAGAAGCGCTGTGAAGCGGCGCTCGACTGCAGTATCGTCACCGCCGGCCTGACGCAACCGGGCGAAGTGGTCGCCGAAGTTGCCCGACTCCACCCATTCCGGGTGATAGCCGAACAAGGAAGCAATCAGATAGTATGTGGTTTCCTGCCAACGACTCGCTTTTGCTGGTATATAGGGCACCACATAGGGCAAGACTTCGGGTGCATATCCGGGCGGCTGCCCTAACCCGCGGCGTAAGGCGGCTAACGCACCACGGTCCTCGCGTTCCTTGAGGGCTTTGAGGTGTGTCACGAAGGGAGGTGCTTCTAATCCATTTGTCATGGTTACGACTCTCCTGTCGCTTGAGGCTCAGGTAGCACTTTTGCCAGGCCGCGTTCAAGATAGCCCCGCGCGCGAACGGCGGCCTTGATCGCCCTGACATCAGTGCCGGCGATGTCTGCTGCCTGTTGAAAAGCATGGCGAGCAGCACGACGCAACTCATCATGCCATTGGATGACGACTGGTTCGCCTTGAACTGGCAAGTCTTCAAGTAGATGCAGGAATGGAGTTTCCAGCGTACTCCAATAGCGTTGGCTCACGCCCCAGTGGTCAATCATTCGTTGGACGTCATCCTTATCAGGAGTGCGCCCACCTTCCTGGTCTGATTCAGGGGCGATGATCAGACGTGCGAGACCATTCAAGGCGCTTCGCAGTTGTCTGTACACGTCTTCTGCCCACTGCAGTGCGTCCCTCAGACGATCCACTAACGCAACATCATCGAAGTAAGCCAGGGGCAGCGGGAAACGCTCGTGACGGTAGAAAAACACCTTGGCCTGGTGACTTGCCATCCCCAACGCCATAAACCTCCAGGTCTGATGGCGATTCAGGTGACCGTCGTCGACAAGGCCGGCCAGCCAATGAAAGACTGCTGGTGGTCTAGACTCTTCTTGTTCTGTTAGGCGAAATAAAGCAGCGCTGTCCCGCCACAACACACGATTTTCGTTGAAGCGTAGGGGCTTTGGTCCTGCCTGATCCATTCTAAAGTGTTTCATGGGGTCATAGATGTTGGGGGCAAGTTTCAACGCTGGGGCAATGCGCATCTGGCTGACGACTGTTTCGCCCTTATCGTTTTCGTCAGGCAGAAGCATGATCCGGCAGCTCTGCCATGTCAAGTAGTCAAGATACCCGAACGGAATCTCACGGTCTGGCCGATAGGGATCGTGCATTTCCCAGGCGGGCTTGTCTTCCGGGCGACACGGCAGTACGTCGCCTGGCGTGGGGTACCAGATCAGGTTGAGGGTCAGTGTCTCAAACAACGATTCGCCCTCGACCAGGAACAGAACCCCCCGCGCGCAGGTGCTATCGGTAAACTTTTGAGGAAGCCCACTTAATCCTGCAACATGAAAAGCCTGTGCGGTGATGAGCAGGCGTGCGGCCTCAGATGGCGTTAGGCAGGCTCCCTGCGTTTCATTTTGATGACTGAACAACGTAGGGTTGTTGCCGGATGAATGCACAAGATTGATCACTGACTTAGGGTCTTTGTCTTGCACACGTTCATCCAGTTGTTGGTAAAATGGCCGCTCGGGGTGGAACAGATCAAACCGGTCGGCCCATTGTTCGAAGTATTCCCGTAACGGTTCCGCCGGCCATTGTTGCACTTGCCAGAGGTTAGCCCAGGCGTCTTCATCCTGTGGGCCAAAAACACGGTGAAGCACAGCCAGCAGTAGCCGGTGCAGGGCCGCTGTGACCAGCGGTGACTCATCGTACAGCTCACGCAATTCATGGGCATGGCAGAGAACATCCTGCAAACTCAATTCACGGCGTTCTCCCGCCAGAGTAATGCACGGAATCCAGGGTTCGTGAATCAGGCTAAATGATGGCGTCATAACACCTCCTCCGTTTCTACTCTACGGACAGACCAAACTGCCTGTCCAGATACAAAACATACTTAGTGCCGGGGACCTGATAGCTACCCTTGACGAACACTGCCCGCCGGCAGTCACGGAGACCAGGTATCCGCTGCCATTCGTCTGGCACCGGTTGTTCAGCCAGGGCCTTGATCACCCAACCATGTCGCACTGACACCGCATTCTTGAGCAACTGCTTGATGTGTTCATCGGTCAAAGAGCCATCCAATCTGATAATCTGGCGGCCTGCCGGGTCCAGGGCCAGGCCATCTTCGGTCTCAAAGAGACACACCAACGATAGAGATGGGCCGGCTTCACGTGTCAGGGCACGGTAGGCCTGATGAATATCCGGGGCATCCTCCCGCAAAGCAGGATTGGGCTGCCGTAGTAATCGTTTGCTGGATGGTTCTACCACCAAACTCTGACGCGCATGAAACTCAGACTCGTGTCGACTTTTTTGCATATCCTGGTACGCGCCTACCAGTTCTTGCTGAATGGCTTCCGGTAGATCATCAAACGGAATCTCTTCGCTGTACACGGTCTCAATCAAAGGGACGGTATCAGTCGGCAGCCGCAACTCAGGCCGCTCGAACAGGCAAAGATAGGTCACCAACAAAACATACTGGTCATAGATATAAACATCGTGACCGAAGGATGGGATGCCATCATGAACCTCGGGCGAGGCCAGCACCATCCTGGGGGCGGATAGTGTAGCCGGGCGGCCTGTCCGATCATGGCGGTGCAAACGTCCGGCACGTTGGAGTATCAGATCCACGGGAGCGAGATCAGTGATGATCAGGTCGAAGTCTAGGTCAAGACTTTGCTCGATAACTTGAGTAGCCACGACGACAGACTGGTAAGGCCGCTGGTTGTTTGCCTTGCCGAACGTAGTGA
>DAOUEM010000183.1:0-56494 GCA_034430555.1 Anaerolineae bacterium | reverse complement strand
TGAGATTGCGGTGCGCCTGGTCCCTGACTACGCCGTCAGCCTGACCCAGTTAGGCATCCTCTATGACAGCATCGGCGATCGCGAGCGGGCGGTCGCCAGTTTTGAACAGGCGCTGGCAGCCGACTCGCAGCTGCTTTTGGCCCGTTACCGGCTGGCTGAGTTGTACCTGGACGACGAAGGCGAATCTCAGATCGATAGGGCACTGCGCCTGCTGGACTACGGGCTGACACTGGTCCAGCGCCACCTCGCCGAAGTGATAACCCTGCCAATTGGCAGCGAAGAAGAACTTCAGATTCAGCACTACCTGCTGCTCATCGCACGGAGTCACGCTTTCCTTGAGTTAGGCCGTCCCGCCGGCGGGCTGATCGACCTGGCGGCAGCGAGGCGTTTGACTGAACAATACCCGGACCTGTTTATCGTCGACACAGAAATTGGGGTTCCCTCCGCGAACGACGAGCGAGCTTTATCGACCTTTGAGCTGAACTGGCTGACCGCCCTGGCCCTGGAGATGGTATACACCGCCAATCCAGGCGAGGAAAACCGAATAAATGCGGACCGCGCCTGGGAAACGGTCCAGACGTCGGCGGATCCGGTGAACAGCAGCCAGGAACGTCTTCGCTCGTTAATTGCCGCCGATCACTTACCTTGATCGGCATAAAAGAATTCATTATTGATTGAAGGAGAGTTCAGTATGCAGACAAAGAGAGGTGTGCCGACCCTAATCAGCAGGGGATTCATCCTGGGGATCGCGCTGAGCCTGACGCTGGTCTTACAGCCGACGGCATCAGGTCTGCAGACAGGGATTCTCACAGGCAACCTGGTGGTCGCCGTCAGCGGCCAAGTTGAAATCCACCGTGCCTCCTGGCACAACCCTAACACCAGCTCGCGCCTGTCGATTGGCGAGATTGTGCAGCCCGGGGACCTTATTCTCATAGACCCCGACGAACACGTGACGATACTCTGCGCCGACTCGTCGGTGATTCAACTGGATTCGATGAACCAGGTGGTCCGATGCCAGAACGACCCGGCCGGTCCCTTGATCACATGGCGGGGAGGCTCGCTGACCAACATCCAACGACGGGGGGACCTCCGGCGGTTCGAACAAATGCCTTACCTGATCTCGCCTCGCAATACCCGCCTGCTGACCAATACGCCGGAGATACGGTGGTCGCCGCTGGCGGATGCCCATTGTTATGATGTGCAGTTATTGAGCGGTGGGGAGGTTCGCTGGGAGCAGAAGAGAATTACGGCAACTGCCGTGACTACGCCGCCGTTGGAACCCGGCTATTACATTGTGACCATCACGCCCAACGACAGCGCCGGTAATCCCATTGACGTGCCGAACGATCCGATTCCGCAACGTTTTCAGATTCTTTCCAGCGATGAGAGCGAAGCGATCCAGGACCTGCAAAATACCCTCACCACCGCTTCTGCCGCCAATGGCATGCCGGCGGATGTCCTGGATTACCAACTCGTGATCTACTATACCCAGCAGGAGTTGTACACCGATGCTATCGATACGCTGCAAACCCTGCTGCCCTTCAATATCTACGACACCGAGGAGCCTGCCCCGGCCCAGACCTTCCCCTTAGAGACGCTGGCCGGATCACCGGCGCCTTACCTGCATCTGGGCGAGTTATACAAGGCCGTCAGCCTGCCGGTAGAAACCCTCACCAGCTTTGAGGTTGCCCTGGCGGTCGCGCTGGAACACAACGATGAAGAGGCTATAGCCATCGCCAGAGCGCATCTCGCCCAACTCACCACCGTGCGCGATGATGCGATGGCGTTTTATCGGCAAGCCATCGGTTTTTATGACCGGGTGGGCGACGACAGCAACAGCCTGAACCTGCGGCAGCGCTGCCTGACGGTAGGCTCCGAGGAGGAATGCGCGCCGCGCGAGTGAAATCGACCAGGACCCCAAAGCGTGCTCGCTGATTTTGAACAGAGTCAGGGATCAGAGGGCATCGACCAGCACTGCCCCTGATCCTCCGCTGTTGGTGGAAGGTCATACATGGGATCACTTAATTCCAGGCTCGGCAATCTGGGGGTATTCACGACCCGGCTGGAAGAGGTCGTGAACTGGGGTCGGGCCGGCTCGATGTGGCCGTTTCTGTTCGGGCTGGCCTGCTGCATGATTGAGTTGGCAAGCACGCAGGCTTCACACTATGACTTGTCCCGCTTCGGGATGGAGGCTTTCCGCGCCTCTCCGCGCCAGGCAGACCTGATGATCGTCGCCGGGCGCTGCAGCCGCAAGATGGCCCCGGTGGTTCGCCGCCTGTACGACCAGATGCCGCTCCCCAAGTGGGTGATCGCGATGGGAGCCTGCGCTTCCTGCGGCGGCGTGTTCAACACCTACGGCGTGGTGCAGGGCATCGACGAGATCGTCCCGGTGGACGTGTACGTCACTGGATGTCCACCGCGCCCGGAACAACTGCTGCACGGCATCATGACGCTGCACGAGAAGGTCAGGACCGAACATCTCGCGGATTGGGCAGGTTAGCGCCAGCCCATAATGCTGACCACACCGCCTTCACGGATCGGTCGCTGTCACAGCATGGTCATAGGCGCAGGGTATGACAACCTGTTCACCGTTGTTCGGCTGTTTTTTTGCCTGTCAAATGTACAGGCCGGCAGGATCGATCTCCTCCCGCAGCACGCGCAGTTCTTCCGCAGTAGGTGGCTCGATCGCTTCGACCGCCGCCGGAACCAGCAGTTCGAAGTCGGTGTTTGCCAGCACGTCTTCGACCGTCACACCGGGCGCGACGGCTTCCAGCGTCATTCGGCAGGTATCCGCCCGGTCGAAGCCCAGGCGCGCCAGGGTGCTGATCACATTCACAGGGCCGGTGTCCGGGGGCAGTCCGGCGGCCTCCCGCGCGCCAGGGCCGCTCAGGTAGCCGGGCGTGGTGATGAAATCGCACTGCGGCACGAAACGCCGCGTATCATGCTGCATGATGGCGATAGTCTGCCAGCACAACGATCCGACGTCGTTGCCGCCGCCGCTGCCCGGCAGGCGCACTTTGGGCGAGTAGTAATCGCCAATGACGGTGCTGTTCAGGTTGCCGTACATGTCGATCTGCGCGCCGCCCAAAAAACCATAATCGATAAACCCGCGCTGCGCCGTCTCCATCACATCACAGATGCCCGAGGCGGCCACCGCCCGGTGGAAAGTGCCCGCGCCGCCCACCGCCAGGGGCAGCTCCTCCAGCAGAGCGCCCGTCCCCCCAAACTCAAATATCGTGACCAGGTTTGGCGTGTAAAGGCGCTGCGCCAGTGAAGCCGCCAGCATCGGAATGCCGGTGCCGATAAAAGCCGTCGTGCCGTCTACCATCAGACGCGCGGCGACACAGATCATGAATTCTGTGGCCGAGTAGCCACGCTGTTCCCCGGTCATCGATGCCTCTCCGCCTCTTTGCGCAGCGCCTCGAGATGCTGCGATCCGTACAGGTCCAGGTAAGCCGCCTGATCGGGCACCTGGAAGACATATTGCTGCAAGTAATCGGCGGCTCCATCGGCCGTTTTGCTGGCTTCCACCCAGGTGCGAATCGCCTGTTCATCGCGCCCGTACCGGTAGACCATCTCACCAGGGTGCGCGCCAAACGGCGCGTGCACGACCGCGTCCACCAGGTAATAGGGGATGATCGTCCGGTCGGGGCACTGGCGGATATCATCGTTGTCCACGAGCACCTCGGTGCTGATGATGAGCCGCTTGCTGGCGCGGGCCAGCTCATGGGCAAAACCGCTGATGCCGTCGATTTGCGCATTGCCGAACCGGTCGGCGCGGTGCACGTGGATCAAACCCACGTCCAGGACCAGGGCCGGGACCAGGCAAACCTTGCCGCCGGTAAAAGGGTCTTCCACGACCTTGGCGGCGCTGTACTTGAGGGTATCCGTGCCCAGCATGGCCCGAATCGGCAGGAAGGGCACGCCCATCGCCGCCGCCTTGAGCCGCCAGGTGATGCCCGCGTTGCTCCAGTCCGTCACCCGTTTGACGCGCCCGCTCTCGACCTCCCGGCGCAGGGCATGGCTGACCCCATAAACCTCCAGGCCGATGTAAGTCATGTCCAGCGCCTCGACCAGCCCGGCGGCCAGCCAGAGGTCAAGCTCGAACACCCCCTGGCCAACGACGCGCAGGTTTTTGTGGCCCTGCCGTATGACCTCGCGCGTCAGCGACATGGGGCAGCGCACCGTGCCGTACAGCTCCGTGCCGATGTAACAGCCGTCGTAAACGTACCGCTCGACGGCCTGCCGCTCACTCATCAGCTTGTCTTCCAGCTTGCGTGATTTTTGGGTGCGGTTCCACTCGCGGAACGCGTCCATGTCCGGTGGCTGAATCAGCTCGCCAAGACCTTCTTCGATAACTTTCATCGGTTCACTCCTGCAATAGCCGGCGCGCGATCACCAGACGGATGATCTCGCTGGTGCCTTCGCCGATGCTCATCATACGCTGGTCGCGGTAGATGCGTTCCACCGGGAATTCGCGGCTGTACCCGTAACCGCCGTGGATTTGCAGCGCCTCAAAAGCTACTTTTTCGGAGGTTTCGGCGGCAAACACTTTGGCCATTGAGGCCCACTTGGTATAGGCCTGCCCCTGGTCTTTGGCCCAGGCCGCCTGGTACACCAGGAGCCGGGCAGCTTCGATCTGCGTCGCGGCATCGGCCAGCTTAAACTGGATCGCCTGGTGTTCGGCCAGGACCTGACCAAACGCCTGGCGCGTCCGCACGTAGGCCAGGGCTGCATCGAGCGCCGCCTGGGCCAGGCCGGTGGCAACCGCCCCAATGGCAATACGCCCACTGTCCAGCGTGGCCAGCGTCTGCTGGAGGCCACGCCCTTCTTCACCGAGTAAGTTATCCAGCGGCACACGCACGTTCTCAAAGGTGAGCATGTGGGCAGGAGAGCCGTTCGTGCCCATCTTTTTTTCCGCCGGAGCGATCTCCAGCCCGGGACGGTCGGTCTCCACCAGGATCAGGCTGAAGCCGCGCGTGCCAGCCCCGGCATCCGTCTGGACCAGCGTCACGATCACCGGGGCCAGGCTGGCATTGGTGACCCAGGCTTTACTTCCATTGATCACCCACTCATTTCCGTCTTTGACGGCGCGCGTACGGGTGCCGGCCAGATCAGAACCGGCGCCCGGCTCGGTCAGGGAGATGCTGCCCAGTACTTCCCCGCCGGTCAGCACGGGTAAAAAACGCTGCTTCTGCACCTCTGTCCCCCAGCGGACGATAGGCTGGCAGCACAGTTCATTGTGAGCTTCCACGCTGAGCGCCGTCGAGCCGCAGGCGTAACCCAGCGCTTCCATGGCAATGGCCGTCGTGATGCTGTCGAAGGCCGCGCCGCCGTACTCTTCCGGCACCTGCAAGCCCACCAGTCCTAACTCCGGCATCTTGGCGATAGCTTCCATCCGGAGCTGCCCCTGCGCGTCGACGTCGGCAGCGTAGGGCTTCAACTCGCGCTCGCAGAAGGTGTACACCGCCTGCCGGAACATCCGCTGTTCCTCAGTCAGCGCAAAATCCATCAGTTGCCTCCTGAAGAGGGGGAAAGCCAACGACCGGCGATGGCCTTCCCCTGATAGGTTACGGATTGGCCGGGACGAAATACACATCCGTCGGCTTGAACTTGCTGTTGCGCACGTAACGCGCCTGCACCTTCATGCCGATCCAGTCCAGCGTGGCTTCATGCGGATCGACGCCCACCAGCCGCGACAGGAACAACGTATCGGCGTCCTCAAATTCGACCAGGATCAACACAAATGGCGTCTGGGGCAAAAACTCCTCCGATCCATAATGGCACACCGTGAAGGCATGGACCCGGCCCTCATCCGGCAGGCGAACCCAATCGGTCTCCTGCCCGCTGTACATATCGTGGCCGCGCGGGTTGGCGTAGGTATAGCCGCTCTCCGGATCGCGGCTACCCAGGAAGACCCTGTTGGCCAGCCCGGCAAAAAAGGGCGAATCCTGGGCATAGGAATGAAGGTAATCAATGTGGTAGGGCTGCTTGACGATGATCGGCCCCATCTGCTTCAGCGAGGCCAGCGCCGCTTCATCCAACATCGTCGGGAACGGCACGTTGAAGACGATCTGCCCCTCGTCAGTCTCAGGAATCTTGTTGGGGTATTGTTGGCCCTCGGTCATCACCTATTGCTCCTTTTCCAGGATCGAAACCGTGACATAGGTGCCCGTCCCGGCATGGCTGTGAATCGCGCCGCGCCGGGTATTGGGAACTTGCAGCGTATTGTCGTCGAAGTGCCGGCCAATCGTGCCCTGAAGCTGCCACATGGCAAATACTGCCTGCATCAGGCCCGTGGCCCCGACCGGATGCCCACAGGCGATCAATCCTCCGGACGGGTTGACGGGGCAGGTGGAAGTCTGCGGCAGGTTGAGGCCGTAATCAATACCGGGCATAAACGCCTGGCCGCTGGCGGCAAAGGCCCCACCTTCCCCGTAGCGGCACAAGCCCATGTCCTCATAAGTCTGGATTTCGGAGGAGGTATAGGCGTCGTGCAGCTCGACAAAGTCAAGCGCGTCGAGGGGATCGACAATACTGGCGTTCCGGTAAGCCTGCCGGCTGGCCATCCGCCCGGCCCGGAAGGAATGGACGCCGGGGTAGCGGAAACCATCGGCCCACAGCTTCTCGTAGTAGGCCACGGTCTCGGCGCTGTCTCTCTCGATGGGCAGCGCATTGTCCGCCATGAAGCGATCAAAGGTCTGGTGCGGGCGATCGGCCATACGCATGGCATCGGTGCCGCAACCGATTCCCGTCACCAGCACGCGCGGCAGGCGCTGGCCGCTGGCTTTCTCCAGTTTGGTCAGGCCTTCCTCCGAACAAAGCACCACGGCAGCGGCCCCGTCGCTCATCACGCAGATGTCCAGGCGGGTCAGCGGCCAGGCAACCATGGGAGCCTGCCGGACATCGGCGATCGTGTAGCGATTTCGTTTTTGCGAGTAGGGGTTATGATAAGCATTGATGTGATTCTTGACGGAAACGTGGGCCAGTTGTTCGACCGTGGTGCCGAACTCCTTCATGTGGCGGGTGACCATCATGGCATAGTAGCCCGAGTAAAAGCCACCCACCGGATAGTCGAAGCTCACATCCGAGGCCAGGGCGATAAACTCGTTGCCCTTCCAGGTATTGACATGGCTCATGGTCTCAAAGCCGTAGGCCACACAGATATCCATGTAGCCGCTGGCCACGTTTTTCCAGGCTTCTTGAAAACACAGGCCGCCGGTGGCTCCACCACCCTCCACGCGATGCGAAGGCTTGGGGCATAAACCCAGGTAGTCCTGCGCCATAATGGCACTCATCAACTGGCGTTGGAAGTGATCGGAGAAATACGAGGCAACCGAACCGTCTACTAATTCCGTAAATTGAGGGAACGTCAGGTTGAGATCGGCGATGGCATAATCATAGGCTTCTTTGACCAGCCCCTGAAACGTCCTGTCAGGCCGCGCTTTGGCAAACTTGGACACGCCGCCCGACACAACATAGACCTTGCGCATAAAAACCCGCTCCTTAACAAGTTGCGCGAATCAACCTGTCTGGTAGATACAACCGGGAGGTGTGATAGACATCACCACTGGTGCCTATGGGGCCTATCGGGCATGATTCACCCCTAAATGAATTCCATACCAGACGCCAGTGGTACAGCACTCAAAGTACGCGAATGCCTATCGACATCATTAGGCCTTCCACTGTTCGCAGATCGGTTCGATTGTTAATGTGCGGGATCAATCAGACGCGTTCACTAACCATAGCTTACCACAGCATGACAACTTTGCGCTGCGATTCAGGCGACTCGCCGGGAGAAGGCGGACGATCTATGTTATGCTCAACCGCAATCGACGTTTCACGGATGGTAGGTAAACGATAGACCTCAGGGGGGGACATCATGAAAGTGACTGACATCTGGGATAACCGCCAGCGACCGACTCTCTCGTTTGAGCTGTACCCGGCCCGGTCGGACAAAGCAGCGGCAAAGTTGGAAGCAGAAATCGATACACTGGCCGCGCTGACGCCTGACCTGGTCTCGGTGACCTTCGGGGCCGGCGGCTCCACGAGGGAAGGGTCGCACCGGCTCATCGAAAAACTGATCCGGGAAAAGGGAGTGGCAGTCATCGCCTACTTTGCCGGGTATGGGCTTAGCCCGGCAGATATCTGCACCGTCCTGGAGGGTTATCAGGCGCTGGGCGTGGAGAATGTCCTGGCGGTACGCGGTGATCCGCCGAGGGAAGCCTTCAAGCCCCATCCAGATAGCCTGGCTTATGCCTCGGACCTGGTGCCCTTCATCCGGTCACGGTACACCTTCTGCCTCGGCGTGGCCGGGTATCCCGAGGGCCATATCGACGCGCCGAGCAAAACAAAAGACATAGAGTACCTGAAGCTGAAAGTCGACCGTGGGGCGGAATACATCATCACCAACTACTTCTATGACAACAGGTACTTCTTTGACTTTGTGGATCGATGCCTGGCGGCAGGCATCACAGTGCCCATCCTACCAGGCGTGATGCCCATCTTCAGTGTGAAGATGATGGAGACCCTGGCCGGCCTGTGTGGGGCGACCATTACCGGCGAAATCCGGCAGGCCATCGATCAACTGGCTGAAGACGATAAAGATGGCCTGGTGGCATTGGGGATCGCGTTTGCCGTGCGCCAGTGTTCCGAACTGCTGGCAGCAGGCGTACCGGGCCTCCACATCTATACGATGGATCGCAGCCAGTCAGCGGTGGGTCTTGTGAACCAGCTGAGGGACAGCGGGTTATTATAAAGTGGGCAGCCCGCAGCAGCAGCCCGATCTGGTAACCTGAGCCATCATTCTCTGCCACCCAGCCGAGGGCGGCGTCCCGTTCCGGCCCATCACGGTGAGGTGATCACCTGGCAGCGCACCTGGCGCTCTTTGGGGCCGTCCAGCTCGATGAGCAGGATATTCTGGTAGGTGCCCAGGTCGAGCCGGCCGTCGATGATAGCGACGGTGACGCCGGCGCCTCCAAAGGCGCTGATGACGTGCGCCTCGGTGTTAGGGTTATCCTTACGGACGTGTTTGAAGGGGCGCAGCCCGGCCAGCCAGTGCTCGGCGACCTTGACCAGGTCCTGGCGCAGGTCAGCATCATCCTCGCAGATGATCAGCGCGGCGGTGGTATGCGGCACGTAAAAATAAGCCAGCCCCTCGCGAACGCCGTGCACCATCTCGCGCAGAGGACCGGTGACGTTGATCACGGCTGTTTTGCCGTCGGTCGGTACGGTCATAGTTTTGTGCATCGGCTCACCCCAGCAGCTCAAATGGATGTTCCAGGTAGTCTTTGATGCGGGCCAGGTACATCGCACCCTGCACGCCGTCCAACACGCGGTGATCCACCGACAGGGTCAGGGTGCACATCGGGCGGATGACGACCTGCCCCGCGACCGGCACGACGCGATCGGCCACGCGGCCCACCGCCAGGATCATGGGATCGGGCATGTCGATGATGGCCACAAAGGTATCGATGCCATACATGCCCAGGTTGGAGACCACCAGGCTCTTTGACCCGAGGTCATCGGCCTTCAGCCGCCCCGACCGGGCACGCTCGCCCAGGGCCCGCACCTGCGCGGAAATCTCCGCCAGGGAACAGGCCTCGGCGTCCCGCACCACGGGCACGATCAGGCCGTCATCCAACCCGACGGCCACGCCGACGTTGATGCGGGACTGCCGTACGATCCCGTCTTCTGCAAACGACACGTTCACCTGCGGCATGGCCGCCAGCGCCAGGGCGCAGGCCCGCACGAAAAGATCGGTGTAAGTAGGCGCTTTGGGCCAGCCCAACCGATCGCGGCAGTGAGCGCGCAGGTCGGCGGCGGCGCTCATATCGACTTCGGCCATCAGGTAAAAATGGGGGATGTTCTGTTTGCTGGCCAGCATCCGGGCCGCGATAGTCTGGCGCTGTCGTGTCAGCGGCTCCACCGCTGTTGGCGCACCCCGGTCGGTCGCCGCGATCACGTCGGCCTCACGGATCATGCCGTCGACGCCGGTGCCGGTCAGGCCATCCAGCGTCACGCCTAACTCACGGGCGCGGGCGCGGGCACGCGGCGCGGCCAGCACCCGCCCTGGCCGCAAGCGGCCGTCCACTGCCGGCGTCCCCGCTGCCGCCCGGCGCACATCCGCCGCCGTGATACGGCCGCCGGGACCGCTGCCGGTCAGCGCCGCGGGATCCACGCCCAGTTCTGCCGCCACCCGCTGCGCCACCGGCGACACGGCGCCGCGACCATCCGAACGCGGCGCCTTTTGAGCCGAATCGGCATCTGCCGGGGCATTTTCGCCAGCAGCCGGTTCTTCGTCTGCTGCCGCGATCAGGCCCACCACGTCCTGCGGCATGACGGCGCTGCCCGCCGGCACCCGTATTTCGAGCAGCGTGCCCTCCACAAAAGCCTCGACCTCGACGATGGCTTTTTCCGAGTCGACTTCAAAGAGCGGCTCGCCCTTGCGGATATAATCGCCCTCTTGCTTCAGCCAGGCGGCCAGGCGCAGTTCTGAGATGGCTTCGCCGATCTGGGGGACGATGATTTTGACTGGCATAAACGGCTTCCCTTATAAAACGCTGCCCATCAACTCCAGGATGGCGGCGCGAATACGCGGCGGACCGGGGATGACGTGCTGCTCCAGGGCTGGCGAAAACGGGATGGGCACATCGGGCGTCGCTACCCGGCGGATGGGCGCATCCAGGTAAGCGATGGCCTGGCCGGCCACGTCGGCAGCGACCTGCGCCCCCCAGCCGCCGCGCTCGTTGGTCTCTTCCACAATGACCAGCCGCCCGGTCTTCTTCACCGACTGCACGACCAGATCGGTATCGAAGGGCACCAGCGTGCGCGGATCGATCACCTCGACGCTGACACCTTCCCCGGCCAGTTCTTCCGCCACGTTGAGCGCGTGGTGCAACATGAGCAGGTTCGCCACCACCGTGATATCCGAGCCTTCGCGCTTGATATCACCCACGCCCAGGGGGATGGTGTACTCACCTTCCGGCACGTGGCCGGTGCTGATGCTGCTCTGGATGAGCTGGCGGCCCTTGCTGCCGTAAAGATGTTTGTGCACGCAGAAGCACACCAGGTTGTCATCACGGATGGCCGACTTCAGCAGGCCCTTGGCGTCATAGGGGGAAGCCGGCGTCACCAGCTTGAGGCCGGGGATGTGGAACAGGTAACCTTCCATGGCGTTGGCGTGCTGCGCGCCGCGCCCAGAAGCGCCGGTGGGAAGCTGGATCACCATCGGGATTTTGACCTGGCCGCCGGACATATACCGCAGCTTGGTGGCCTGCTGCACGATCTGGTCGAAGGCCATCAGCAAAAAATCGCCGTACTGGAAGTCGGCCACCGGGCGCATCCCCTGGATGGCCGCGCCGACCGCCAGCCCGATAAAACCGGCCTCCGAGATCGGCGTGTTTAACACCCGCTCCGGCCCGAACTCCTCCAGCAGGCCCAGCGTGAACAGGAACGATCCGCCGATGCGGATGTCCTCGCCCAGCACAAAAACGTCCGGGTCGCGGTGCATCTCCTCGCGGATGGCTTCGCGCATGGCCTGCACAATCGTCAGGTCGCGCCGGTTTTCTAACGTTTGAACCGGGGTAGTAGTCGCCTCAGGCATAAACATGTTCCAATGCGAGTTCAAGGGGCGGATTTTCACTGGTCTGGGCGAATTCAACCGCGTCGTCGAGTGTCCCGGCGACTCCCTGCTCGATGGCCGCGACCGCCGCTTCGTCGAAACGGGTATCGGCCAGCAGCCGCGCCCGGAAGGCCGGGATCGGGTCCTGGGCCAGCCAGGCTTCGACTTCTTCCTGGGGGCGGTAGGTGGCCGGGTCATCGCGCTTATGGCCGCCGCGCCGGTAGGTCAGGCTCTCGATCAGCACCGGCGTCGAGTCCCGGCGCACCTTGTTGGCAGCGGCCAGCACCGTGTCGTAAACCACGATCGGGTCGTTGCCGTAGATGGTCACGCCGTCCATGCGATAAGCCGCCGCCCGCTCGGAGACATATTCGTTTTTCATCACGTCCGTGATGTGGGTGGAGACGCCGTACAGGTTGTTTTCGCAAAAGAAGATGACCGGCAGCTCCCACACGGCGGCCAGGTTCATGGCCTCGTGCCAGTTGCCCTCGTTGACCGTACTCTCCCCGAAGAAGTTGAGCGCGATCTGGCCGGTCCCATGGCGCTTGAAGGCGAAGGCCATGCCGGCCGCAATCGGCGAGGAGGCGCTCACGATGGCGATGGCCGGCAGCGCCCCCACCGCAAAATCGCCGACGTGCAGTGAGCCGCCCTTGCCCTGGCAGGTGCCGGTCACCTTGCCGAACAACTCGGCCATCAGCGCACCCGGATCGGTGCCTTTGGCCAGCGCCTGCCCGTGCCCGCGATGGGTCAGCGTGATCACGTCATCCGGTCGCAGCGCCAGGCACGCGCCGACCGTGGTCGCTTCCTGCCCATGGGAGAGATGAATCGTGCCCGGCATCAGGCCCTTGAGGAACAGGTCATTGACGCGCAGCTCAAAGTCACGGATCAGGACCATACGCCGGTAAATCTCGGCCAGCAGGTCCGGCGCATAGGCGGCCAGGTCCTTGGGTTCAGGCGGCTTCGGTTTTTTGATCTGCATCACTTACTCCGTTATCGATACGTTCACCGTTAGTTCGCCGGTTGCCAGCTCTGCCAACCGGTGGCTGTGTTTGGCCAGGTCCCGCGTGACCCCGCGAAAAACCACAAAATACGTTTCGTAAAGGGCCGCGGCTGCCGGATCGGGGTGCAGCCTTTCGCCCACCTGCACGCAGGCCGTCACGGCACTCTGCCAATCCGGGAAGCCGCCCACGGCCACGCCTGCCAGCAGTGCCGCCCCAAACGCGGCATCCTCCACCGCCGGTTTGAGCAGCGGCTGACCCAGCACGTCGCACAGAATCTGCCGCCACAGCAGGCTTTTCGCCCCGCCGCCCAACAGCCGCAGCTCCGTGATCGACTGGCCGAGGGCTGCCGCAGCTTCCAGACAGTCGCGGACGGAAAAGGCGACTCCTTCCAGCATGGCCCGCGCAAAATGAGGACGATCGTGCCGGACGCTGATGCCCACGAAATCGCCGCGCAGGTGCGGGTCCCAGTAGGGTGAGCGCTCGCCCATCAAATACGGGTGAAACAGCAGCCCCTCGCAGCCGACCGGCGCGCCCGCGGCCAGCTGCCCGATCAGGTCGTAGACGCTGAGCCCCTGGGCCTCCGCCTGCGCGACCTCGGACCGGGCGAAGGTATCACGGAACCAGTTCATGGTCAACGTGCCAGCGTTGGTCGCCAGGATGGAAAAATAGCGCCCGTCGATGACATGGCGGTAGGTGATGGCGGTGGGTGACGGTTTTGGCTCCGCCGTCACCAGGTTGACATTGGCCGCCGTGCCCAGCTTGACGATGCCCTGCCCCGGTTCCACAACCCCAACCCCGAAGGCCTCCACCACGGAATCGCCGCTGCCGACCGCCACCGGCGTACCGGTCAGCAGCCCCGTATCACGGGCGGCCTCCGCCGTGATCTGCCCGGCGATGGCGGCTACCGGCGCGACGGTCGGCAGCCAATCGACCGGGAAATCCAGCAGTTCGCATAATTCCGCCGACCAGGCGTCCAGCGTCATATCATAAAGCTGGGTGCCGATGGCATCGTAGACATCGGTCAGGTAGTCTCCCGTCAGGCGGTGGCGCACATAGTCCTTCGTCACCAGGACACGCCGCAGCCGCGCCCATACTCCCGGCTCGTTTTCCTTAAGCCACAAGAGCTGCGCCAGCGTCCAGGAGGGGTTAACGCGCTGGTGCGTCACCTGAAAGATGCGCGCATCGTGCGTGGCGGCCAGGCGCTCCGACTGCGGCACGCTGCGCAGGTCTGACCAGTGGATGGTGGGGTAGAGGATCGCGTCCTGGCCATCCAGCAGCGCGACGTTATGCGCCGGGCCATCCACCGACACCCCGGTTATGTCCCCCGGATCGATGCCGGCGTTGGCCAGGCAGGCGCGGATGGCCGCACAGGCCGCGCCGTACCAGTCGGCCGGTTCCTGCTCCGCCCAGCCCGGGTGTGGGTAGCGCGTGGGGATGGCGTACGTGCCCTGCCCCACGATCCGGCCCTGCCGGTCGACGGCCATCACTTTGCAGCCACTGGTCCCCACATCTACCCCGAGAAACAGGTCCATCAGATCGAATCCTCCGCGATGGTCTGATCGCGCGCGGTCAGACGATCGCGATCACGCGGACGGGCGATCCCGAGCAGCCCTTCAGCTTGAGCGGCAGGGATATGATCTGGCAGCGCGGGCCGGGAATCTGGTCCAGGTTGGTCAGGTTCTCGATGATCACGATGCCCCGGGGTAAAAAGGTGCGATGCGCCGGAAACGCTGCCGTGGACAGGTCATTCGGGTCGACCCAGTCCGGGTCGAAGCTCTCCACCCCCACCGCTTTGATCGGCTTACCGGCCAGGTAATCGACTGCGCTGCGCGCCAGGTAAGGCCAGCCGTTTTCCCAGTAAGCGGAAGCCCCTTCGCCCACCTGCCAGTGGGTGGCATGGCCGGTGTGCAGCAGGACGATATCGCCGCCTTGAATCACCTCGCCTGAAGCCTGTTCCCAGCGCTGGATGTCACCGGCTTCGATGGGCGTGCTGCCCGCCAGATGCGTCAGGTCGATCACGATGGCCGGACCGATGATACAGTCCGGTGCCAACTCGTCCACCGTACGCAGCGCCGAGAAAAAGTGGAAAGGGGCGTCGCAGTGGGTGGCCGTATGCAGGCTGAGCTTGAGCAGTTCGACATTGGCGATATCGCCCTGCGCCTGTGACAGGTACGCCTCAAACACTGGACCCGGAAAACCGACCGGCACCGGGATGTCCGGCTCAATTGCCTGCGACAGGTCAATGATCCGGCTGCCCTGAATATTGATCGTGCCCATATGCCCTTACTCCATCAGAACCGGCGGCGGTCAGGCATCACTCAAAATCGTCGCTGATGTTCAATGAGGTGATTCGTCCGCCGGTGTTGATCACGCCCAGCCTAAACATGTCCGCCCGGTAAACGGCCTTGGTGAAGCGGGTGGGCTGCCCGTTCTCGGTATAGGCTACGCCGTGGACCTCCAGCACCGGGCTGCCCGCCGGGATATCCAGCCAGCGGCGGTCTTCCGCGCTGACCATGATGGCCCGTACCGAGTCCTTGGTAAAAGCCACCCGCGCCCCACATAACCGTTCGGCTGCCTCCAGCAATGATTCCTGGGCCAGGTCCACCTCGAGCAGCGGCGCGTACCCCTGGTGATCCATGAACGAGGTATGAATGGCAGCCGGAATCCCCGAGAGGAAGCGCAGCCGCCGCACCAGGATCAGGTCGCCGCCGGGCGGCAGGTTCAGCTTTTCCAGGATATGCAGCGCACCGGGGACCACTTCCTGCTGCAAAACCTGGGTGCTAACCTCGAAACCGCGCGCGCGCAGCGTCCCGCTGAAGCTGAGCATGGTGGACAGGCCGTAGGACATCACGTCATCAGCCACGAAGGTGCCCTTGCCATGCTGGCGAAACAACAGGCCTTTCGTGACCAGGCCATCCAGGGCCTTACGAGCGGTCATGCGGCTGACGTGGTACTGCGCGGCCAGCACGTTTTCGGAAGGGGCGCGGGCGCCGGACGCCAACTCACCGCTGCGAATGCGCTCGTAAAGGGCCTCCTGAATCTGGATATAAAGCGGTACGGCTAAGTCCTTATTGACCATGAAACACTTGTCTCACGCTATTCTATACTTGTATATACAAGTGCGCCTGTACTGTATCATCCACCGGACATCTGTGTCAAGTGTTTGCGGCGGGCGCCGCCCTGACTCATGGGGCAGGGTCATCGCGCCGGGTGGACGGTCGGGCGCACGATGGTACAAGCAGAGTTTCCTCCAGACGGACGCAATGGTGCGAAACTGCGTATAACGCTAACATACTCACGCTTGTCCTGCCAATGCCGGCCCGCTGGCACCGCAGATACTTGACAGCCCTGAGGGACCCTGACAGATTGCGAGTATCGCACTTATATATACAAGTATACCCTGATTGCGGGAGTGGTGAAAAGAGAGGTGATAGGCTAGCAGGGCCATGAGCGAATTGCCTCTTTAGTTTGGCCTCAAGAGCGGGTAGAATGGGGGGGGCGCGGCGTGCGGGAGCACGGCATTATCGCTTATTTGCGCCACCGGCTGAAGGGATCGCAGCCACCGGCGCAAACCAGTCATGTATAAAACCGCTGCACGGGTGGTATTGTGGCCCGCAGGCAGCGTTAAGTGAGATTTGCAGCATCGAAACAGGTTCGCCCACCCTGGTGATATTTCTCACCCGTGGGCGCGTCGTGCTGCCAGGCAAATCATGAACGAAAAAACCTTCGAAACTCTGGAACTCCCAAAAATACTGGCGAAGCTGGGCACCTATACCAGCTTCAGCGCCGGTGAGGAAGCGGCGGCGCAACTCCGGCCCACACCATACCTGGACGAAGCGCTCGAACGCCAGCAGGAAACGACTGAAGCGCGCCTGCTCTACGAACTGAAAACGAACGTGTCGCTGGGCGGCGTGCGCGACGTGCGTGCCCCGGCGCGGACGGCCACGCGCGGCGTGATCGTCGAGCCGTCGACGCTGCTGGACATCCTGAGCACGCTGCGGCGGGCCACGACCACCCGCCGCCTGCTGACCCGGATGCGCGGGCAGGCGCCGCGCCTGGCCCAGATCGCCGACCTGATCGAGGAATGCACGGGCCTGCAGCACGAGATCGCGCGCGTGGTCAACGACCGGGCCGAGATCAACGATACGGCCAGCCCGCGCCTGGCAATCATCCGGCGCGACATCAAAGTGGCCTTCGACCGGCTGCAAAGCAAGCTGCAAAACATCATCAACAGCCACAGCAACGTCAAGTACCTGCAAGAAACGCTGATCACGCAGCGCAACGGGCGCTACGTGGTCCCGCTCAAGGCGGAATTCAAGGGGCGGATCAAAGGTGTGGTGCACGATATGTCAGCCAGTGGAGCCACCCTGTGGATCGAGCCGCTGGCGACCGTCGAGCATAACAACCGTTGGCGCGAATTGCAGCTTGAAGAAGAGGATGAAATCCGGCGCATCCTGACCGAACTGACCGACATGGTTGGCCACGAGTCGCCGTACATCACCCGCACGGTGGAAATCCTGGCGCAGTTGGACGTGATCCTCGCCAGGGCGCAGTATGCCGAGGCAATTGAAGCCACCGCGCCGAAGCTGGTCGGCTTCCGGGAGCACAAGGCCGCCAACAACGGCGTCAACCATCCCGGCAGCACGCTCACCCTGCCGGAAGCGCGGCACCCGCTGCTGGACCCGGACACCGTCGTCCCGATCGACGTCTACCTGGACGACCAGACCTACGTGCTGGTGATCACCGGGCCGAACACCGGCGGCAAAACGGTGGCGCTCAAAACCGTGGGGCTGCTGGCCCTGATGGCACAGTGCGGCCTGCACCTGCCCACCGCGGAAGGGGCGACGCTGAACGTCTTCGAGGGCATCTACGCCGACATCGGCGACGAACAGAGCATCGAGCAGTCGCTGAGCACATTTAGCTCGCACATGACCAATACCGTCCGCATCCTGGAGCAGTGTAATACCCGCTCGCTGGTGGTGCTGGACGAGGTCGGCGCGGGCACGGACCCGGCGGAAGGCGCGGCCCTGGCGCGGGCCATTCTGAGCGCGCTGCTGGAACGCGGCAGCACAACACTGGTCACCACCCACCACCCCGAACTCAAGGTGTGGAGCCACGAAAAGCCAGGCGTGCGCAACGCCTCGGTGGTCTTTGACCTGAACACGCTGGCCCCCACCTACCAACTGGTGATCGGCCTGCCGGGGCGCTCTAACGCGCTGGCGATCGCCAGCCGCCTGGGCATGCAGGAATCGATCATCGAAGACGCCCGCAGCATGATCACCACCGAGAGCCTGATCGCCGATGACCTGCTGGACGAAATTCACCGCACCCGCGACGACATCCGGCGGGAAAAAGCTGCCGCCGCGGAAGCCCGCCGCGACGCCGACGACCTGCGCAACCAGCTCCAGGAACGCCTGGGCGACATCGACGCCGAGCGGCGCGACCTGCTGGCGGAAGCCCGCGATGAGGCCCAGGAAGAAGTGGAAGAGGTCCGCGCGGAGATACGACGCTTAAAACGCAGCCTGCAAGCCGCCGGCCAGCCGCTGGAGGCCATCCACCAGGTGGAAAATACGCTCGCCTCCGTCCAAGACGAGTTAGACGAGCCCATGGGCAACGTGACCGAGCCGCCGGTCGAAGGGCTAACCGACCGCCCGATCCGGCTGGGCGACCTGGTGTGGGTGCACACCCTCCACACCGAAGGCGAAGTCATCGAACTGGGTAAAAACGATGCCGAGGTGCAGATCGGGCGGCTGCGGCTGCGCGCCCGCCTGGAAGAGCTTTCCCACCGCACCCGGAGCGAGCGCAAAGCGGGAGAAAAACCGCGTCCGCGCCAGCCCGCCGAACGGGCCACGCCCCCGCCGCCGACCAAGTCGCCGGGTTTGGAGCTGGACCTGCGAGGCAGCCGGGTCGACGACGCGCTGCACAGGCTGGAAGAGTACCTGGACGCAGCATACATGGCCCGCCTGCCCTTTGTGCGCATCATCCATGGCAAGGGCACCGGCGCGCTGCGCACGGCGGTACAGGGCATGGTCCGGGAGCACCCGCTGGTCAACAAATGGGAGCGGGGCCGTCCCAATGAAGGCGGCGACGGCGTGACCGTCATCCACCTGGCCAAGCAGGCGTAAGACAGCAGAACAACCGAATCAGTGAGGAGCACCGGCCATGACCGACGTTTCATCGCTGCCCACCGCCGGAACCCAACGCGTCCCCCCGCCCGCCTTCCACATCATGCTCAAGCCGCGCGGGTCGATCTGCAACCTGGACTGCGCGTACTGTTACTACCTCGCCAAGGAGCGGCTGTACCCCGGCAGCCGCTTCCGTATGGCGGACGACCTGCTGGAAGACTACACACGCCAGTACATCCAGGCCCAGCGCGTGCCGGAGGTAACCTTCGGCTGGCAGGGCGGCGAGCCGACCCTGATGGGCCTGGCATTCTTCGAGCGGGCAGTGGCCCTCCAACAAAAGTACCGCCCGCCCGGCATGAAGGTCTTCAACGCGCTGCAAACCAACGGCACCACGCTCGACGACGACTGGTGCCGCTTCTTCAAACAACACGACTTCCTGATCGGCCTCAGCGTGGACGGCCCGCAGCATCTTCACGACGTGTACCGCGTGGACAAGGGCCAGCAGCCCACCTGGGAACGCGTCATGGACGGGCTGGCGCTGCTCAAAAAACACGGGGTCGACTTCAACATCCTGACGACCGTGCACGCCGCCAACGCCCTCCACCCGGTGGACGTCTACCGCTTCCTGCGAGACGAAGTCGGCACGTCGTTCGTCCAGTTGATCCCCATCGTGGTGCGCGATAACGAGACCGGCTACCAGGAAGGCGAGACGGTCGCCGCGTACTCGGTCACCGGGCAGCAGTACGGCGATTTCCTGATCGGCGTGTTCGAGGAGTGGGTGCGGCGTGACGTGGGGCGCGTGTTCGTGCAAATCTTCGACGTGGCGCTGGCCGCCTGGCTGGGCAAGCGACCGGGCCTGTGCGTCTTCGAGGAAACGTGCGGCCATGCCCTGGCGATGGAGCACAACGGCGACCTGTATTCCTGCGATCACTTCGTGGAGCCGGCACACAAGCTGGGCAACATCCAGGTCATCCCGCTGACGGAGCTGGTCGGCTCGGAGCAGCAGCGGCAGTTCGGGCTGGCCAAACGCGATACGCTGCCGCGCTACTGCCGGGAGTGCGAGGTGCGCTTCGTGTGCAATGGCGGCTGCCCCAAAAACCGCGTCGACACCACGCCGGACGGTGAGCCGGGCCTGAATATCCTATGTGCGGGCTACCGCGCCTTCTTCAACCACGTGGACGCGCCGATGCGCTTCATGGCGGCGGAGTATAATGCCGGGCGTCCGCCCACCAACATCATGCTGCACCTGGCGCGTCAGCAGGCGGAATTAGAGCAGCATTTCGCGCAGGCCGGGCGCAACGATCCCTGCCCCTGCGGCAGCGGCAAAAAGTTCAAGCACTGCCACGGGCGACGGCGTTAGTCGCTGCCGTCCAGCACGTCCAGCAGCACCAGCACCGCCCGCTCGACCAGCACCGCGCACGGCGTTTTATCCCCACCATAGGCGGTGTCGCGCAGCTCCTGGCAGATGGTGGTCCCAAACGTCTCCTTGAAGCGCTCCCGATAGGCGGCAGCCGGATCGTAGCTGCGCTGTTTGTCGTCGCCGGAATCGGTCCGCCCGTTCAGCAGGCCGATGGTCATCACGCCGCCGCTCAGCGCGCCGCACAGTTCCGCTTTGGTGCTGCCCACACCGCCGCCAAAAGGTGTGGTCATACGCCGCACAGCATCGTCGACCTGCCCCAACTTACTCTCGCCCACGGCGAGCAGGGTTGCTTCCGCTCAGTTGAAGCCCTGACCCATCAGGTCGCGCGCCCGGCGGGCGGTCTGCTCGCGAGTCGAGCCGGTGATCGTCGTCATCTGTTCCCCCTTAGGTGGGATTCATCCTGCTACCATACCCACAAAACAAGCCGCCAAAATATAACGCCAAAGACCGTCAACCTCAAGCCATGTGTGAATCTTATCCCTCGGATCAAAGTTTTTACGACTGCTGGCGTGGCCCGTGCAGATCGGTTAAAACAGGAAACCAGCAGCATCCGCAAAGCATGACCCTCCCGGAGGAAACCATGCCGCCGACACCGCTTCCCTTCCGCCAGGTCCACCTGGACTTCCACACCTCGCCGCACATTCCCGATGTCGGGCTGGACTTCGACCCGCAGGTTTTCGTGGCGACGCTGCAGGCGGCGCACGTCAACTCGGTGACCGTGTTCGCGCGCTGCCACCACGGGTACTGTTACTATCCCACCACGGTCGGCACGCCCCACCCGCACCTGCAACGCCCGGACCTGCTGGGCGAGATGATCGCCGCCTGCCACCAAGCTGGCATCCGCGCGCCCATTTATACCACCGTGATGTGGGATGAGCTGGCCTGGGCCGAGCATCCTGAATGGCGGCAGGTCGGGCCGGACGGCGGCATCAACGGCCCCTCCTCCACGCCGCTGCAGCCCGGCTGGAAGAACCTGTGCGTCAATACCGGTTACGCCGACACCGTGATCGCCCACATCGAGGAGCTGTTCGACCGCTACGAGGTCGACGAAGTGTTCGTGGACATTCTGCTGGAGCCGCCGCGGGCGCGCTGCGTATGCGCCGCCTGCCTGGCGGAGATGGTCCGGGAGGGCATCGACCCGGCGGACCCGGCCCAGTTGGACCGCTTTGCACTGGCGACCCACCGCCGCTTCATGGCCCGGACCTCGGCGGCCATCCGCGCCAGGGACCCGGGGGCGGGTATTTATTACAACAGCCGCCTGCGCGTCCAATGGGACCCGGCAGGGGGCAGCCCGCCGGAGTTGGGCGACTACACCCACCTGGAGATCGAGTCGCTGCCGGGCGGCTTCTGGGGGTACGATCACTTCCCGCTGTTCGCGCGCTATTTCCAGGGCTTGGGGATGGACATGCTGGCGATGACGGGGCGCTTCCACACCTGGTGGGGCGATTTCGGCGGGCTGCGCAATCGGGCGGCGCTGGCCTTCGAATGCTTCCAGGCGCTGGCGCACGGGGCGGGATGCAGCATCGGCGACCAACTGCACCCACGCGGGCAGCTCAACCCGGCCGTCTACCAGCGGATCGGGGAGGTCTACGCCGAGGTCGAGCGGCGCGAGCCGTGGTGCCTGGACACCGAGCCGCTGCCGGACATCGGCGTGCTGGTGACCGGGGCCACGGGCGAGGACGAAAAGCAGTTCTTCAGCGCCGCCGACCTGGGCGCGCTGCACGTCCTGGAACAGGAAAAGCACCAGTTCCAATTTTTCGATAAAGAAGCCGACCTGGCGCCCTATCACCTGGTGATCCTGCCGGACGGGGCGCCGGTGGACGAAGGTTTGGCGGCGCGCCTGCGGACTTACCTGGCGGGCGGCGGTGCCCTGCTGATCGGCGACCGGGCCGGGCTGGACGGCGAGGCGGGCGACTTCCGACTGGCCGACGTGATGGGTGTGCATCACGACGGCCCGGCAGCCTTCGCCCCCGATTACCTGGCGCTGACCGAGGCGGTAGCCGCCAACGTCGAACCCATGCACCATGTTTGTGAGCAGCCAGGCTCGCGCCTGCGCCTTGAGGACGGGGTGGCGGTGCTGGCCCGGTCCGGCCAGCCGTACTTCAACCGGACCTGGCAGCACTTTTGCTCGCACCAGTACACGCCGCTGGATGCCGTCGGCGAGGAGCCGGTCATCGTTCAGCAGGGACGCGTGATCACGCTGGCGCGGCCCTTGTTCCGCGAATACGCCGAATCGGCGCGGCGCGTCCACAAACAGGTGCTGGCCAACTGCATCCGGCGGCTGCTGATGACGCCCCGCGTGGGCGCGCACACCCTGCCCAGCACCGCTATTGTGACCGCCCGGCGGCAGGGGCAGGACCTGATCGTCCACCTGCTGCACTATGTCCACCAGCGGCGGGGCCGCACGCTGGACGTGATCGAAGACGTGATCCCGCTGCACGACGTTCAAATCAGCATCCGGGCGGAGCGGCAGCCGGGGGCGGTGCGCCTCGTGCCGGGGGAGGAACCACTCGCCTTCACCTGGGCGGATGGTTACGCCCGGTTTATCGTGCCGCGGGTGGAGGGGCACCAGATGGTCCAGCTCGTCGACGCGCTCGAACCTTAACAGGAGGCAGCCATATGTTGTTTAGCATTTGCTCGTACAGCTTTCACCGCCTGCTGGAAGCCGGCCAGCAGGATATCTTCAGGTACATCGCCGATTGCAAAACCCTCGGCGCGGCGGAACTGGACCCATGGAACGCGCACCTGGCCGTCGTGCGCGCCGAAGACGCCATCGCCCAGGCGGGACGCGACCCGGCGGGAGCCAGGCTCTCCGCCCAGAGCGACGCCTACCTGGACCGGGTCAAAGCGGCGGCGGATGAGGCCGGGCTGCCTTTCGGCTGCATCGCCGTGGATGGCGCGCACATCTACGAGGAAACGGCGGAACAACGCGCGCACAACCGGGCGGTGGCAACTCGCTGGCTGGACGTGGCCGAGCGGTTGGGCGCACGCCAGGTGCGCATCGACGCCGGCGGCCCGGCGGACATGCCGGACGACGTCTTCAGCATCATCGTGGACGGCTATCGGGACCTGGTGGCGCGGGCGGCTGACAAGGGCCTGGAAGTGCTGATCGAAAACCACTGGGGACCTTCGCGCCTGCCGGAAAACGTGATCAAAATCCTGGAAGCGGTCGACGGGCTGGGCCTGCTGCTGGATACCAACAACTGGACGGAAGGCCGCCAGCACGACGGTTGGGTTTTGGGCGCGCCCCATGCCCGCGCCTGCCATATCAAGACCTTTTCTTTTGATGCGGCGGGTTACGAACCATCAGTAGACCTGGCGGAGGCGATCACCCTGCTGCAGGAAGCGGGGTATGATGGCGTCTGGGGCATCGAAAGCTGCCCCACCGATGGCGACGAGTACGCGGGCGTCCGGCAGACCATCGCCCTGATCGAGCGCGTATTGAATGCGTAACACTCATCCAGAGGAGAGAGCAGATTCATGACCACGCAGGCGACACGCGAGCCTATCCGGCTCGGCATCATCGGCACCGGCCAGATCGGCAAGCACCACGTTCGCACGTACAACGAGATCGCGGATGCGCAGATCGTGGCCGTGGCCGACATCAACGAGGCGGAAGCCAAGCGCGTGGCGAAGGAATTCAGCATCCCCCATGTTTACACCGATTTCCGCGAGCTGCTGGCGCGAGACGACATCCAGGCGGTGGACGTCTGCCTGCACAACAACCTGCACATGCCGGTCACGGTGGCGGCGCTGGAAGCGGGCAAAGACGTCTACTGCGAGAAACCGATGGCCGGGGCGTACGTTGACGCCGAAAAGATGTACCAGACGGCGCAGGCGCTGGACCGCAAGCTGAGCATCCAACTGCGGCTGCTGTTCGAGGAGGAAACCAAAGCCACCAAACACCTGATCGAGGCGGGCGCGCTGGGCCGGCTCTACCACGCCCGCTCGACCGGCTTCCGCCGCCGGGGCCGCCCCTACGTGGACGGTTACGGCACGCCGGCCTTCGTGCAGAAGGCGCACGCCAGCGGCGGCGCACTCTATGACATGGGCGTCTACCACATCTCGCGCGTGCTGTACCTGCTGGGCAACCCGGACGTGCAGACCATCACCGGCCGCATCTACCAGGAAACACCGATGGACGAAAAGCGGCGGCAGATCAGCAGCTACGACGTGGAGGAGCTGGGCATGGGGTTCGTCCGGCTGGCCGACAATATCTCGCTGGACATCCTCGAGTCGTGGGCCATTCACCTGGACCAGTTCGGAGGGTCGGTGGTGGTCGGCTCGGAGGGTGGCGTGCGGATCAAGCCGTTCGGCTACTTCCACAGCATCGGCGACCTGAACCTGGACAGTACGGCCGACATGGGCAATTTTAACTGGCGGCTGCACAACGTCCACGAAAACGGGGACGCCTACGACGGCCCGCAGGAGCACTGGATCGCCGCGCTGCAGGGCCGGGTGCCGCTGCTGCCCGCCGCCGAACTGGCCCTGAACACCATGCTGATCTCGGAAGGCATTTACCACTCGGATAAGCTGGGGCGCGAGGTCACGCCGGACGAGGTGCGGGCGATGTCCGTCTCGACCTCGGTCGCGGTGTGAGGCCCTGCACCCGCCTTCAAACGCCAGGGCCTGGTGCTGACAGGCCCTGCCTTTACCCCGCGTAAAATGGCTCTGGCAGGCCGGGCACCTCCGCCCTGACCCGGAACAGGCCGCCGGCGCTCGGCTGGGCCAGGCGCTGGGCTTCGTCTAAGCCGACGCGGGCCGAGGTAATGTACAGCTCGTCCAGGTCCGGGCCGCCGAACATGCAGCTGGTAGGCCGCTGCACCGGCATCCGAATCTCCGCCGCCACGCCGCCATCCGGGGCGAAGCGCACCACGCGCCAACCGTCCCAGATGGCACACCAGATGAAGCCTTCCCGGTCGACCGTCAGACCGTCGGGGAAGCCGTCGTTTGCCGGCAGTTGGACGAGGACCCGCCGGTTGGCGATGTCGCCGCTGGCCGGGTCGTAATCGTAGGCGTAAATCACGCGCCGGGGCGAGTCGGCGTAATACAGCGTGCGGTGATCGGGACTCCAGCCCAGCCCATTGGATACGCCGATGCCGGTCTCCATGACGTGCACGCTGTGATCGGCGTCCAGCCGGTACAGGATGCCGTTGGGATTGGCTTCCGGCTGGGCGGCGATGGTGCCCGCCCAAAAGCGCCCGCCGGGATCGACCGCGCCGTCATTAAAACGCGGCGCGCGATCGGGATTGTCGGCCTCGGGGTCCGCGAAAAGGTCCAGGGTAAAGGCCGCCGGGTCCCACCAGGCCAGGCCCGCGTCGACGGCCAGCACCAGCCCCCCGCCCGCCCGGAAGGCCAGGCAGCCGACCTTGTGGCCGATTTCCCTCCGGGTTACCTCACCCGAAGCATAGTCGAGCGTATACAAGCATTTTTCTTCGATATCGACCCAGTAAAGCGCCTGCTCCTCGACGTGCCAGAGCGGCCCTTCGCCTAACGTACACAGCACCGATGTGATCTGTTCTGCGGCCACGCGCGCCTCCTTGAGGTTGTCTGGCTCAAAATACCGGTCGTTGTCCCGGCTGCCCCGCATTATAGACCATCAGCCGGCGGCTGTCCCGACATGGCGCACCGCATTACGCCGGAAAACACCGCCACCGCCGCGGATCGACACTGGTCAGCCGCCCGTGCGCAGGGTATGTTCGGTGGGGATCAGATCGGCGGGAGGCCGATCAGAAAGGTGGGAGAATCATGGGCAAGTCGGCGCTGATCGTATGGGGCGGCTGGGAAGGACACGAGCCGCTGCTGTGCGCAGAACTGTTCCGCGACGTGCTGACCGGCGACGGCTACCGGGTCGAGCTATCGGATACGCTCGACGTCTACCGGGACGCCGCCAGACTGGCCGCGCTGGACCTGATCGTGCCTATCTGGACGATGGACAAAATCGAAAAGGAACAGCTCGAAGGGCTGCAAGCGGCTATCGCCAACGGCGTGGGACTGGCCGGCTGGCACGGCGGCATAGCCGATTCCTTCCGGGACAGCACGGATTACCAGTTCATGGTCGGCGGGCAGTGGGTGGCCCACCCCGGCAACATCATCGACTACACCGTGCAGATCACGCGGCCTGACCACGCCATCGTAGCCGGGCTGGACGACTTCGCCATGCACTCGGAGCAGTATTACATGCACGTCGACCCCTCGAACGAGGTGCTGGCGACCACCACTTTCAGCGGCGAGCACGCCCCCTGGATCGCGGGCACCGTCATGCCGGTGGTGTGGACACGCCACTGGGGGCAGGGCCGGGTCTTTTACTGCTCGCTGGGCCACGTGCGCAAAGACTTCGACGTGCCGGAAGCGCGCGAGATCGTGCGGCGGGGTTTATTGTGGGCCAGCCATAACCTGGAAGGCGGCTCGTAGCGCGGTTGTTTGCCGACAGGCTATGGCAGCAGCCAGGCCACGGCGTTGCGCCACAATTGTTGGAGGGCCGGACAGTCGAAGGCGCGCATGTCGTGGCCGTTGGCGAGGTAAACCACCCGGCCCGCTCCATCCACGCGCCCGCCCTGCGCGGTGAGCACCATCGGCAGCGCCCGGCCATCGTGATAGGCCTCGGCATGCACAGCCGGACTCAGCCCCGGCGTGATCCGCACGTCGCGGTACAGCTCGTCGGTGAGGGTGTAATCGGCCACGTCCCGGATGACCGGGTGCCCGGTCGGTTGCACGTTAACCGTCAGCGGACCGATGGGCGGGTGCGAGGTTACGCCGCGCACCCAGGTAAAACCCAGTAGCTCGCCATAACGCGGCCAGTCGTCATAGCTGACGATCCCGCCGTGGTGGACCAGCAGCGGTTTGCCGGCCCGCAGGTAGGATTCGAAGGCCTGCCGCTGGGCTGGCGTCGGCGGGTGGTAGGGCAGACTGCCCCCCTCAGGAGCGGTCATGCCGGTGAAGTGCGAAGCCATCGGCACGTACAGGTCGGCCTCCGCCAGCGCGTCGAATGCTTCCCGTCCGTCACAGAGGCGATAACGGTACCCTTCGCCCAGCCAGGTCATCACGGCGCGCGCCTGTTCTTCGGCGGGGTGGAACGCGCCGCCCACCTGGAAAACGATGGTCATCCGCCCTGTGTCATGCATGACTCACTCCTCCTCCGAATCGCCGGCCAGCCGTCACTCCAGCCCTGGGAACTCGCCCACCCAGTTGCGGAAAATGCCGTCGAGATCATCGCGGCCCAGCGACAACTCGAAGCTGGCCAGCATGTCGGCGGGAGCGGCGACCTCGTAGCGGTAGGCCGTGAAGTACGCTTGCAGGAAGCCCAGCAGCGTATCCGCGCCGGCGATGTCGGCCAGCGCCTGGAAAAAGAGCGGTCCTTTGGCATACACCAGGTCGAAGTAAGCAGCGCCATAGGCGCTGG
Organism: Anaerolineae bacterium; assembly: GCA_034430555.1. GTDB lineage: Bacteria > Chloroflexota > Anaerolineae > Aggregatilineales > Ch27 > DAOTXK01. The sequence continues at coordinate 28,926 of DAOUEM010000183.1, read as the reverse complement.
TGGGCAGGCCGATGGGCCGGTCGTCCGCCGTGCCGCGATAGGGATCGGCACGATCGCGATACCAGTCCAGCCGGGCCTGGGCCGCCCTTTCGCCGTCCACCGCCCGCAAATACACGACAACGGCGTACTGGGCCAGGCTTTCATCCAGCCAGGGATGGCCCATCTGGTCATTGCCGACCAGGCTGTACCACCATTGATGGGCCACCTCGTGACTGATTACAATGTCGAAGTAGGCGTTGGAGGGCCGCCACAGCGATTCCGCGATCACCACCAGGCCGGGATACTCGATGCCGCCGGCGGCGGTCGGCGTTTCCACCACGTCCAGCTCCGCGAAGGGATACGGTCCAAAGGCAGCATTGAAGGCTTGCAGCGAATCGATGGCCACGTTCAGCGCGGCACGGGCATTATTCTCGCCATCGTAGGACAGCACGTTGATACGCACGCCATCCACGACTTCACTGATGGCAGCAAAATCGGCGCTCGCCACCACGACAAAATCGCGCATCAATGGCGCGGTGATGGCGGTGGTCACGGCGCCCTGGTCGTCGCGCGTCCGCTCCAGGATCAGACCGCTGCTGGCGATGTGCAGGTCTTCAGGCGCGGTCAGCCGCACGTCGAAGAAGGCCGTCTCGCTGAAGACGGCGTCGCCCTCGACATGATCGGCGGCCACCCACCAGCCGCTTTCCGGTTGGTAGACGCTGAGCAGCGGGAAGAAGTTGGCCGCTGCCACCACACCCTGCCAATAGCTGAGCTGGTTGTAGAGGCCCCGTCGACCGGGCGTAATGGTCGTCTGGAAAGCCAGGTCGATGGTGGTCGCCTGGCCGGGAGACAGCACTGCCGGCAGCGGCACGCGCAGCACCGAGCGCGTCTCGTCCAGAGCCGGCGTAACAGGCTGCCCGCTGACACGCACCTCAGGCACGGCCAGGTCGGCGCCGTAGGTGGGCAGGTTGGCGTACAGCCGGAAGACGACCGCTGTCCAGGCGTCGGCGCTGGTATTGGACACGCGGACCGACTCCGTACCGCTGAAACGGACGGCTTCTTCGCTCACGTCCAGGGTGATGTCCAGCGTATAAACCGGGCGACCGGCGCCTTCGGCGGCCAGGTCGGCAGTGAAACCGGGGCGCATCGCCGGGCCGTAATGGGTCAACAGCGCCTCGACGGCCGGATCGGCGGTGGGAGGCGCGGGCGCCGGGCCGCAGGCCGCCAGGATCACCACCAGCAGGCACCCGATCCGGCAGAGCCGCCGGATCAGGCTGTTGTGCCCATTACCCACCGCTTTGCAGCGCATTTACCGTTGCCACCGCCGCCGGGTCCAGGCCGGGGAAGTCCCCCACCCATTCATAGAAGAACTGGTCCCACTGCTGGCCGGTCACATCCTCGAAGACGGCCAGCACATCGCTGAAGGTGGCGACTTCATACTTGTGGCGGCGGAAGTACTCGCTCAAGACGCGGTACATCTCCTCCCGCCCGATGAGGTCCGTGATCTCATTAAAGAAGAGTGGGCCTTTGGTGTAGATGATCTGGCCGTACTGGAACTCGAAGTAACCATCGGTAGAAAGGCCCAACGGCAGGTCCGGGTTGCCCTGGCCGAGGTAGGTGCGGTACTGGTTCTGCTCGGCGCGGATGTAGTCGGCGGCGTCGCGCACGTCGCGATCGCTGACCGCCGTCTCCCAGAAATAGACGTACTCGGTGAAGCTGGTCAGGCTCTCGTCGATGAACGGCTCGGCGACCTGGTTGTTGCCGACCAGGCTGTACCACCACTGGTGGCCGGCTTCGTGGGCGATCACAACCTCGAAGAAGTTGGTACCGGTGTTCCAGTACTGGTCCGCGATCACGATCACGCCGGGGTATTCAATGCCGCCGGCCAGCGTGTTGGTCTGCACCATGTCAAACTCGTTGAAGGGATACGCGCCAAAGACGCGGTTATAGGCTTCGGTGGCGTCGATCAGCATACGGAGGCCGGCCTCCGCCGCGTTGGTATTACGGCTCAACTCGTCCGGGTCATTCCAGTAATACACGTTGTAGGTGATGCCGTCCGACTCCTGGCTGAGCTTTTCCAGGGACATGCTGGCGATCACGATGCTGTCGCGCATCGGACCGGTGACGACGTGGTGGGTCAGCGTGCCGTCGCCGTTGTCGATCACGTCGATCTCGGTGCCGCTCAGCACGATGGTCACGTCCTCGGCGGCGGTGAACTTCACCTCGTACAGGCCGATCTCGGTATAGGTCTGCTCACCCTGGATATTGCGGGCGCGCTCCGTCCACCAGCCGTGCCCGTCCTCGTAGACGCTCAGCACCGGGTACCACTCCGGGGCGGTGAAGACGCCGCGCTGCATGCTGAATTCGCCGTAGCTGGCGGAGAAGCCGGCTTCAATAGACGCGTTGAAGTCGAGGGTGACTTCCACGCGCTCGCCGGGGGGCAGCGTTTCCGGCAGGGGGACGCGCAGCACGGACTGGCGCTGCTGTAAAGTGGTAATCACCGGCTGGCCGTCGACGGCGGCGTTCAGGATGTTCATGCGACCGGAGAAAGCGTCCAGGTTGGCATACAGCCGGAAGACGACCTCCTCCAGCACGTCGTTGGAGTGGTTGGTGTAGCGGACGCGTTCCGAGCCGTACCAACCGACGACATCGCCCATCTCCAGCGTAGCCTCGATGTAGTAGCGGTTGCGGTCGGCGAAGGCATCGACATCATCCGTAAAAGCCGGGCGCACGGCCTGGTAATGCAGGAGCAGGTCGTCCCAGTCGTTGGCGCCCAGCGGCGCTACCGTGGGCAGCGGGATCATGGTCGGGGTGGCATGAGGGGCGGCGGTCGCGGTCGGCACCAAGGTCGGCACCGAGCCGGCGGGCAGCTGGCTGCCGCAGGCGGCAAGCACAAGGATCAGCAGCGAGAATCCGGCCCACAAAGGCCAGGATACAGGTCGAAGTCTCACGAAATCAACTCCCACTTGGTCGGTTATGATTGGTCTGGCAGAGTGTACCGCGAAAATGGGCCGCGTGGTTAGTTTCAGGCGGAAGCAGCCGCCAGCCATGCCATGACCTGCTGGCGATGGTTGTCGATATCGACCGCCAGCCCCTGCACCCACTCCCCGTAGCGCGGCTCGGCTCTGGCGATGGAATCGGGGATATCGTCGGTCTGGACGCGCAGCACGTCGATCGCCGCCAGCAAGTCGCTGACGGTTTGCTCCCAGGTGAGGTGGGCGCGGCCCTCGACTTGCAAGGCATTGAAGGAATCGGCATCGTACTGCTTGTCGAAGGGATCGCCGGCGGCGATCTCTACGAAGCGGCGGAAGGCTTCGTAGTGCCAGCCGGAGAGATGCGCCACCACCTGCTTGGCGCTCCATTCGCCGCACAGGCCGGGAGTCTCGCGCTCGTTCGGGGGAAGGTGATCCAGGGCAGCGAAAAAGGCATCGCAGGCCGCCTGCCATTCAGACACCAATACGCGGAAGGGTTTGCCGTCGCTCATCGGGGTGTGCTCCTGTCGCTCCTTTGGATCAGTGTAGCACATTTCGGCGTCTGGCGGATCAGGAGTCAAGTTTATTGATTGGAAATAGGATAGAATGCGGATGGTATTATTCCCTGCTCATCACTGCGTCGTTTGTACATACCTTGACCAAAGGAGGCCCCAATGCCCGACTCGATTCGCACTCTGGCCGGACGCCTGACCGCACCGGACGTCACCCTGCCGGACTGGGCGGTGGATCACCTGCACCTCGCCCTGTGGGACCGCGATCACGGCCCGGAGTCGGCTTTCCTCCACGCGCCGCTGCACGGCCCGACCGGCGCATTCTCTCTGGCACTGGACGAGGAGTCCACCCTCAAGCTGGCAATGATCGGCCACCGGGCAGGCGCGCAGCACGTGGCCAGCATCGGCTGGGGCAAGGCGCGCGATCCCATCCTGGCGCACCTTCCCTGGCCTAAGGATTGGCCGGACAAAAAGACCGTCACCCTGGGCTGGAACGGCTGGGTGATGCTGATCGGCTACGTAGAGCAGATTCATATCCAGGAGATCGGCGGGCTGCCGCTGGCCGTGCTGGAGTTCTGCGGTCGTGCTGCGCCGATCACCTACCGGCGGCTGCCACCTTTACCGCAATCCGCCGACGGCGACCGACACGGTCTGCATACCGACCGCCACCTGGAAGATAGCCCGGAGCAGGTGGCTTACCTGCTGGCCGACGCCGAGTCGCCGCTGGCCGCCGCCGCCCAGGATGCGCTGGTCAGCAGTCTGCAAGTGGTTTGCGTGGCCAGCCTGGGTGCGCAGGACGCCCGCTGGCACGAGGTGGTCAACGTGCCGCTGCTGCTGGACGCGCTGACCCTGATCGGGCCATAGCGAGCCGCAACGGCGCAGCAAAAAAAGGGCCGACGATTGGCCCCTGCGGTCTGTCGAATAGTCGAGCAGCGCTTTACGCCGCTTCCGCCCGCTGTTTGATGCCCAACAACCACTTCCGCATCGTGAGGATTGTCGTAAGCCGGGCGATCCTGCATAATAACCGGCAGCTACCGGAAGACCGGCCCACCACTACCAAGGACCCTGCATGATCACACGCGCGCGTTTCCTGATTTGCCTGCTGCTCCTGCTGACCGCCACCTTTACCAGCGCGCAGGGCGGCGACGACGGCCCATTTTTCGCCACACCGCCGCCGGACACAGCGCTGGTCGGGCCGGTGCTGGCCGCCAACGCGCCGGACAACGCCGGTCTGTGGCTGCTGGACCTGGGGACGGGCCAGGTCCGCGAGCTGGTCCTGGGACCGGGGCGGCACTGGCTGGGCAGTTTTTCGCCGGATGGCTGCCAGTTAGCCTTCGTAATGGATGACCCGGACGGCGCGCCCGGCGGCGGTCCTGGCGGGGTGGGCCTGCGCCTGTACAGCGTCCACCTCGATGGGGCGGACCTCCGCCCGCTGGTGGATTTCACGGACGACAGCGGGGCGCTCGCCTGGGAAGCGTGGTCGCCGCAGTGGTCGTCCGGCGGATCGCACATTGCCTTCGTGATGATCCGCGATTACGAACGCAACGGGGAACGCGAACGCAGCACGCACATCGCCTGGGTACCGCCGGAAGGCGGCGTGCCGACGTTCTACAGCCGCAGCGGCAGCGAGGGCGAACCGATCTGGAGTCCGAATGGACAGTGGCTGGCCTACACCTCCTACGAGATCGGGGAAACCGGGCGGCGCGACAACGACCTCTGGATCGTCAGCGCGGACGGGGGAACCAAGTACCAGTTAACCGACTTCGCCACCGGCAGCACGATCTTCCCGCGCTGGTCGCCTGATGGATCCGTGATCAGCTTCGTCTACGCCCCGACCGGCAACAACCACCAGTTTTACACCACCCCGGCCTCCGGCGGGACGGTCCAACAGTGGAGCGGAACGGAGACGCTGGTGCTGGCCTACGACTGGCTGCCGGACGGGAGCGGGTTGGTGGCCTCCATCAAAGGCTGGCAGAACCACGACGACAACCTGCTGTGGCGCGTGCCGCTGCCCGGCTGGGCGGATACCGACTCGACGCTGTACGTGCAGCACCCGGAGGCGACGGCGGTCGATTACCCGCGCTTCAGCCCGGACGGGCGCTACCTGGCCTTCCGCAGCGCCTACAGCGCCATGCTCTACACCACGGCCACCGGCGAGCTGCGCGAGCTGGTCGAACTGGGCCTGAACAACAGCCCGCTGCTGTGGGGGCCGCCCGGTTTCCTGGGAGAAGCCGCGTGTCCCTGAGCATAAAACCAGGCACGCCGGTCTTCGCCCTGACGACGCGGGGGTTGGAAGACGTGAGCGCCGCCGAGATGGCCGCGCTGCCCGGCGTGACCATCACCGAGATGGCTTACCGCCGCGTGGCCGCCGCCTGCGCCGGTCCGCTAGAGACGCTGCTCGACCTGCGCACGGTGGACGACGTCTTCCTGGACGTGGCGACGTGGCACGGCCTGACGCATACTCGCAGCGCGCTGGCGGTTATCGGCGAGCTTAGCAAGCAGTTGGCGCTGTATGAGGCCCGCGCGATCATCGCCGGGCTGCGTCCTGTCGGATCGCCGCCCCTGTTCGCGGTGACGGCCAATTTCGTCGGGCGGCGCAATTACAGCAGCGACGAAATCAAAGCCGCCGCCGCGGCAGCCATCGCCCACCATCACCAGTGGACTTACACCGACGACAACGCCGCCGCCGACCTCAGCCTGCGGATTTTTATCGAGCACGAGACGGCCTACCTGGGCGTGCGGCTGGCGGATATTCCCCTGCACCGCCGTACATATAAGCTGGCCCATCGACCGGGTTCGCTCAAACCGCCGGTGGCGGCGGCCATGCTGGCCCTGGCCGGCCTCGAACCGGGCCAGAGGCTGCTCGATCCCTTCTGCGGCACGGGCACGATCGCCATCGAAGGAGCGCTGCTGGGCGCGACCGCCACCGGCCTCGATCGGGATACGGCGGCGGTGGCCGATGCCCAGCGCAACGCCGCCGCTGCCGGGGTCCACGTGGACCTCCGGGCCGGGGACGCCCGTTCCCTGCCGCTGCCGGATGGCTCGGTGGACCGCGTGGTCTCCAACCTGCCGTGGGGGCGGCAGATCGCCGTCGACGAGGCGCTGGAGACCCTCTACCGGCAGTCCTTCGCGGCGATGCGGCGCGTGCTGGCTCCGGGCGGCCGCATCGCCCTGCTGACCAGCAACCCGGAACTCCTGCCTCACGATGACCTTACTCTCATCACCCAGCGGGAAATCAGCCTCTTCGGGCAGATGCCGGCCATCCTGGTCTTTGGCGACCCTTCACGTTAACATAGGCGCCTCGTCTGACCATCTGAACCCAGGCTTATCGTAAGGAGTACGGCATGAATCGTTTTCGGGAACCGGTGAGCGGTTTCACCCACCTGGCCGGCGCGCTGCTGTCGGCCATCGGCCTGGTCTGGCTGGTAGCCCTGACCCACGACGACCCCGACAAGCTGGTCTCCATGCTGGTCTACGGCTTCAGTTTGATCGCGCTGTACTCGGCCAGCACCGTGCTGCACCTCACCCACGGCTCCCAGCGCCTGCTGAACTGGCTGCGCTCCTTCGACCATGCGACCATCTACCTGCTGATCGCGGGCACCTACACGCCGATCTGCTACAACATCCTGAGCGGGTCCTGGCGCTGGGGGCTGCTGAGCGCGGTATGGGCGCTGGCCGAGATGGGTATCGCCTACAAGCTGCTGTTCCGCCGCCGCGATCACAGCACGATCTCCACGCTGTTTTACCTGGGCATGGGCTGGATGTCGGTCATCGCTGCCCCGTTGGCGATCCCGCTGCTGCCGGCGGGTGCGCTGCTGTTGATCCTGGGCGGCGGCCTGCTCTACAGCGTGGGGGCCGTGATCTTCGCGGTGCGCCGGCCCAACTTCCACCCGTACTTCGGCTTTCACGAGGTGTGGCACCTGTTCACGATGGGCGGCAGCGCCTTGCACTTCGCAGCCATCGTGCTTTACGTGGCCTGAGCGCCGCGGCCTCACTCACAACCACCACGCCAGCGGAGTAACACCGGAACCGAGCGTGACCGCCTGCCAGGTATAAGTGCCATCCAGATTCTAGCCATTGGCAAATGCCTATTTTGACGAAAATACCCCTGTTCAATACAGAACATGTGTGCTATAATGTGGATATTATCATTCATCACAGGGAGGGATACGGATGGCGAAAAAACTGATCGCTTACTGCGGGCTGGTCTGTTCGGCATGCGATGCCTACAAGGCCACGCAAAAAAACGACATGGCCGCGCTGGGACGGGTGGCCAAACAATGGAGCCAGGAATACGGATACGGCGACTCTTTGACCGCTAAAGACTGCATCTGCGACGGCTGCACGACCAACGGGCGTAAGATCGGCCACTGCAATGACTGTAAGATACGGGCCTGCGCGGCGGCGATGGACATCCCCAACTGCGCGCACTGCGTCGACTTCGACACCTGCCAGACGCTCGACGGCTTTCTGGTAAACGTGCCCGATGCCAGGACCACCCTGGAAGCCGTGCGGCTCACGTTGTAGGCAGCCGTCACAAAAAAACAGGGGCGGTCGCGGGCCGCCCCTGCCGATTCCTAGTTCACAGCGGTGGAATTTACCCGCCGCTGTCCACGAGACGCCCGGCCAGCCGGATCAGCTCCACGAACTCGGCCACGTCTGCATTGTCGGCCATTTCTTCTTCTAACGGGGCAGCCAGCGTCAGCAGGTCGACGTAGTTGCCGTCCTGCGCCCAGTAGCTCTCGCGCAGCAGTTCGCTGAACTCGGCCACGCAGGCGTGCAGGCGGAAGTCCGCCGGAGCTTCATCGAAGCTCTCGCCCAGGTCGGCCACGTCGATGGTCGCATTGATTTCGATCACTTCCTCGGTATCGGCGTCCTGGTAGCGAATGTAGACCGTCGCCACGGTGCCTTCGGTCACGTCATCTTGCAGAGCCAGTTCGTACAGCGCCGTGATGCTGTGCCCTGCGCCGATCTCGCCGGCATCCACCGCGTCGTCGCGGAAGTCTTCATCGGCGATGGCGCGGTTCTCGTAGCCGATCAGTCGGTAGCGGTCGGTGACCTCCGGATCGAAGTCCACCTGCACCTTGGCATCAAAGCCGATGACCTGCAGCGTGCCGGTCAGGTTATGCACAAAGATGCGGCGGGCCTCGCGCAGGGTATCGATGTAGTAGTAGTTGCCGTTGCCGTCGTTGGCGAGCTGTTCCAGGAGCACGTCGTTGTAGTTGCCCATGCCGAAGCCAATCGTGCTCAGAGTGATGCCGCGGTCGACGCTGGCCTGGATGGTTTCCAGCATCCCGCCCGGCTCAGTGATGCCGACGTTGGCCACGCCGTCGCTCAGCACGATCACGCGGGTGATCTGTCCGTCGCGGCGGTGCTGGTCGGCCATGTTGTAGCCCAGTCGCAGGCCGTCCACCACGTTGGTGCTGCCTTCCGGCTGCAAGGCGTCGACGGCGCGCATGATGGTGTCGTGGTTGCTGGCGGGGGTGGGTTCGAGCACGGACCGGCTGCGCTCCGAATACACCACGATGCCCACCCGGTCGTCCTCGCGCAGCTCGTTCACCAGCAGGGCCAGCGCCTGCTTGACCAGCTCCAGCCGGTCCTCGCGGTTCATGCTGCCAGAGACGTCGATCACGAAGATCAGCAGGGCGGGGTCGCGGTCTTCCGGCGCGATGTAGCGGCCCTGCAAACCGACGCGCAGCAGGTAGTGGTTTTCGTAGCCGAACGGGGCGGGTGCGGCGTCCAGGTGGATGGCGAAAGCGCCCTCCTCCGGCCCGGCGTAATTCACGTCGAAGTAGTTGATGAACTCCTCCGGGCGAATGCCGTCCGGGTCGGGAAGCTGGCCGTAGTCGGTCAGGTAGCTGCGGGCCAGCGTGTAGGAAGCCGTGTCCACGTCCATGGCGAAGGTGCTCAGGTGGTCGTCGGCGGTATCCAGGAAGGGATTGACGTCGTAGTCTTCGAAGATCATGGTGTCCGGGGTCGCGCCGGGGATGGGGGTGGACGCGGTGTTCCGATCTTGAGGCGGCGGTCCTGCCGGCGGCGCGCCGCCGGACATCACACCATCCGCGGCGGCTTCTTGCGCCATCAGCGGTTCGCCCAGTGCAGTCATAGTCGGCATCATCATTGTCGCTGCGGTGGCCGTCGACAGCGGTGTGGGGGTCGGGCTAGAGGCCGGTTGGCCAGTCGGCGTGGGTTCAGCCCCACCGCCGCAGGCCGTCACCACCACGAGCAGCAAGGCCAGCGCTGCCAGCAGCCACATCTGTCCGTTGCGAGTTTTTCCGTTCATGGGTCTCCCTCAACCTTCTTCACAATAAACACTGCTTAGAGGACGCCCATGACGGCGTTTTGGTTCCCGGTAATGGGTCGATATCGGATGTAGGGACAAGTCTGGCGGATTCTGCGAAGCCGACCTGTCCCTACCACAAAAAACGTGTTTATTCCTGCATCTCGTATGGACCCAGGTCGATGGGGCCGACCACACGCGGCTGGCCCAGCAGGTCGAAGGGCGGCAGATTCTCGATGCCCTCGGTCAGGCCCCGGTCGCGGGCGAAGGCCCCCGGCTGCAGGTGATAGTCGCCTGCGTCGGGATTTACAAAACTGGGATCGACAAAGTCGAAGCCACAGCAGCCGCCACCGGCCGCCTCCAGCGCCGCAAAAGGACTCTCGTCTTCCCCGATGAATACCTCAGGCTCTCGCGACCAGATCAGCTCCTGGCCGTTACCCGACCCAAAGAACAACGTCGCCTGCACGTCTAACGTAAACGCGCCGGAGACCCACAGCGCCCCCGCATTCTGGTAAAAGATGCTGTTGACGAGGGTCAGACTGCCGGGGTCCTCCGGGTTATCGTAGGACACGGTCCCGGCGTAAGCCGACACGCCGACGCTGTGGCGGGCGATGGTGCTGTTGGCGATGCGGTAGTCGCCGCCGCTATCGAACACGATGGACGCATCCGCGCCGGTGTTGTAAACCAGGGCGTTGATCACGTCGCCGTCGTGCCAGCACTTGATGCCGTTGCGGGCTACGTCGTGCACGGTCACGTTGGCGATGGCCACGCGCGTCGCCTTGAAGTCCAGGCCGTCCGCGCCCGCGCCGGTGATATCGGCGTTAAAGACGACCACATTGTCGCCGCTCTCAATCGCCACCGCGTCGCCCCAGGAGCCGGTGTCGACGTCGGCCTCGGTCGTCAGGTCGATGGACAGCGCTTCCAGCCGCACGTCGTCGCAGGGGCCTTGGCCACAGTTAAAGCCGATCAGAGCCTCGCGAATCGCCACGTCGTAGACCAGCAAACCCTCGACCATCGGCTGCGCATCACGCGCGCCCTCCGGGATGATCGAAAGTAGACCGTCCCCCACGCCCTCGATCCACAAGTGGCGCAGGACCAGGTTACGCTGCGGCGAGTCGAGACGCCCGAAGTAAACGCCCACCCCACTCGAGAAACCCCGGATCACAAAACCGTCGATCACCAGATCATCGGCGTAGGCGGCGATTCCGGGCAGCCAAACCCAATCATCGCTGAGCGGCTCCAGCACTGCCCCGCCGACGTTTTCCGCCGCCAGCGTAACGCCCGGCGTCGCCAGGATCAGCGAATCGTCGGACAGGCCGACCGGATACGTGCCATCGGCCACCAGGATCAGGTCGCCAGTCTGGGCCAGCGCTATAGCCCGGTCAATGGAAGCCAGCGGCGCGTCTGTGCTGCCCGCCGCCTCGTCGCTGCCGCCGGGAGCCACGTACCACAACTGGCCGCCGGGGGCCGGTTCGTAGGGGCGGGGCGGGTTGGCCGGGAAGGCCGCCCAGTCGATGTCGATGATGGTGGGAAAAGTCTCGGTGGTAAACGGGCCGGAGGGCCCGCAGATCGCACCATCACAGATGCCCGGCTCGTTAATATAGGTCGGCTCCCAGCCTTCGGGTCCCTGGGCTGAGACCGGTATGACCAACAATAGAATCAGTACAAAACCCCACAATACACACCAGCGCTGCTGCCTAAACATGAAGTATCCCCTCTACACATATATACGTTAACACCGCTCATTATAGTACAAATCAACCGCCCCGGCGCGGCGACTCGCCCGGTTGCCAACCCCCATCGTTTTGACCTACCATTGAAGGCGAAGTCCAAGGGGGATTGTTCAGGAGGGTACACACATGAATCGGCGCGTCGGTTGGGCAGCGGTAAGTCTGTTGGTGTTGGCAGTGATGGGCCTGTCCGGCTTCCTGAGTGCCGGGCCAGCACAGGCGCAGGAAGGCACGATCACGTTGGAAAGCCGGCCGGATGTCGCCGCGCTTTACCTGGGCAATACGGCTTATCTCCGCGACGAACTGACGATCCCGGCGGGTCTGGCCGCGCACATCGTACTGCCCGCGACCACGATACGCGACTCGCTGGTCATCCGGGAAAACGGCGAACGGCTGGGCGCGTATCGCCTGTTAGGGGGCGGGCAAAGCGGCACGACGCCGCCATCGGCCGCTTACAGCAGCCTGGCCCTGCCGCCGGTGGTCACCGGTTCCAGCCCGCTGATCGTCACCTGGGACCGACCCGCCGGGGAAGAACCGCGCACCGTGGTGCTGGAATACCTGGCGACCGGGGCCGGCTGGGAGCCGGTCTACGACATGACCATCCTGTCTGATAGCGGGACCGAGAGCACCACGATGTTCGGCTTTGACGCCCGCATCACCAACACGTCCCTGCCGCTGGATGGCGCGGACATCCGGCTGGTGGCCGGCATGCCCGGCGCGGACCAGGAATACCGGCCCGACATGACCATGACCCAGTCCAACATCGGCTACGTCGAGCCAGCGGCGGCGGTCAGCGGCGGCCCGGTCGAGATCAACCACGTGTATGAAGTGGGCGCGCTCAGCATCGCACCCGGCACCGTCCTGCGGCATAACCTGGTTTACGAAGAACTGGCGGCGCGCCGCCTGCTGGTGTGGGATGCGCGCTTCGGCCAGCGCACGGACGTGATCTACAAACTGCAAAACACGACCGGCGTGCCCTTCGCCGCCGGCAATGTGCACGCCTACCAGGACAACCTGTACGTCGGCCAGGACGCCATCGAATGGACGCCGGCCGGCAGCGAGGGCAGCATCACCGTGGCCGGGCTGAGCAGCATCCGCGCCCGCCGCACGGAAACTGTGGAGAACATCGGCAGCTTCGACGACAACCGCTACCGGTATGACGTCGTGCTGGCCATCAGCAACCACGGCGGCGAGGCCGTCGAGCTGGTGGTGCTGGACGAGTGGAACCGCTCCGGGCAGGGGTTCGTCTTCAGCGCGGAGCCGCAGCGCCAGGGCAACAACGTGCTGCGCTGGGAAGTGACCATCCCCGCCGGGGAAAGCCTGGAGATCACCTACACCTTTATCATCGATTAGGGGTAGGGGCGTATAACGCTGCGTCCTGCCGGGTCAACAAAAACCAGGAGGCCGGGGGAGTGAAGCCCGGCCTCGTTTAACATTTTTTGAAGAAGAGTAAGTAGTGGGTTGTCGGAAGAACCTACATCGCGGGCGGCAGCAGCATGAAGTCAATCACATCAGCGGCCAGACGATACTAAGTGTAGCTTTACGCATAACGTGTCTCCCCTTAGAACCATCCGGGGAAGCCCATCAGCCGGTCGCCAGTGAGGTCACACCGTACTGGTAGTGGATGATGTCGTCCGGCGGCTGGGTTTCACCGTAGATCATCCGCGTGCAGTGGCGCTGATAACGGAGGTCGTAGTTGTGGGCAAAGACGGTGGCCCGCGAGTTACGATCGGGGATGTCCACGCGGACCTGCCGCCCGATCAAGACGCTGAGCGCCGAGCGGAGCAGGGTCTCTGCACCCCAGGGCGAGACGTGCATCCAGGGGCCGAGGTGCGTGGTCTCCGGGCCGGTGTGCTGTGCCAGCAAAAAGCCGACGATCTGGTCGTCTTGCTCCTCTACCCAGCCCAGGCGTGGAAAATCGGCCACCAGCCGGCGAATGATGCGTCCCCGCGCCACGCCAAAAACGCGGGCATCCAGCGCGATGATGCCTTCCAGGTCGGCGGGATGCATCTGCCGTGCCCGCGCGCCCAGGTAACTGCTGGCCGGGCCGATCCAGGACTCCACGGCGAAAAGCGCGCGGAAGCCCATCTTCTCGTACAGGGGGCGGCCTGACTCCGAAGCATCCAGCATGATCCGCCCCACGCCCTGCGCCTCCAGGAAGCGTTGGCTCGCCTCGGTGACCTGCCGGCCATAGCCCCGGCCCCGGTGATCGGGATGGGTGTTCACGGCGGCGATCCAGCCCCGGTCCGGGCCGTAAGCGATCCCCAGCCCGGTCGCCAGCAGAACGCCGTCCTGTTCCAGGCAGAAACCGCCCCGCCCGGCCCAGATGATCAGGCGCTCCCAGCCGGAGGCGAGATGCGGACCTGCGCCTACCTGCGAGAGAGCCGCGGCCTGCGGTGCATCCTCCAGCCGCAAACGGCGCAGCACCAACGCTGATGGCGGTTTTTCTCCCCAGGTGAGGCTCATCGGAATGGCTCCATTCACGATAGACAGGCGCATACGGCGCCCACGGTCACCGCATTATATCCAGGAGCGGCTTCCCACGGTACGACCAAGGCATTCCTGAGACCGGGCCGCCGCGCCAGGCCATCGCACTTTTAACGAACATCTGTATAATGCAGTTAGAATCTGGTTATCCACATCGAGGCTACTCATGGAAGTTGTCGTCGTCGCCCTGCTGATCGTCATCCTGGCCCTGATCGCCGTCATTATCCTGCTGTACACCCGCAGCAACACGGCGATCAACCGGCTGCAGATCGGGCTGATCGAGCTGCAAGCCCACGCCAGCGCCCGCCAGGACGACACCCAATCGATTCGGACGCACATCAACGCCGTGCAGTTGGGCCTGGCCGAGCTGAATTCGCACGTCCGGGCGCGGCAGGACATGGAGCGGCAAACGATGGAATCGGTGCGGCGGCTGGAGACGGTGATCGCCGGCACCCAGACCAAGGGCGCTGCCGGCGAGAACATCCTGGAGTTGGTTTTTGCCAAGCTGCCTCCGGACTGGCAGTTGCGTGATTTTCGCATCGGCAACCTGACGGTGGAGTTCGGCCTGCGCCTGCCCAATAACCTGGTGCTGCCCATCGACAGCAAATGGGCGGCCACCCCGCTGCTGGAGATGTTCCTGGCGACGGACGACATCCACGAGCAGCAGCGCTTGAAGCGGCAGATCGAGGGGGCCGTGCTGCGCAAAGCCAAGGAAGTCCACAAGTACCTGGACCCGCACCTGACGACGCCCTTTGGCGTGGCCGTGATCCCGGATGCGATCTACGACCTGTGCGCGGGGGTGCAGGCCAAAGCCTTCCAGTTAAACGTGGTCCTGCTGAGCTACAGCCTGTTCGTGCCGTACCTGCTGCTGGTCTTCCAGACGACGCTAAAATCCTCGCAGACCATCGACATCCAACGCCTGGAAGCCTACCTGGGCAGCGTGGAGCAGGGGCTGGATACCCTGCAGCAGGAGATCGAGGGGCGGCTGTCGCGCGCCATCCGCATGTTGAACAATTCCCGCAGCGAGATGCGCACTTACCTGGTCCAGGTGCGGGGCGGGCTGCGCAGCATGCAGGTCACGGCCTCGCTGACGGCCCACCAAAGCGGCGGCGATGGTGATACCCAGGAAAGCCGCCATGACTGGTTCGCGCCGCGCCTGCCCGGCATGTGACATTCAACCCGCAGAGCTATGACGTCCCGCCGTCGATGGTGATTTTTATCACATTACCCGGCCCGGCCATCCTGTTATGATAGGGTCATCTGTAACCGTGGAGCACCCACAATCAGAGGTGGATCATGGCATCACCAGTCATCAACCAAGAGGAATGCAGCGGCTGCGCCGCGTGCGAGGCTGAATGCCCGGTCGAGGCGATCTTTGAGAACGACGACGGCCTGTTCCAGATCAACCCCGATATCTGCGTCGAATGCGAGGGCTACGCCGACTCCCCGCAGTGTGTGGACATCTGCCCCAGCGAGGCCATCGCTTACGCCGGGTAAACCAAACCATCCCACACCATCGTTACAACCATAGAGGCGCTGTGACAGCGCCTCCTTTAGATTCCGGGAATAGAATACCGCCGCTCAAGTCAGCGGATAGACCGGCAGGCCTAACACCGTCAGCAGGGCGACCAGCAGCGGCGCGAACAGCAGCGCCGGCAGGAAGTTAGCCATGCGCGGCTGCTTTACGTCCAGCAGGATCAGCGAAAGTCCGATCAGCAGCAGGCCGCCGGTGGCCGTCATCTCCGCGATCATCGGCTCGCTCATGACCGCGCCCGCCGTCGCCCCTAGCAGGGCCAATCCCCCTTGCAGCACGAACACCGTGATGATGCTGAAGGCCACGCCGATGCCCATCGCCGAGGCGAAGGCCAGCGAGGCGAACCCATCGAGCACGCTTTTGATGGCGAGCAGTTCGTAGTCGCCGGTCATGCCGTCCTGGATGGACCCGATGAAGGTCAGCGGGCCGATGCAAAAGACCAGGCTGGCCGTCACAAATCCGTTGATGAAGCGGGCGCGGGCAGCGCCGGCTGATGCTCCCCCCTCGCCATCTTCATCGCCATCGGCGCCCCCGGCAAAACGCGTCTGCAGCCAGCCGCCAAACGCATTGAGCCGCCCGTCCAGGTCGAGCAGCTCGCCGACGATCACGCCGGAGCCGATGCTCAACAGCGGGATGATGATATTGCCGGTCTGGAAGGCATTCTGCAAGCCGACGGTCAGCGTGACCAGCCCCAGGCCGGTCACCACCGACTGCTGGACACGCGCCGGCAGCCGCTCGCCGACCAGCAGCCCCAGGCCGCTGCCGATGGCGACGGTAATCATATTGATGAAGGTTCCGATCATGAGAGCCTGCCGTATTGGTGAAGATGGCCGCGCGGGAGTCAGGTGTCGACGCCCGGATAAGTATAGACGATCCGGCGGTTTTCTCCACACGGCCGGCTTGTGAACGCCGCCCAACGCCGGTAAACTGCTTACCGGCAGAGTCATTACGGACTCGCGCCGGTAAGTTCCACAGGCCCCACAGGAGGCGGACATGCGGCATCACATAACGGCTGGAATACTGCTGGCCCTGGCGACAGCACTGCTGGTGGGCTGCGGCGGGGGGGCGGCACCGGTCATCCCCACGGTGGCGCAACTGCCGACCGTCACGCCAACCGAGGAGGTGTTCTTCACGCCCACCCCGGCCGATGAAGTGCCTCCCAGCGAAGCACCGCCGGCCACCGGTCCGGCCCTGGGGGCCACATCGACGGGCGAAAACGGCTCGCCGGCCCTGCCCACCCCCACGCCGATCAGCGCCGGGAACGGGGAAATCGTCGAAGGCCCGTGTGGCCCGGCGGAGCAGGATGCCGCGCTGGCCGGGGCCGGCCTGGACTTGGCCGCGCTGCGCACCGACCTGGACGCTTTCGCCGCGGCCCTGGGCACGGCGGCGGCGACCGTTGGCGAGTGGACGCTTTCCGATGCGCCCGACCCCTTCGCCGGCAGCATGGGCGGCGACCTGCCGCTGGCCCGGCTGAGCTACCAGCGCGGCGGCATCCAGCAGGCCGCGATCCTGGTTATGCCGGCTCCGGAAGCCCTACAGGCGCTGTACAACGAGTGCCTGAATGAGGAGACCTTCTTCCGGGAAGGCGATCTCTCCGCCGAGGCGACGATCACGATCGAGCCGCTGGGCATCGGCGACGTGGGCGCGGTGGCGACCATCGTCGAGCCATTGGACCCGGAAGCGAGCGATACCGGCAGCGCCGACTTCACGACCGAGATGTTTATCGTCCTGAGCGGTGACAAGCTGTTCCGGTTCATAAACATCCCGGCCTTTGACGAAGCCATGGGTCTGGACCCGATCAGCCGGGGCGACGTCCTGGTGCTGCTCAGCGCGGTGGTCAACGCGGCGCGCGGGCTGTGAGGGCTAGTCGGCCGCTTCCAGCCGCCAGAGGGTGACCGAGGCGTTTTCCGCCGTCTCGCCGGGGCGGGGATAGGCGGCGACCTGTATCGCCGTCACGCTCAGCGCGGCCGGTTCGAAGCCGATGGGCGGCCCTTCCGCCAGCACATATACCACCCTGCCAACGGCCAGCGCTTCCTGGATGGCGGATAATCCGGGGGCAGCCGGGCAGGTCATGCCATACCCGACACCGTCATAAAAGTTGGCGCGCTTACAGCTATCCGGGAACATGCTGGCGACGACCGGGGTCCCCGGCGGGCCGATGGTCTGCGGGAAGGCCAGGACAGCCTCGCGCAGCCCAAAGCCGGCGCTGTGATCGACCACGTACTGGTGAAAGGCGCGGTCCGGCAGGGGCAGCCCACCCGGATCGGTATAGGCCGTCCCGGCGAACGGGACGAAGGCGGCGGCCAGCGCGATCGCGAGGCCAGTCGCGACCATGACGCGCACACGGCCATCCGGCGTTTGGCGCAGCAGGTCACCCAGGCCGGCCCCGGCCAGCGTCAGGGCTAACGGCAGCGCTACGACAAAATGGCGCGGCTCGACCTGGCTGGACAGCAGCACGATCGCCGCCGGCGGCAGCAGCAGGCTCAAGACCAGCACCGCCCCGGGCCGGCCATCCGGCTTCCGGCGCCAGCGGGCCAGCGCGATCAGGCCCAGGGCCAGGGCCGCCACCCCCGGCCAGGGGAACACGCCAAAGCCGGTAAGTTGGTCCCACAGAGTCGCCAGGTTGCGGCCTGCCGCCGCCAGCCGGTCGCCCGAACCGCCGCCCAGCCAGCCCAGCGCGACCGCAAAATCGCCGCCGCGTTGCCCGACGTAGACCAGCGGCACGGCGAAACAGGCTGCCCCCACCAGGCCGATGATCAACAGGCCCTCGAACCGCCGCCGCCAGGTCTGGCTGCCCCACCACAGGACCACCACGGCCACCATCAGGGCGAAGGGCGCGGCGGTGAACTTAAACAGCGTCGCCGCGGCCAGCGCCAGACCGGTCAGGGCGGCATCAACCCGGCGTCCGCGCTCGGCCAGGCGCAGGCCCGCCCACAGCGTCACCACCACCAGCGCCCCCGCTTCAGCGTCGCTCTGGGCCAGGCGCTCGAAAAAAAACAGGTAGGGGTTGGTCAGCCACAGGATACCGGCCAGCAGCGCCGCACCTTGTCCCCACCGGCGCCGTACCAGGGCATAACCGGCCGCCAGCCCGATCACGGCGATAAACACGGTGGCGATCCGGCTGACAAACACCGGGGCGTGCTGTGGATAAAATAGGGCGATCGGCCAGTGGTTGATGATCTTGCCGTCAGCGATGGCCCAGAAGGGATGCAGGTTCCAGACCTCGACGGCGCGGGTCAGGTGCAGACCCTCGTCGTTATGGAGCGGCAGGGTCTCTAAGGCGGCCAGACGGCTGGCCCACAGCAGCAGCAGCACTGCCAGGGCGGCGATCATCCGACGGCGCACGGGGTTCTCCTCGGCAGGCACCACACACGCTGAATCCGGCAGACTTTATTCCGGCGGCCGGCGGCGCGACCGGCCCCCAGGTCGCGATCCCTGGCGGGTTGGTCCGGAACGGCGGCTGGCGGCGGGGCGCTGGCCGCGATAGGTGGGCACGGTGATGGCGACCACGGTATTCCGCGCCGAATCGCCGCTGCGTGAGGGATCGCCAATGCGGCTGGCAATACGCTGGTCCACTTCTTCCAGCGGCTTGGACATGGTAAACACGGTAGGCAGCTGCGCCCGGTAGCGGTGGTCGATTAACTGGAAGAGTTTTTCTCGCGCCCAGGGGGAGGCATTTTCCACGCCCAGGTCGTCCAGCACCAGCAGCGGCGCGTTGCGAATCTCGTGGAAGAGCCGGTCGTAGCTGATCAGGCTGTCCGGGCTGAAGGTGGCGCGCAAATGATCGAGCAGGTCCGGCGCGGTGACGAACATGACCGGTTCGCCGAGCAACTGGCGCCGATTGGCAATGCTGGCCGCCAGGTGCGTCTTGCCGCTGCCATAAGAGCCCACCAGCACCAACCAGCCGGCCGGCGCTTCCGCGTACCGCCAGGCCCAATCGTAGGCGCGGGTCAGGTTGTCCCGGTCGCGCTTGGGCAGGTCGGCGCGTCCGTCCCAGGTCTCAAAGGTCATATCCGCATAAAGCGAGAGGTTGGTCAAGGCCCCTTCCGACTGCGCGAAGCCGCCGCGCCGGTAATCGGGCGCGCTGATCATCACGCTGCGGGTCAGGTGCTCATCCACCAGGCGGCTGCGGATGCGCGGCTCAATCGCTTCCAGGTCGACGTTGGTCGTGATCACGGTCGGCAGCCGGTAGTTGTACCGGTGGTTGATGATCTGGTAGAGCTTTTCCAGCGCCCAGGAAGTCGGGCTTTCGCTGCCAAGATCATCCAGCACCAGCAGGGATATGTTTCGCACCCGGTCGAACAGATCGTCGTACTGCACCTCGCTGGAAGGCCCGAAGGTGCTGCGCAGGTGATCGAGCAGGTCCGGGGTGGTGAGGAATAAAGTGGGCAGCCCGGCATCGACGCAGGCATTAGCGATGGCCGCCGCCAGGTGCGTCTTGCCGCAGCCGTAGCCGCCTTGCAGCAGCAGCCAACCCTCCGGCTGGAGGGCGAAACGATGACTCAGGTCGTAGGCGATGCGCAAGCTGGTGGCCTGCATCTCGGTCAGGTGAGACAGATCGGTCTGGAAACTGGCGAAAGTACTGCCCACATGGGCATCCAGGTTGCTCATCCGGCGCAGCCGCCGGCCTATCCGCTGGAGATGCTCCTCCCCACAGCGCGGGCAAGGGAAAGCTTTGCCAAAACGCGGGTCCTCAACCGGCACTTCCAGGCTGATCACGCCGTATCCACCGCAAACCGGGCATACCTCCACCATCGGTCCTGACCTGTCTTCAACTCTCGATGATATCGGCATATTTTCCCGAGATATAGCGGCTACGGTTTTCTTCAGAATCCGCCCCAGCGGGTCCAAATCCTGGTTCGTCATCTTTGCCTTCTTTCTCCCACCGGTCCAGTATCGCCCGGACGTAGCGCCAGTTGCGGGCATTGCGCTCAACGGCGATCTGCAGGGCCTCGGTGATCCAGCGCTCGGGGTAAGTCTGGACGGCATCGCGCAGCGCGTCGGCAATCAGGGGCGTCAGCGCGCCGATGTTCTCCTCGTAAAGCTGGAAGACGTTGGGCCGGTCCGGCAGCACCTCGACGGGGTGTTCGGCATCGCCGGGCCGCCAGCGTCCCTGCTCGATCAACTGGACAGCCGCACGCCCGTTGGCCGTATTGAGGAAGTACAGCGTCTCCGGGCCGTCGCGGCCTTCCACCGGTACCGTGAGCAGCGTTTCCCGCCTGATGGCCGACGCCAGAGCCGTGGCCAGGCGCTCCGGGTCATGGACAGGCATCTCCGGCGCAGCAAAGTCCGCCTGGCGCAGGTACCGGTAGCGCCCGTCCCGCTGCTCCAATACCCAGAAGCAGTACAGGGTGAGCTTTAACTCGTCGGGATCGTCGATGACTGGCAGCAGGTCGGTGAAAAATGCCGCCGGCAGCCGGATCAGTCGTGTTTTGCCGGGCGCGAAGCCGTCGAAAGTATCGGTCATCAGAGTCCGCCGCTAAATCTCGTTCAGGTTGACGCGCTGTTTGCGCAGATTCACGAACTTGGTGTTTTCCTTACGGAAGAGCAAGGTCAACATGCCGGTAGGACCATTGCGGTGCTTGGCCACGATCACGTCGGCCTCGCCGGGATGTTCGGTCGCCTCATTGTAGACCTCGTCCCGGTAGAGGAACATCACGACGTCGGCGTCCTGTTCGATCGAACCCGACTCACGAAGGTCGCTCAACTGGGGACGCTTGTCCTGGCGCTGCTCCACGGCACGGCTCAACTGCGCGGCCGAGAGCAACGGCACGTTTAACTCGCGGGCCAGCTCCTTCAGGGCACGGCTGATGTAGGTGATCTCCTGGACGCGGTTGATATCGCGGCTCATCGACGTGCCGGCATTCATCAACTGGAGGTAGTCCACGATAATCAGGTCCAGGCCGTGCTCGCGATACAGGCGGCGGCACTTGGTCCGCAGCTGCATGGCGCTGACCGCCGGGGAATCGTCGAAATAGATACGGAGGTTGCTCATCATATCAACCGCGCTGACAAAACGCGACCACTCCGCGTCTCCCACCTTACCCAGGCGCAGGTCTTGCGAGCTGATGCCCGTCTCCGAGGAGATCAGGCGCTGGACAAGCTGCTCGTTGCTCATCTCCATGCTGAAGATGGCAATCCGGGCATTACCCTGCCGCGCCGCATTGAGGGCCAGGGTGAGCAGGAAGCTGGTTTTACCCATGCCCGGTCGACCGGCGATGATGAGCAGGTCACTTTTTTGCAGGCCGCCCAACATCTGGTCAAGGTCATAAAAACCAGTGGGCACGCCAAGCGCTTCTTCCTCGCTCTGGCGCAGTTCCTCGATGCGATCGAAGTACTGGCTGATGGCGATCCGCATCGGCACCAGCTCCTGCCGGAGCCGCCGTTCGGTCACGGCAAACAGCGTCGATTCGGAAAGGTCGATCACCTGGTTGATGTCGCGCTCTTCGTTGTGAGCGAGCTGGGCGATCTCGCCGGCCGCCCCCAGCAGACGCCGTCGCACGGCGGCGCGCTCCACGATGTGGCCGTAGACCTCGGCATGGAGTGCGGTGGGCACGGTGGTCGGCAGGTAACGCAGGTACGGCTCTCCCCCGATTTCGTCCAGCCGCCCCTGGGCGCGCAGTTCCTCGGCCAGTGTGCGGGTATCGAGGGCATCGGCTCGCTCGTGCAGGCGCATGATACCCTCGAAGATCCAGCCATGGCGCAAGATGAAGAAGTCCTCGGCCGTCAGGAAGGCGGCGACCTCGTGCAGCGACTCGGGATTCATGAGAATAGAGCCGAGCACGGCTTCTTCAGCCTCGACGCTGTGAGGGGCCAGGTTAAAAGGATCGGAGTCTCGTCCGTTGTACTCCGCCCGATCCGTGGAGATGGACGCGCGGTCCTGATCAGTCATGGGTTCGTGTGTCCTGCTGAGTCAAACATGCGGGCTAAAATGGGGCGCGTCCTGGTGGACACCTGCCCTGTCGACGCCTGGCTGGTACGGAGGGAATCGCCGCCGTATGTCCCACCTCGACCGGCTGATCCACCCATAACGCGAGACAGCCTATGTATAACACACCATGACCGAATCAAGCGACTCGGTCATGGCAGGGTCTGCGTGTCACCTCAAGCAGCGGTCTACGAGCCTGGCAAATCACTCTTCGGTATCGAGGTCGTCCATATCCAGCGTGTCGACGAAGTCCGCGAAAATATCCAGGTCTTCCGGCGCGCCTTCGGCCACGTCCTCATCTTCTTCAACATCGTCCTCGACGATCTCTTCATCGGGCGTGCTGGCAGCTTTTTCCATCACCGATTCGGCCACAAAGATGGAGGCTTCCGCCCGCACGGCAAGCGCGATGGCGTCGCTGGGGCGGCTGTCGATGCGGATCTCATTGCCGTCGACATCAATGACCAGTTCGGCGTAATAGATGTCGTCCGACAGGTTATTGATGACGATCCGCTGCAGTTCACCACCAAAGGTCTCGATCACTGACTTAAGCAGGTCGTGCGTCATGGGGCGCTGGGGTTGAGGGCCGCCCTGTAGATGCTGCATATGAATCGTGATGGCGTCGGCCTCACACGGACCGATAAAGATTGTCAGGTAGCGTTCGCTTGTGGTGTCCTTGAGGACGACAACCCGGTGCTGGGACATCAAGCTCACGCGGATGCTATCAATTACGACTTCAACCATTGTTTTTCCTTTTGTCCCCAAAGACTAAAACGATTGAGTGGGGCGGATTATAGAATCCTCCGGCAGCAAACGCAATAACCTGCCCCCTTTTTTGGAGCGTTTTCATCCCCAAGTGCCCGGCGGCCGGCGTAAACCCCTCACCAGATCGGTTAGATAAAAGAAAGGATAAACGTTCCACTTAAATTGCAGGTGTCTCTTGATTATTCACCCTGAATAAGGTTAGAATTTAAATGATGCCATAGGCGGCTGTCCACACACCCGCTGGCTGTCCACACACCCGCCGCCCGGATGCCTGGAATGGACAACCCCTGTATAATCAGGCATAACCTTCACAGGTAACTGGCAGTGAGGCAAGCGGGAAACCGTGGTAACCCTGATCTATTCAGCAGCGTGTGCCGCGGCCCGGATTGAGTTGGTACAGGTATGAGCGGCCTTACCGAAGGCGAGATCACTCAAAATACGGCCGAGGAGTTGTCCTCGACGGTCGATGCTGCTCCCACTCCCATAGGGGAATCGGCAGCGGCCGATGACTGGCTGCCGTCAGTCGACGACCTGCTGCTGGCGGTCGAAGCTATGCCGTCGCCAGAGAAAGACGCCCCGGACTCCGATAAAGAAGGCCCCTGGCCTTACCTGCCGGCAGAAATCATCGAACAAAAGTGGCGGCAGGCGGTGAACGCCGGGCCGCGTATGATGGGCCGCCAGGTGTCTTTTGCGCTGGCTGCCAGCCTCAAGTCTGACCCCAACGCCACTGCACCGACCCGGCCCCATGTCTCGTCATATACGATGGCGACTACCGACCAGACCGGTCTGCTGGCGCTGGCCGGCCTGAGCCAAGACCTCTCCGTCCAGCAGCGAATCGTCCTGCTCAACGAAGTCGAAGGGCTGGAGAACCCGGCCATCAAGGCGCGGGCTATGCTGCTGCTGGTCCCTCATCTTTCCGGCGAAAAACGACGCCTGACCATCCGTGAAACCTACCAGGCCACCAGCGCCGTCAAACACCCGGTGGAGCGCGCCCGGCTGCTCATGGCGCTGCTGCCGCTGCTGCACGGCTCGGAAGACAACGAGTTACCCAGCGGGATCATTGCCGAAACACTGGACGTGGCCAGCGCCATCAAAAATACGGAGGCGCGCCTGCGCAGCCTGACGGCCCTGGCCCCCTACCTGCCGCCGACCGTGCGGATCGCGCTGCTGCTGGCCGTGCTGGATACGATCGCCACGCTGCCCCAGTCCGACGCCCAGGCCGGCGCCCTGGTCTCGCTGGCCCCATACCTGATGGGCGAGGTTCATCATCGCACGCTGACGGTCGCCGCTCACATCAAGGACCCGGCACCGCGCGCCCGCGTGCTAACCGTGCTGGCCCAGCACCTCCCGGCACGCTTGCAGCCGCGTCTGCGGGCCGCTGCCCTGGAAGCCATTGCCTCCATCCCCAACGAGGACGAGCGCGCCATCGCGCTGGCCGGTTTTGCCCCACACCTGGAAGATGTCAACGAGAATGATGAATCCTTCCCGGTGCTGCTGGAGCGCGCGCTGGCCCTGGGCGTCAACATGAACCGCCGCGATGCACGTGCCAAGGCGCTGGTCGGGCTGCAGGCGCGCCTGCCCCATAACCTGCAGGGCGAAGCCTTGGCCGCGGTTAACGCCATCCCGGATGAACACGACCGCGCCCAGATGCTGGCCGATCTGGCCCTGTCGCTGCCGCCAGACCTTTCTGTGGCGGCCCTGGCCATCGCCCACGATATCCGCCAGCGGGATGCCCGCTTCCTGGCCCTGAAGGCGCTGGGCAGCCGGATGAATAAAAAAGCCGCCGAACGCACCTGGCTGGATGCGCTGGCCGTGGCCGTGGCACTGCCCCGCCAGCTGGAGCGCGTCATGGCCCTCAGCGAGTTGGCCCCCAACCTGCCGCCGGAACTCAAGCACCGGACGCTGGTCAATGCGCTGACCACGGCCCGCTCGATTACCAAGGAGCGGGCGCGGGTACGGGCGCTCTCCACGCTGGCGCCGCTGCTGAGCGACTATGACCAACTCCTGGCGGATGCCCTGGCGGATGCCTATACCATCACCAACCCGGTGGAAAAAGCCAGCGCGCTGATCGCCCTGGTGCCCTTCCTGCCGGAAGAACCACGGACCAAGACGATCGAGGTCGCCCTGGAAGGCATGCGGGAAATCACGGTCGAATACCGCCGGTCCCGCGCCCTGGCCAGCCTGGCCCTCCAGCTCGCCGGCGAAGCCCTGCAAACCGCGATTGACATCGCGCTGGATATCGCCGATCCGTACGACCGCTCGACGACGCTGATCGCCCTGCTGAACCGTCTGCCGCAAGACGGCCAGGAAGACATGTTGAAGCACATCTGGGATGCGGCCCGCGACATCATCGACCACTATGACCGGGCCACCGCGCTGTCGGCCCTGTGGCCGAAAGCAACGCCGGAGATGCAGCCGGACATCGTGAGGGCCGTGCTCGATGCCGTCAAAGAGATCAGCGACGATTATGACCGGGCCAGTGGGATATCGGTCTTTGCCCCGCTGCTGGCGGCGGAAGCTATGCCCTCCGCCCTGCCGTCCGAATCCCAGGTCCTGCGGGAAGCGCTGCTGGCCACCTGCCAGATCGATGCCAGCGCGGCGCGGGCCGAGGTCTTCGCCAGCCTGATCCCACACTGGACCGCCGTTCATCCCCCCACCATAGCCTACGCCCTGTGGTGCGAGATGCTGCCCCAACTCAGCCACCGCCCCGTGCCGCAGCTACTCAGCGATATCGCCGCCCTGACGCCCGTCCTGCGGGCCATTGGTGGTAAAACCGCCGTCGAAGAAGCCACTCGAGCAATAGCGGCAGCCCGCCAGTGGTAATGCTCCCCGCCAACCTCCCCTGATTCAGACTTTCGTTACGGTGAAGGCTTTCAACAACCGGAAGTCCACAAGACCGTCATCACCAACTGTCTGTGAGATATCCCCATTGAAAGGCAAGCCAACATGGCTGGCCCTAATTAGAGCTGCGTCAAGTCTTCCACAAGCAGTCTGTACGGGAAGTTGGAGAGTTTCAGGCTCGCTTGGGCCGCCTTACGTCCCAAACGGCAGGCCGTAGGGTGCAAAGTTCTGCATGCCGTCCATGTCCAGACCAGCATCCAGCAAGCCGAACGCGCCGCCAGAGACCTCAACGATCTGGCCGGAACCATGCAGTCGGTCATCTTTCGCTACGAGTCAGGGAACAACGGTCACGGTAGTGTTAGGTAAATCACCCTCCGGAACGTTAAATCGCCCTCCCCGGAACCAACAGGGAGGGCGATTAGCATTTTTCTCCAGGACAACGCCCTGCCGGGGCCTGTCGGGTTACTCGTCCCCTTCGATTTCCGGTTCGGCAGGCGTATCCGGGACCAGGCTGGGCACCGACCGGGGAATCTGCACCGTCTGCAAAACCTCATCAATCACGGCAGCAGTACGTTTGCTGTACAGCCACACCATGCCGGGCTTGACATCCACCGGGCAGATCACGGCCAGCGAGACCAGATAGGGACGCCCGAACTCGATGATATACACGCCGCTTTGCTCGCCTTCAAAATAGGTGGAGTGGAAGCGGGTTTCATCCAGGATGGTGGCCAGCGACTTGGTCGCCTCGTGGTCAATGGCCAGCGCTTTGGTGAGCAACATCAGGTCGTAGTCTTCCAGGGTGCCGGCAGCGCCCACCATGTTGCCATCGGAGTCGACCAGGCCAACAAAGTTGGCGCGCACGTGGGCCCGGAGGCGGTTCAGCTCCATGGTGATGTGCTTAAATTGCGAGCGGCCCATGACCAGGGCGGCCGCCCGGGTGCCCGGATTAAGCCGGCGCTCACGGTCACGCGGGGTGGCGCGTTTGGGCGGCTCGGGCGGCGGCGGCGCTTCTTTGGCGCGTTTGGCCTCAATCTCGCGCTCGATCTGCATCAGGATGAACTCGAGGTTCACCGGCTTGTAGAGATAATCCACCGCCCCCAGCCGAAAAGCGGCTACCGCCGACTTGGCCGAGAGATCATCGTCGATCATCATCACCGAGACGCCAGGGCGCAGTCCGCCGACCACCGCCAGCAGGTCCATCCCGCTGAGGTCCGGCAGCTCGGTCTCGGTGACGATCAGGGCAAAGTCGCTCAGCAAGATCTCGCTCAGCGCCTCCTCAAAGCTGCTGGCCTGGCTCGTCAGGTAGTTGCCCGCGTTTTCCAGCGTATCCACCAGAGCTTCCCGCAACCCCCCGTCCTTGGCGACGAGCAAAATGCGGTTTCGCCGTTTCTGGTTTCGGTCAGTCATGAGTCTCTCTCAACAGATAATTCGGATGGCGCGAACTGCTGTAACAAAGCCACGACATCCAGCACCAACAGCGGCTTCTGGTTGACAGCCGCCATGCCCTGGACATAAGGGCCGCTCCTAGCCGGGAGGCTCAGCCGATCCGCCGGGATGGTGACGACAGACTGCACCTCGTCGACGATCAACCCGGCCATGTAACTGACCCCCTGCACAACCACAAAGAGCGTGGCCAAGTCCGGCGGGGGGGCATCCTGCCCCAGGCACAGGCGCAAATCCAGGATCGGAATCACCGTGCTATGACGGTTGACGACTCCCAGCACCTCAGGCGGCGCATTGGGCAGCGGCGTGATCTGGACGAGAGCCGCCACTTCTAGGATATCAGAAACGGGAATGGCGTAGTGCTGCTCACCAACCCTGCATATGAGAACGGATACCGGTACGGTGCTGTTCATGGCTCAGAGGTGGAATCGGATTCCGTCGGGTCAAAGGCCTGGACCTTACGGGGAGAAGAGAGCCACATGATCAATCCGATCACGGGCGGGTTTCCCGCCTTGAGGATAATCTCGTCCACCAGGTCGCCCATCTTGGCCCGCAGCGCCATCTCGACATTGCTAGCCGACACATCGGCCAGCCAGGCCGCGGCGCAAGAAACTTGAATGCCGACCCTACCCCCATCCTGTACACCGTTGTAATTCAGCTCATGCGGGGTCCCGGTCTTGAGCACCAACTCGGCCAAGGCACCGGCCGCCCCGGCCAGTTGGGCACGGAAAGCCGGGGCGAACCCCAGCAACGCCGCCGCACGCCGGGCGGTATCACGGGCGATCATGATGTCCATGCTATCTTCAACTGCCACCGTCAAGACCGGTGGGATGACCACGTATGAATCGTGAGCCATGCGTCTTTATCCTAAGGTGTACTACTCCAGGACACCCAACTCGTGCAGAGTATTAATCAGGTGCTCCGAAGCAAAGATATCTTTCGGGATATAGTCATCTGCCCCGGCATGCAGCCCGGACATGGTCGCCTTGGCGCTGGCCTTTTCCGTCAGCATAATGACCGGGATATCCTGCGTTTCCGGGTTGCGTTTAAGGCGGCGGCAAACCTGGAAACCGTCCATGCTGGGAAGCTTGACATCCAGCACAATAAGAGCGGGCGGATTTTCCAGCGCCTCGCGCAGGCCTTCCGGCCCGTCGTAGGCGATGCGTACCTTCAACCCGACGCTCTCCAGCGTTTCCTTGATCTGGGCAGCCTGGGTGCGGCTGTCTTCTACCAATAATACTTCAAGCGCCATGATTGTACTCCTTGCCCTGGTCAGTATATGGTTAGAGAGTGGTTCGAAAGTCACAACCTCTCTGTTATGGGCCGGTGACGGCTCGTCTGATCAGGCTCTCCTTGAATTCTAACCTGATTCGCGAAAAATGTACTAACCCCCGGAAGTCACCCGGGTGATATCCAGAACCGACGCGGCGATCTGTTTCAGCGGGACCACCTGCTCCG